>CAMLKC010000011.1 GCA_946480595.1 uncultured Candidatus Saccharibacteria bacterium
CTAAAGGTTAACAGGGATTAACTAGGTACATCGGTACTGACAAAGTACGCGCGCTCTAACGCCTATATGAATTTGGCGGAGCATCGGCAACGTCACTGTAACTGCGAAAAAAGGTGCGTGACTCGTATGTGATGAGTCAATGTTTTTTGTGTTTGCAGGGGCGTGTCGTTACCGACTTTCCGTCAAACTTGACGATCAGTTTTTGAATTGTAAATGTGTTTTTTGCGCTTTTTGTTTTTGTAAAAGCTTGTCTTTAGACTAGCATGATATATCGTTTTGGTCAATACGTTAATGCTATAAATACGATGTGTCAATTACAACTAAGAGGCTTTTTGTCTTATTCTTAGGTGTTAAATCGTAATGATGTATATTTATCTACGTTGTTATAAAAGGTATTATTAAATAGTGAATGGCTTCTTCTGGGGCATTCCTATACCGCACAAGCCCTCCAGACTCCGCATAGTCGCCACATAGTAGCATTTGAACTTTAGCCCGAATATGGCTTTTATCCGCATGCTATAGATTCTAAACCCGGGCCGCCTGGCAGGCTCGCTTACATTACTTACTAATACGCCTGCAAACAAAAAAGCATAGCATACAGCAAAAAGGCATAGCTAACCTATGGTCAAAAATCCATTCTAATAAATTCGACATGTATTGCCTGAACTGTCCAATTCGACGCGCACAAACTTCTATGTGTCATGCGCTATGTCCTTCAATTAGTCCAAAGAACTTAGTGCCCATGCCACAATAAAGCAGCAGCGCGTGCTACTTACGAATGACAAAGCAACATTACATTAAGTCTACGTATGATCACATCCAGCTCCTGGCACATTCTTGTCAGTCGATATAATAGTCTATTCATTTTTCGATCGGCGGCTGCTACTAAAACAGGTCCTGACATTGTTTTTGCTTTATGGTTGTAAAAAATATTTTGGACATTTTTTATACACCTGCCCTGCGTAATTTTTGTCCCCTTCCCTGTCATACACAAGGCGGCTTTATGGTTATCCACACATGTATTTAGCTAATAAACATTTTCTCTAAAATAGTGTTGACACAAGCGGTATGGCATCATATTATAGGGGTAGCTCTTGAATAAAAAAATTATGCAGGAGCCAAAAATAAACAAAACGCAAAAAACTCCACACTAAACAACCACTACTCGCAGGTGGTTGTTTTATTTTGGTGCTTTTATGCTTTTTTGCCACGAAAAAACCGCCCTAGCGGCGGCTTGACGATTCAATTTTGGTGGAGCTGCGGGGCACTGCCCCCCGGTCCAAAAGGTAATAAATTATTCGTCTACAAACATAGTCTGACTTAAACTTTTACGACGTCCCGGGCTAAAAAATCAGACGAAAATGTCCGAATACGTCGTGCAGAAAGATTTCCTTCACCCATTCTGCGTGCATGAATGAAGTAAGTGACATAGGTATGACACCACGAGCCAGCATGTCACCTATCGGCTAATGGTGATCGAGCTTATTAGGCTGCGATTGGCGCAAATGCCAACTTTGGAAGCGCGAAAGCGCTCTTCAGGCTAGCAAATGCAGATGCAAGTTTGTTTGCAATTAAAAATATGCGTTACGCGCAAGTTCGGTTTGCAGAATAATCTATTAAGGTCCTCTTGTCGAAAGCTAAAATTCAGCCCCAAACATGAATACCCGTTATTATAGCATGGTTTGCTTGTATTTACCAGTTATGCTTAACTACGTACATAATGAGTACGGTGGCTAAGGTATGTACTGTGGCGCCCATTGGTTTTAGCGGGCACATAATCGACGTTGAGAGCGACGCTACTAAGGGCCTTCCTTCCCTGCAGATCGTCGGTCTCGGTAACAAAGCCATCGACGAAGCCAAGGAGCGCGTTAAGAGCGCTGTCACGAATTCACTCTTAGAATACCCGGCCAGACGCATCACAATCAACCTGGCGCCTGCAGAGCTCCCAAAAGATGGGACACATTACGACCTCCCCATCGCCCTAGCGATCCTTACGGGTAGTGGGCAGTTACGACAAGAGGAGGTAACAGGAGCTGCATTTGCTGGCGAACTGGCCCTTGATGGCCAGCTTCGCCCTATCAAGGGCGCGATTACTATGGCAGAAGCAGCCAAGAATGCGGGGTTGAGACAAATTTTCCTGCCAAAAGCCAACGCCCCTCAGGCGAGCTTAGTAAATGGCATTGATGTCATAGGTGTCACTAGCCTGAAAGAACTCTTTCTCCATCTAAAGCAGGAGGTGAAAGTCACCCCTACGCTCTTTCAACCTATTCAAAACACCACCGATGAGTCATCTACACTCGATGACATACACGGCCAGGAGCAAGCAAAAAGAGCACTGGTCATAGCTGCCGCGGGACATCACAACGTCCTTCTCACCGGCCCACCGGGCGCCGGCAAAACAATGCTGGCAAAGAGCCTCGCTTCACTTCTCCCTCCCCTGTCTGCCGAAGAGCAGATCGCCGTCACCAAGCTTCACAGCCTCGCTGGCGAAGCTATAGATACCGTCATTACCCGTCGGCCTTTTCGGGCGCCCCACCATACAGCAAGCCGTGCCGCGATCATTGGCGGTGGTAGTCGCCCAAAACCGGGCGAGATAAGCCTCGCCCATTTAGGTGTGCTTTTTTTGGACGAAATCCCTGAATATCCCAGATCAACGCTTGAAGCTCTGCGTCAACCACTCGAGGACCGTCAGGTATCTGTAAGCCGTGCGGACAGCCACGCCCTCTACCCTGCCAATTTCATGCTTATCGCGACTATGAACCCTTGCCCTTGCGGGTTTTACGGTGACCCATCGCGCGAGTGTCGCTGTACGAGTACGCAGCTCCTCAATTATCAGAAGAGGTTGTCGGGACCACTCCTCGACCGTATCGACATGATCGTCAATGTCTCACGTGTCCCAAATAGCACCCTGCTTGAACATAATCCGATGAGTAAAAAACAACATACTGATGCGATAAGCGTAATTAATATGGCCGTAGACCGTCAACGTAACAGATATAAGTCTAGTTCTAAATACAACAGTTCTCTCACTAGTCGAGAAACGAAGACATCGTTAGCACTCTCACCTGCAGTCCGCCAACTTCTCGAAACCGCCACGAACAAGCTCAACCTCAGCGCACGGAGTTACTTCAAGGTGCTAAAAGTAGCGCGAACAATCGCCGATTTGGACGGCGCCAACGAGATTTCGACAGGCCATCTCGGCGAGGCATTGCAATATAGATTCAAAAGCCCTTGAAACACAGCCCCACATCTGATAAAATAGCCAACGAGTAACGCTTAAAAATTGCAGACTCGAGAGGAGATCAGTAATCAATAAATCAATTCGTATCAACGAGGATATCCGGGCACAGGAACTGCGAGTGATCGGTTCGGATGGAACGCAACTTGGCATTATGAGTCGCGCTGAAGCGCTTAAGACTGCCGAGGAAGCGGGCGTTGACCTTGTTGAGATCTCACCGGAAGCCGCGCCACCTGTTGCTAAGGTTGTCGACTGGGGTAAATACCAATACCAGAAGATGAAAGAACAACAGAAGAACCGCAAGAGCAGCAAAGCGAGTGAATTGAAGCAAATGCGCTTCGGTTTAAAGATCGGCTCTGGCGATCTTGACATCAAGCTTCGCAAGATCCGGGGATTTCTCGCCGCTGGCCACAAGGTACGAATTCAAATTTTCTACCGTGGACGCGAAATGGCTCATAAAGAGCTAGGCTACGAAATGATTGATAAGATTACTGCCCTTTTAGAAGACGACGCAGTCGTAGAGCAGAAGCCTCAGATGGCTGGTCGCAATCTGAGCATAATAGTAAGGAGTAAATAATGCCAAAGTTAAAGACCCACAAAGGTACTGCCAAGCGCATCAAGCTGACAAGTACCGGTAAGCTGACCCGCCGACGCGCATTTGGTGCCCACTTGCTTTCCAAGAAGAGCAAGAGCCGCAAACGCGCAATCAACACCACCGCAACCGTTACTGGTTCGATGGCTAAAAATGTTAAACGAGCCTTAGGAGTATAGTATGCGAGTAAAACGAGGTGTCACCGCACGCGCAAAGCACAAAAAAATCTTAAAATTAGCCAAAGGCATGCAGCACAACCGCACGCGTTCATTCCGTCTTGCTAAGCAAGCCGTCATTCGTGCATTGCAGTACGCCTACCGCGACCGCCGCAACCGCAAGCGTGATCTCCGTGGTCTATGGATCACCCGCATCAACGCTGCAGCACGCGAAAACGGTACAACATACGGTAAACTGATTGCCGGCCTCAAGGCTGCCAACATCGAATTGGACCGCAAGGTTCTCGCTGAGATCGCCGTTAACGAACCAAAAGCATTCGCTGAAGTCGTAAAAAGCGCCAAAGCTTAATCTTGTACACTCCTTACCAAAAATACCGCTCATCGAGCGGTATTTTTGATTGACAGTCTATCGGTAAGCCGGGTTCTGTCGTGGACGATCATCTATCTAGTCTGGTAGTTGCCTACCAGATCAAGCGGGTAGCGACCTACGGACGGACCATCCTTTATGTAGATCTCCTTGCAGCTGACAGGGTTTACCTCCTCCGCACGTCACCGTGCGTCGCTGTGGGCTCTTACCCCACTCCTTTCACCCTTACCCTTTGGTTACCCGCAGGGCGGTTTCGTTTCTGTGGCACTTTCCCTAGGGTTTCCCCCGGTCGCCGTTAGCGACTGTCATGTCCTACGCTGCCCGGACTTTCCTCTTAGGCCCTAAGCCCAAGCGATCGTCTAATAAACTGTCCCCCGTATTATACCTCATTTTGGGCATGCGCGTTAAGTATCTTATTAACCATACCATCGGCAAGTTGGTTAAACTCTCGTTTTACATGTGTAAACGTTACCTTGTCGAATTGCTTCACCAGTTCATGAATCCGTTCATTTATTGGCCACAACTCGCGGCTTTTTATCTGATAAAGGCCGTTCATCTGGTTAACGACAAGGAGGCTATCGATCCTAAAATCAACCACTCTTGCTCCCATGCTGTGCGCCTTTTCCAAACCTAGCCGCACCCCATGATATTCGGCAATATTGTTGGTAGTAATACCGAGATACATTCCACCCTCGTGAATGACGTGCTCGCGATCATCCATCACCACAAAGCCAGCCGCTGAGGGACCGGGATTCCCTCTCGAGCCCCCATCGGAATATATGATGAGGCGAGATGATTTCGTTGCGTTCGTTACATCATTACCGATTAGTTCTTCTTTTTGGGCAGATTGTATTTGTTGTTGTGATATACCCAACAAAAGCTTTGCCGATTCTGTTAAATTTTCTTGATGTATGTTTGACAACTTTTCCCAGAGGTAGTGATCATAATTTTGGCTTAATGTAATTTTAGCATCATCTCTTACGAGGCTTACAAGGTACAAAATAAAAACGTACTGCGTATCACGATCATCATGATCAATATACGACAATACGTCAAATAGCTGAGTTGTTCGGATGATAAGCCCTGCCTCATCGTGCAGGTAACGCCCCATCGCATCCTCGGGCTGCTCTCCATATTCGAGCTTGCCGCCAGGCAGTTCGTATTTGCCAAGAATTGATTCACGACCATTAGCGCGTCGCAAAAGTAAGGTCTTTCCATCTCGATGAATAATAGCTCGAACGGCAATACGCTGGTTCATAACTCTCCTGATTTTTTATTTTTTGATGAAGCCGTACAGCAACCTCATCTCTATGGTCGGGGTGACAAGACTTGAACTTGCGACCTCACGGCCCCCAGCCGTGCGCGCTACCAACTGCGCCACACCCCGTTATACCTAAAGCCCCAGAATCAGCCTTCGGCGGTTTGATATTCCCTCGCATGTGCAAAGGTGGGTGCTCGCAGTCTATCTCCACAGAGACAAACCATTAGAGCTCCCTATCAAATGATATTAGGAAAATCATATGCGCCTAAGCGATCCTGGGACTCTTTTATTATAGCATTTACCGTTTAAGAGATGCCGAATATGCGGCCAAATATACCGACAAAAAAGTCGATTGCGACTATCATAAACCGTCCAATGACCGAACTGGCAAGCATGACTATAAGAAAAATAACGATGATACCATAGCGTTCGATTACCTCCATGCCCCGTCGGGCAAATTCAGGCGCCAGCGCATACAAAACGCGCGATCCATCCAGGGGCGGAATAGGAATCATATTAAAAACAAAGAAGCCAAGATTGACCATCACCCCTGTCGTAAGTACCAGCGCCATAAAGCCCGACGTTGGCGTCCCCAACAGCGCATAAATACCGAAAAGCACAAAAGCTATGACGAGGTTTGTAAGAGGGCCCGCAATTGCTACCAAGGCCGCGCCCCATTCATCGTACTTTACCCTGTTCGGGTTAAATGGGACTGGCTTTGCGCCACCAAATACGGGTGCACCGACCAATGCAAGAAAAAGCGGCAGGAGCAACGTTAAAAAAGGATCGATATGCTTTACAGGGTTAAGAGTTAGGCGACCTTCGAGCTTTGCTGTGTCGTCGCCCAAAAAGTACGCCATAAAGCCGTGCATCGCCTCGTGCAGCGTCATGGAGACCAAAATGACCCCAAGTACGATAAGAATATAACCAATGTCCACCATTACCCTCTAGTATACAAGAGAAGAGGTGTTTTTAGCTATCAATACTCAGACTCGTCGTAGTAAAATTCACGCTCTGCAAAAGTCTCGCCTTTATCCATCAGCTCCATGAACTCATCGACGCTCTTGAAGCGTTTGGGTACCTGGTGAAATTCCTCCACGGTCATCCATTTATTTATACCGCCCTCAAACTCTTCTATAAGCTCGCCGCGGAATTCTGTAGCGTATACACAAAAGAATAATTTATCCTCGAGGAGCTTACCTGTCGTCTTACTGAAATCACGCTTGTGATACAGCAATTTATATTCAAAGTCGGCCTCGAGCCCCGTCTCCTCTTTCAGTTCCCTATCCGCAGCCTCAATTACCGACTCACCCCAGCGAATTTTGCCGCCCATGCGTCCCCAAAAGTCAAAATACGGGTTCTTTTTGCGTTGTTGGAACAAAAACTCTCGCTCTCCCTCGGCATTCTCCCGCTCCAAGGTAATTGCAACCGATACTTTGGGCTGCTTTTCTATCTCATTTTCATCCGTATCCATTCTGTTGGCGTACTCTTTACCCTTGTGCGTCAGACGGTAGTGCTTCTCCAATTTCTCCACGTAGCCCTCTTCAATCAGTTTCTTAACATGAAAGTTGAAGTGGTCGCTCGTTAGGCTGGTCGCCTTTTGTAATTCCGAAAAGCCGGCTTGCGGCTTAAATAACAGATGTCGTAAAATTGCTACCTGTGCCGCGTGCGTATTTGGTTCATAACTCATAGTTACTCCTAGTATCTCTTATTTCTCTTTTCACCCCAAGCATAACCAAACTAAGGCCGCTTTATCTAGTAAAGTCGACTTCACCTTGACGAAAAACACCAAAAGAGGTAAACTGGTACAGATTGTAAAAAGTTAAGTGGAAGTAATAAATTATGGCAGCACGATGTGAACTCACCGGAAAAGGCAAACAGTTTGGCCACAATGTCAGCTTCTCTTTGCGTCGCACAAAACGCGTCTTTAAGCCTAACCTCCAGAAGAAAACCTTCATGGTCGACGGCCAAAAAGTAACGATGGTCCTTTCAACACAGGCAATTCGTACGCTTAAGAAAAAAGGCATTCTGCCAGCTGCTAAGAAAAGCCTAGTAAACGCAGGCTAATCTGTCTCACAAATAAAATACACCCCCTACTCGGGGGTGTATTTTTTATTAGAGTTACCCGCGCCCTAGCTTCGGGTAACCTCAACAATCGTTAAAACGGGAGCAAGCGACGACTCGCCTTTTATCTTGTACTTAGTACCTACGGCTTCAACTGGCGAACCAAGCTCTTTTACGAATAGCTCCAAAGAACCTTGAGGCATTTCGTACGTCAGGTCATCATCGGCATAATGCGTAGGAATAACAACCTTCGGGTCGATTTGACGCACCAGTCCGGCTGCGCTCGTCGCGTCTGGGGTTAGTCCGCCGCCGCCAACCGGCAAGATAAGAATATCAACGACACCCAGCGCCTCAAGCTGGTCTTCACTGAGCTTTGGAGCTACGTTCCCAAGTAGCGCGATACGGACCTCACCTACTTCAATACGGTAGATTGTCGCGATCTTCTCGTCTTGATCGGTATCAATATGTCGAACCGCGCTAGCGCCGTGGATAGAAAAATCACCGATCTCGTAGTCGCCAGGCCCTTCAATGGAAAGCTGCGCATCTACACCGTTGAGCGCGAATCGCGGCTCAGTTGCCAACTCTATGGCGTCCTTAACAGCCAGATCTTTCAGCCCTACCACTGATAGTTTTGGATCTATGACCAGTGTCGATTTCTTTGTAGCAATAACAACACCATTTCCACCTTTGTATGCAATATCAAACATTTTTTCTCCTTTAGCCTATTTCAGCACATTATCTGTATCGAGCAGCACGGCATGCTTACCGCCCAAGATCTGGGTAATAAACTTGTCCCGAACGCTCAGCCTATAATAAAACTCGTCGTAGCTCAAGACAGTATAGTTCAGCTCACGGCCTTCACTCTTTTCAATTTGCTTGACGGCATTCTTTAGCTTTGCGATCGGCACGTCACCTACGACCAAAAGATCGACCGCTGTTGAGGATCCTTTTACAAGTACACCCGCGGCAATAGCGAGTCGTACACCGGCCAGCTCCTTGACGGCATCTTGCCATTGGTCTTCTGACTTCACCTTCTGACCGGTAGTTTCCACATGTTCATCAGCGAAGATGGCACGAAACGGAACGTAGTAGTCATATCGCTGGTTAATTTCATAGTACAGTTTATTGTCCGCACTATCACTGGTTATAATACCTACCTCGAGCATGTTCGAGAGTTCTCTGCGTACAGAGTTAATTTGTTCGTCAATCAGCCGGGTAATCTCGCGTACGTAAAACGCCTTCCCTGGATTATTGAGGAACAAATGGAGGAGTTTCACCCGAGTTTTTGAACCGAATAGTGCGTCAATCATTTCTCTACCTAGAATAACTTTCGTACTCTATCATACCACGGTTTTTATTCCTTGGCGAGAAGGTCAAACAAATAGCTTTTCGCTTCGCTTCTACTCATCCATTGGATAAAGGGATCCCGACGGAACCATGTCAGCTGACGCTTTGCGAGCCGCCAATCTTGTGTTGTATTTTTTTCTTTTGCTTCATTCAAAGTAAGCCGACCCTCTAGATAGTCGTGGAGTATCGGATAGATATTCCCTGTCATAGCTTCGCTACTCCAGCCGTACTTTTCGCCCAATAAAGTGGCTTCTTCTACAACACCATCGTCAAATAATTGTTCGGTGCGCTGCTGTATGCGAGCACGCAAAATATCTTTATTCGTAGCAATTCCTACAATAATACTATTGACTACCGGCTGATTTTTTCTCTTTGTGTTTATGCTTTTCTGCTCGATAGCGCGTATAACATAGCGTTTATTATTGTGGTTTTCTGGCAGTTTTATGTTGTTTTTTACGCAATATTCGTACAGTTCTTCTAGGCTCTTTGATTCAAGTTCGGCCCGTCTCTCAGGATTCGCCGCCGGTCCAAATTGATAGTCAAAAAGTATCGCATCTATATACAGCCCCGACCCACCAACAAGAAACGGCGTACGACCACGGGACCGTATGTCCTGAATCTTGGATTCAGCATACTTCTTAAAATCAGCCACCGAAAAGTGCTGCCCCGGCTCTGCAATATCGAGCCCCCAATGAGGTACCAGCGAACGCTCTTCTAAAGACGGCTTGGCTGTGCCGACGTTCATATGCTTATACACCGTACGAGAATCGGCACAAATAATTTCGCCGCCAAATTGACGCGCAGCTTCAATAGCTAGCGCTGTCTTTCCACTCGCCGTAGGACCGACAATCACCACTAATGGAGCTACGGAGTTGGTCGCCATCGACGCTCCTTAAAGTCATCTACGATAAAGTCCGTACACAACACCCCTTCTGCCTCGAGCAGCTGCTGCTGCACCTCACGTCCGCCATGAAACCCGGCAGCAAGACCACCAAATCGATTGACCAGCCGATGCCACGGCAGCTCAGAGGGACCATAATGAGCAATACCGCCCACAATCCGTGAAGCATTGGCATGGCCAGCGAGACCGGCCACATCCCCATACGTTACGACTTTGCCCTGAGGAACACGCGCTATTATCTCGTACACCTTTTCCCGAAAGGATGCGTCGACCATGGCTATAGCTGCTGCAGGTACTCTGCAAGATTAACTAGCGTCACTTTTTCTTCGCCGTCTTGAGTACGGACACTCACCTCACGCGCCTCTTTATCCTTTGGACCAACGATAAGCTGCACTGGAATTTTCCAGCTAGTTGCCTCGCGAATTTTCTTGCCCAGAGATTCGTTGCGGTCGTCGACCGTAAAACGCAGTTCATTGTATTTGATTGGCTTCATAAGAACAGCGTCGCTTAGTACCGTCTTAACATCCTTAACATAATCCATAACCGTATCATTGATAGTCAAAATACGTATTTGTTCTGGTGCCGCCCACAATGGGAACCAACCTGCCGTGTGCTCAATGTAAATGCTCATGAACCGTTCGATCGACCCTAAGAGCGCACAGTGAATCATGATCGGGCGTTTTTTGCTGCCGTCTTCAGCGGTGTATTCTAGCTGGAACCGTTCCGGCTGCGCATAGTCAAGCTGCACGGTGGCTAGCTGGGTTTTACGCCCCAGGGCGTCGGTTGCCATGAAGTCCATCTTCGGACCATAGATTGCCGCCTCGCCGATACCGATCTCGTACTCCAAGCCAAACTTTTCCGCCAAAGAATGGATAGCGTTTTGCGCACTTTCCCATACCGCCGGGTCGCCTAGGTAATTGTCGGCGTCGTCACGAAATGACAGGCGCAGCGAAAGCTTCAGATCGAGTAGTTCGTACATTGCCTGGGCACTCTCAATCAGTTCTGCAAAAACACCTTCAATCTGCTCTTCGCTACAGAATACATGCGAGTCGTCTTGGGTGATCGCCCTAACGCGGTTAAGGCCACCGAGTTCGCCGCTCTTTTCGTCACGAAAAACAGTAGTCGTCTCGAGGTATTTGATTGGCAGCTCCTTATAGCTACGTGGCCGGCCGGCAAAAATCTGCGTATGATGCGGGCAATTTACTGGTTTTAAGGCTAGTTCATCGCCAGATTCAGTTGAGGTAAACCGAAGGAGTTCAGGAAATTTCTCAAAGTGACCAGACGTTTTGTAGGTGTCGAGCTTGGCAATGTGTGGAATCCACACCTTTTCGTAGCCATTTTTAATACGATAGCTCTGAGCAAGTTCGTTTAGCTTGTCACGCAAAACGGTTCCGCGCGGAGTAAAAAGCGGCAATCCGGCACCGATAAGTGTTGAGCTAGTATAGAGATCCAGCTCTTTACCTAGTTTGCGATGGTCGCGCTGTTTTGCTTGTTCAAGCATCTCAAGGTAGTGATCTAACTCTTCTTGAGTGGCGAAGGCAACCCCATACAGCCGTTGCATCTGCGGGTTCTTTTCGTTGCCGCGCCAGTACGCCCCAGCTACCCGCATAAGCTTAAACGCGCCCACCTCTTTAGTACTGCCTACGTGCGGACCGCGGAAAAGGTCGGTAAAGTCGCCATTCTTGTAAAACGAGACCACCTCAAGGGCCGCATCTCCCTCTGCAATCGTCCCCATCTCGCTCTCATCGAGGTCTTTTGCAACAGTAGTGCCGGAGCGTTTAAGGTCGTTGAGCAGTTCTTCTTTGTACGGCTGGTTGTTCTCTTTCGCCCAAGCAATTGCCTCATCTACCGGCATGGTAAACCGCTCAAAGTCCTGCGCTTCTGTAACGATACGACGCATAGTCTTTTCGATCTTGCCAAAATTCGCTTCGGAAATCTTTTCATCACCGAGGTCGATGTCGTAATAAAAGCCATTCTCTACCACTGGGCCAACACCAAATTTCGCGTTCGGCCAAAGGCGCTTCACAGCGGCTGCGGTAATGTGGGCTAAACTGTGCCTCATTGCATGCAGTTGTTCGTCATTCATATCGTTACTCCTTTTTTAGTAATTAAAAAACATGCGATGACTGGTTTTAATCGGTATTAAATCCATATATCGCATGTCTCGGACCCTTTTAAGGGCGGTTCCACCGGACTTCCTGATTGTCAGGCACTTATGAAACAACGTTATCGCACGTGTCACACCCGCGGAACTCAGCGGATGGTTGGGCCGCGTCAACGTTCGGTATTATAATATATAACTCACCTCAATATTGCAATCCCCACCTCTATTTGCTATCATAAGTCAGCAACTGAGGGCGATTAGCTCAGTTGGCTAGAGCGCCACATTGACGTTGTGGAGGTCAGAGGTTCGAATCCTCTATCGCCCACCAAACAAAAGCCCAGGCAACCAGCCTGGTTTTTTGTTCCTTTTATGCACTCCCCCACATTAGTTTTCCACCTATCATTGCTACTGTTTTTTGTCTTTTGTATATCATATATAGCATACCGCTCATGGCGACGATGGTTGACATTTATATACGCTTATGCTAAAATGAACTTATGGGTAAAGATAAGAATATATCACAGCCATCAGCACTAGAACAAGTTCACCTATCGTTTGAGTACGATGTAACTTGGGGCGATGCGAAAAAAGCTATCCGAATTCGTACGCATAAGTCATAGTCTCGTTTTTATAGCATACTAAAAAGACTGCCATCTACCGATTGGCAGTCTTTTTTATCCCCATATCACTTATGTTTTCCACTAGCTTTTTTAATAGCGGTATGTCAATATATAGCTATGTTTTGCATAAATTGTTTTCACCCTTCGACACAAATTGCCAACTCCCGACCAAATAAAAAGCAGCCGTCGGTATGGCGACGGCGCAAATGCCCTAAGTGCGAGACGGTGTTTACTACCTATGAGCGGCCTTCGCTTGCCGACAACCGAACGGTCCAGCGACCAGACGGCAGCGACGAGGTGTTTAATCTAGGTAAACTGATCGTCAGTATCTCAAAATCTTTTGCACACCTTCCAAAAGAAGCAGCTTACAACTCGCTGTGGCTAGCGCAGACCGTCGAAGACACTCTCTCCTCACAGCGTCAAACCATCACGCCTGGTGATATAGAAGCTGTCACCCATGACACACTCCACCGTTTTGATGAACTAGCGGCAGTACAATATGCTGCCCAGCATCATATGATTACGACTACTCGGCGTCGTGGCCGGCCTTCTTTGCGCGGGCGCGGGCAACAGAAGCCGCAGTCGCCTTCTCGGTAACATCAAACTTATCGAGGTATTTGCCAAGTAACAGATGCGTTTGGGCGTTGTAAGCCGATGAGGCGCTGTAAGCGATGGCCGTCACTGGCATCAAGAACCACTGCAGCAGCATACCTATAGTGCGGCGGCGTTTGTACCTAGCTGGTCGAGGCGGCAGCATCTTGAAGCCAAGAAAAATAGTTATAAACAAACCAATAAGCGCTACCTGCTGAATACTACTAATCACCTCTGGTAATTGGTGTGCGGCAATGTCACGTGCAGCGTCGGCATTGATGAGCAGCGGCACCCAACCACCGACAGCAACCAGAATAGAAATACTTGCGAGCGTGATGTGGCTGTCGATAAGCCTGAGTAGCCGAGCAAGGCCGGCGCCAAGCGGCACATTACGATGCCGGCTCAGCACTCGAACAGCAACATACGGAATGTCCGAGGCGCCATAAGCCCAGCGCCGGAGTTGTACGAACTGCGCTTTCAGGGTTCGCCGATAAGTCTCGGAGAGAACTGCATCCTGATAAATAGGCACGTAAATCGGCGTCACGGCATAATTACCGTTAAAATAGAAGTAACTGCGCCAGTACTGATGGCCGTCTTCTACGATAGATCGCACGCTCCAAAAGCCCATTTCTACCAGCGCATCCATCGGCTGGGAGTGTGATGCGAAGTTACGGAGGGTATAAGGGCGCATCGAGCTGATGATATTCCAAAACGAGTTACCCGTTGCAAGCACGCGCATCGGTGCGGGGACGTCCCAAATATTGTTGAGAAACAAGGATACTGGCTGATACGAGAGGTGCTTTCGGTCTTCGTGCACAATATATTCGTATGCCACATAGTCAAAGTACGTCGCGTGCGGGCGGTTATCACAGTCGAGCGTCGTAATGATGACATCTTTATAAGCAATGTCGTGCTCGTCCACCCACTTTTGCAGATAGTGACCAGCATACGTAATGTTGCCGCCCTTACCTCTTACTTCGTTAGGAAGACCGTCGGGATGTTCGACGATCTCAAAAGCCTTAAAGGTATCTTTAAACCGCTTTTTAAGCGCTTCGGCGGTTTTTTTCGTATCGGCACCGCCTCGCTGCTCGTATCCAAGAATAACGATAAGCCTATCGTTATCGTAGGTAGAATCTGCAAGCGACTGGATCGTGGGCTCAATAACCTCATAGGCCTCATTGTACGTGGCTACAATAACGGCATTATAAAGCTGTGAGGGCTTAGGGAAAATATCAGGTTCGGTGGTCGCAGCCATAAGCCGCAGGTTTTCCCGGTGAGCCTCAAAACCAAAGCTGTCGTTAGACTGCCCTTTTTCTTTCTCATAGCTTTGGACAGGGTTTTCAAGCTGTAGTAAGCGGTGATGCCAGTCGACGCGTTGCGCGCGCTCCAGCCGAGTACGGCCGCCAATAGTATGAAAAGCAATGCCAGCCGCTTTTACTAGCATGGTAATGATAAGTAGCAGCAAGTACACCGCAGCAGCAAGCGGGCTAATGAGCGCAAGGACAACCAACAACACCAGCATGCCGTAACTAAGAATAGCCGGCAGCATCTCGAAAAAACGGTACATCTTGGTGCGTTTTTTTAGAGGCAGTTCAAGATCTATCATAATTTATAAAAAGGCAACCTTTAGGACGGCGTGGGTCATAAAGAACGCAATAACGAGCAGCAAAAGGCTGATCGAGGCAAAAAGAAGTGCGATTTGACGGCGGCCCTGTGCGTGTAGTTTTACGACAAGCGCCGTGTGAATGGTGGCAATAAGCAAGCCAAATACGGCGAAATTAATAAGATAATACCACTTCTGACGGTAAAAACCCGTCTGACCAAAGGCCGTGTAGTGAACGGCAACCTGTAGATCGCTTGGCCGGAGTGAAACGCCAACGTAAATACAATACACCAGGCTTAACAGGATAAGACCTATAATCATGCCCGTAAGCAGTCGGTCTTCCAGGATTGTCTTAATTGTCGTTGCAATAGTTTTTTTCATAACAATCTCTTGGTGCGGGTACAGAGAATCGAACTCTGCTCTCAACCTTGGGAAGGTTGCATATTAACCACTATACGATACCCGCATATCGCAATATGGAGCCGCTGTCCGGATTTGAACCGGAGACCTACGCTTTACGAAAGCGCCGCTCTACCAGCTGAGCTACAGCGGCATGGATGGACCTCAGTTATTATATCATTGCCAACGGGGAAAATAAAACTATTGCTCTAGGGGTGAAAAACTGCTATCATATGGGAAGCAAAAACGCTTTCTGCGCTCGTAGTGAAGGGGTTATCACGCCTCCCTGTCACGGAGGAGATCGCCGGTTCAAATCCGGTCGAGCGCGCCACGAAACAACGCCATCTTACGATGGCGTTTTTTCGTGGGAACATGCCGTCAGTAGCTCATACGGAGGGATTCTAGTGCTTTTTAGCTAAAGGCGGTGTCTGCGAGGCAATGCCTACAGCAACCGCAACGATAACGAGGTTTTTGATAATGTACTGACCTTCGAGCGTCGGAACAAACCAGTTCTGCCAAACTTCCCCCGGAACAAGAACAAGCGGCGCACACACTACTGCCATATGTACTAAAAGCAGCGGAACAACTATTCGCGTGGCCTTTGGAATAAGAAACAATACGCCGATAAGGCATTCGACGACCGACAGACCCTTAAACATAACGTCGAAATACTGTAACCCGATAGTGTGTGCCGTAAGAGCCTCTGCAAGTGGGCTGGCCGGACTAAGGTCAAATAGCTTTAAAATACCGAACCAAAAGAAGACAACAAATAGCGCTCCCCTAGCAAAAGGTAGAAAAGCTTTTTTAAAAAACCTAATAACGCGAAGATCTATGGTCTTCAGGCTTTTCACTTGCTCATTTCGTTGTAACGTCGTTCAACGAACTCCCAGTTAACGACATTCCACCAGGATTTCACGTAATCATCCCGCTTGTTCTTGTAGTCAAGATAGTAGGCATGCTCCCAGACATCGAGTCCCAAAAGCGGTGCATCAAGCCCCTGCATAATGGGAGTGTCCTGGTTAGGTGTTGTAATAATTTCCATGTCTGGTTGCAACCACGCCCAACCACTGCCAAAAACGCCGAGTGATTTTGTTGTAAATTCATCTACAAAACCCTGAAAGCTCCCGTATTTTTCAGTGATTTTTTCGGCTAGTTCGCCCTTTGGCTCCCCGCCGCCGTCTGGTGACATCCACTGCCAGAAAAGACTGTGGTTATAATGACCACCGCCGTGGTTTCTAATCGCCGTCTGGACTGCCTCAGGCAGAATTGCCAGGTCACCAAGAAGGCTCTCAAGCGGACGCTCCCTCAGGGCCGGTGCGCTGTCTATTGCCGCATTTAGCTTGTCTACATAAGCCTGGTGGTGCTTGTCATGGTGAAGCTGCATAATCTCACCGCTAATATACTTTCCAAGTTGATCATAGCCATATGGCAGGTCAGGAACGCTGTACATAAATGCCTCCTATTTTTTTAACTGTTGATTGTCTACGGCCGGAATAGAAATATATTCGTGAATCTTGCCATCTTTTTTCAATGAGGCCAGCTTTTCTTCAAATGCAGTCAGCGGAATACGAATGTACTGGTAATTGATCTGCGAGTCATTCTTTTCGATTAATCGTACAAAGTAGTACCCGTCGCCCGTCGTCGTCTTGATGGCACCTGAGGTTTCGCCCTTCTTGAGCGCTGCTGCTGCCGTACTTAGGCCACCATCACTGTTTGCCAGCGGGACCAGGCCAGAAACACCCACTGTTACCTTTGCCTTTCCCTCACCACCTAGCTTTTTAGCGATGCCACTAAAGTTAGCTTTTTTCGCTTTTACAAGCACTGCGGCTTGATCAGCCTTGTCCTTGGCTGAGGAGTCAATAGCATAAGACACGGCTTTTAGGATGAGCTTGTTCTTGATAGCCAGTCGGTACTCGTCTGGGGCCCAGCCGAGAATACTAAGCGTAGAGGCGTCGTAGGTTTCCTGCGAAATACGACCGTTAGAGGTATTGAGCTGTTCGCTCACCGTTGCATCCACATCTTTGTCGCTCACCGTTACGTTCATTTCACGCGCCAGCTTGCTTGCGTAAGCATCGGCAATCGCGTTGTCCATATTTTTGCGCTTATAGTAATCGAGCTGACGCTTACCATCCTCACTACTAAGATTAACCTGCTCGCTTTGCTGCAAGTAATGCGTAGAGCTATTGAGGTACATGAGATACGAACTGTAACGGACCCCCTCCCCATCGATCGAGGCGACCGGTAATGGCAGTACCCGCGCTACGCGGTAGAAAAACCCGCTGCTGTTTTGAACAAGATAGAGTTGCCACCAGCCAACAATAACCACTAGAACAAGAGTGACGAGCGTGACGATAATCGTATTAAACACCAGTTTGTGGCGAGCGTACTGCATCGGATATTTGAAGCGACGTCCACCTGCAAGGATCCGCTCGCGGTGTTCGGCAACGGTTTCATTGGTGATGCGTGCGGGGATAGCCTTTTTGGCTTGCTCACGTTTTTTAAACGGTAGTTTCTTCATATGCTCCTTGTTCATCGGCAATGGCCGCCGACACCGCATCTTGTAATTTATTATAGATTTTATCCGGATGCTCGACCTTTTGAATGACAAGGTCGCCAACAAGCGTTTGGATAACAATGGTGCCAAATCCAAATATCTCGCCGGAAAGTCCAGGTACATTATAGCTTATGTTTTGGATCTTTGACAATCTCAGCTCGACGACGTTTTTCCCGAAAAACCCCTTTTGAGTGATCTGTCGTATCCGCTGGTCGGTCACGATATACACCGTGAAATACCACATAATAAAATGGTAAGAAAACAGCATCAATCCGATAATCAGCCCGACAACTGGCAAAAGAAATAGTTCGATATTCGACTGCCAAATAAGCGGTGGGATAGAAAGAGCTGCAAACGGTATGAGCAAAAGGTAAAACCCTTTGCGCATTGCAATCATATGCCGCCTGAACACAAATAACAGCTGTTCCCCATCTCGTTGTCCATCAAAATCGGGTTGCTGTTCGGACGCGTCTGCTTTAGCCATGACCATATTATAGCAAAATAAAAGGCCGGGCGATCAAGACCGGCATTTTATTTGGTACCCCGGGCGGGAGTCGAACCTGCAACCTTTTCCTTAGGACGGAACTGCTCTATCCAATTGAGCTACCGAGGCGTACAAGGGTTAGTATACCATATAAAAACAGCGGCCCTGAGACCGCTGCTTTAGCATAAAACAGACTACGCTGCTTTTTTCTTACCTGGCATTGGCTGGGTAAAGTATTCGTGAACCGTTTGGTAGTCGGCGTAGATTTCCGCGTCGGTGAACCAGTGGTCAATCTCTTGTTTTGCCTCGTCAACATCGCCTGATGCGTGCAGAATCGTTGGCAGTGCAACGTTGTGCGCGTTGACGTGGTCAAGGCTAGCGTGAGCATAGTCACCACGAATAGTGCCTGGAGCAGCTTCGTTCGTGCTAGTAGCACCTACCATCTTGCGGACAAGCGCAACAGCACCAACGCCCTCAAGCACCATGGCGATTACAGGACCTTCCTGCATCGCACCAAGCTGAACCCTGAACTGATCTTCGCCACGACGAGAAACCATCTTGCCGATAGTTTCGTAGTGATGAAAATAGTGAGCTTCGTCTGGGTTAAGCATCTTCATGCCAACAATCTTAAGACCTACTTTTTCAAAGCGAGTCAGTACTTCTCCGACGATACCGCGCTGTACAGCATCTGGTTTGAAAATCACCAGTGTTCGTTCCATGAATTTATCTCCTTGTTTTGTAATGGCTTTATTTTATCAAATGTCCCGCCATTAGGATAGTCGCTGGGGTGCCAGAGGTACCAAAGCTGCGTCATCTGGGTTATGCTATAACCATGTACGTCAGTGAACTTCTTTTGGACTATATTGAACACCTCGAGGTTGAAGGAGGTCGGTCGGCAAAAACCGCTGAAAACTATAAGCTCTACTTGGAACGGTTTGTTGAATTTAGCGACGACATCCTCGTCGGTAAAATCACAACAGAGATGATCCGCAAGTACCGCCTATGGCTCAACCGTTACAAAAACGACAACGAAGACGAACTGGCGATAATTACCCAGGGATACCACCTTATTGCCCTGCGCGGTTTTTTAAATTATTTGTCCAAACGCGATATTCCCAGCTTGAGCCCTGAAAAGATCGAGTTGCCGAAAGTCGCTCGTAAACAAGTCACCTTCCTTCATTACGATGAGGTCGCCCGAATGCTCGACGTTATTCCACTTGATGGCGAAAAGGGCCTGCGGGACCGCGCTATTATTGAACTACTTTTTTCTAGCGGCCTGCGTGTCTCGGAGCTCGCAAACCTTAACCGTGACCACGTAAATACCAAGCGCCGCGAATTTATGGTTCGAGGAAAAGGACAAAAAGACCGGCCGGTATTCATCGGTGAAGCGGCCGCACTGCGGGTTGAGGATTACCTTTCAGCCCGGCTCGATAATCTTCCTCCTTTATTTTTGAGCTATAGCCGAAATAATGTCGCCACGACCAGCGGTGGATACCGCCGGCTGACGACACGCAGCATCCAGCGGATCATTAATAAATACGCTCGGCTGGCAGGTATCACCAAGCATGTCAGCCCCCACACAATGCGGCATAGTTTTGCCACTGACCTTCTGATGAATGGCGCCGACCTACGAAGCGTTCAGTCTATGCTCGGGCACAGTAACATCAGTACTACCCAGGTATACACGCACGTGACCGACGAACATCTGCGCGAAGTGTACGAAAAGTTCCATAGCGATACTGAATAAATTTTTTATGGCGTACAGGTGGAGGTACCACTGTAGTCTGCTTCTTTGTCAGTCACAGAAAAGTTTTTGCACAAGTTGCCCTGCATATCGATTGCAGCTTCTGGATACGTAAAGTCACCGGATAACTCGACACGGGCCTGAATACGGCGAAAAACATTGTCTGCACGACCGGTTGAGTCGATGAGCGGCTGAATTCCGTTAAACTGAACGTACGTAGCACCTCTTTTAAGCCGCAGCTTGTAGTGCGAGCCGTTATATAACGACGTCAGCCGGAGATAAGCGTTTCGGTTTACCGTATTGCCATCGATAGGTGCCGGCAACCGAATAGTTGCCTTACAAGCGTATTCTCCATCAACAAAGCTGGCGTTACACTTTACCTGATGCGGCGTATTCGTAGGGCTGCGACGAGCGTCTAGGGCAAAATCTTCATTGGCAACACCCGTTGCAGACGGATACAAGAAGAGAGTATTTGCGTTACTCTTATTACCCGCTTGGCTATCGTCAAAATCACTTAGTTTATAGCTGGCACCCATTTGCATGAGCTGTACGCGCATTAGTGAAGGATAGTTGAACTTCCATCGCTCACCCATTCGCGGCAGGCTGACATTGGCGCCCGTGGACGGGAACCCGATGCTCTGATCGGTCGTCGAAGAAGTGTCCTCTTTGCTGAACCAACTAAGCTCGACGGTATCGAACTCACCCACGCCGCGAATTGGGACGATGCCCGAACCATTTACCGACAGTGAGTTTTTATAATCATCGGTGTTAACGCCGATCTTCACACAGGTATACGCTTGATTAAGGGCGGCCGAGTTATCGTCTCCTTCGTTTTGCTGGATAATAGTCTCGTCATTGGTCTGGCCTACCAGCCCTGCTTTAGAGAGTGCATCACAGCTTGTCGAGGATTCACCGACCGCAGGAGTCAGTGCAGCTTCTATTGCGACACAGTTCACCGAACCCGGAGCCGTATTGTTACGGCACTGCTGGTCAAGCAGCAGTAGACGTTTGGCATCCTCTACTCCTGCTTGTGATGAGTCATATGCGCTCTGCGATAAGTCATTGGATGTTGCCTGCTCTTGGTCTTTGACCATAAGTTGTACAAAGCTCACCGTTACAATCATCATGAGCAGTGCAGCGAAAATGACAACAAATAGCGACACTGCTCCAGATTCATGCTTATTTTTTTGATATATTCCAACTCTCATTATTGTCCCCCTGCTTTGTTACCTGCCCTTGCGATAATATCCCACTGATTCACTGAACAATAGACTTCATCTCCCGCTCCTGTAGCCGGTGGTTTACATGAAGCGCTATTCGTTGTCAGTTGCGCCTGGTCATTCGTTCCAATCACCATAGTAATTGCATAGAGTGCCTGATTGGTTGTCGTATCACTGGATGTCTTGGTGATAGTAAACGTATGGAGCACGAGGTCACGGTCGCCCGTTGAGAGTAGTTCGCTCGCCCGGGCCTTGGGGACAGCCAGGTTGACATCGGAGCAAAGTGAGCCACCCGCATCTTCAACCTTTGCAAAGCGAACCGGTGTATTGTTGTCGTACTTATTGTAAATTACTGGTGCGCCATTTCCTCCCGCCAGAGCCTTGCCGTAATTCCAGGCGTAGCTATAGTTACCAAGACAAAGACGGCCGCCACCATCACGCACAACGTAGCGCGAGGTCTGGGTCGTCGGAGAATTATCCGCTTTTGGAGTAACGTCAAATGGGACGCTCGAGGCGATACTTCGTTGCAATTCGGACGACACAGAGCGCCCCGCCTGATTAACCTGCCGAAGAGTGATGCCTTTGTTGTAAATATTGCTTATTTGAATGGTTGTCATAGCGATTGCAACAAGCAAGATCGAAATAAATGTCATTGCCAACATTAACTCAATGAGAGTAAAGCCTGATTTATTGCTGTGGTTCATACAACCTCACAATCGTTCCTAGGGTTATAGGCGCTGAACTGCCTGGACTCTCCCAACAGGCACGAATGTGGAAATCGACGAATCCTGTGCCGTTTGTCGTTGCCGACGGTACGGCCTCAACCCATATGCCGTACGCCTGGTTAATACTTGAGTCACTGTTATATACAACCTGCGAGAAGGGCGGTAGTGATGCGCTCGGGGGCGGAACCATAACCGGAGCGCCGTTGGACACAGTGGCTGTACGTGCATTAAGAATAAAGGGGCGCTGCCCAGGCACGGTCGACGGACAAACCACACCAGCAGTCTGGCCAAAGTCTGATGCACCATCAGCCCCCTTGCCTGTCGCCTTGCTTGTCATTTTTACCCATTCTGCAGCAGTCCCGGTTGGCGCAGCTCCGTTATTTTGAAAAGCCGCAACATACGCCTTGTGAATATAACGGATCGCCTCCGCCTGGGCGTCAATCTGCCCGCGCACGAGCGTGATTTCAAGGGAGCGTTCCGCAGTGGCCGTTCCTTGGTTCATAATCGCCATACTTCCTACGGCCACCATTGCGAATATTACTATTGCAAAGAGGACTTCGACAAGCGTGTCGCCGCTTTCTCGCCGCGTGCGCATTAGTTGTCGCATACGCTTTCGCTTTCCGTTGGTACTTGTATTGCACTTTGGCTTGAGGCGAACGGCTCAATTCTGATTTCCATACGCTTACCAACAAACGACCCTACGTCAGCATTCACACAGAGGTCGCGCCGTACGCTCAGGTTTGCAGCGTCAATCATGCTATCCGGGTTTGTCTGGACACCCTCTTTTGTAAACGTAAGTGTGGCGCCGCTCAGTGGTGAACGAATAATCAAAATAGACATCGGCATTGGCGTGCTAGTTTTTGGCTTTACCACCTGAGCACCCCAATTCACAGACTGGTCATCCCTATCAATCGGCGCAACACCCATCTTATAGTTAGCGGCTATTTCGGCGACATCACTTGTTTGTGCCACCGCACCGGGGTTTTTGTATCCTACAACCACCGACGAGCTTAAACTTGTCCCCGTAGCATCAATCGTTACTAGGCGTCCAAGCACGACACAGTCGCTCGTGCCACGTGCTTCGCCCGCAGAAGCGTTTTGTACCTGTGAGACATTACCATTACTATCACAAGTCCACGCCTTGTCGCGGTCGTTCGTAACGTTAATAGTCTTATTGTACTGCTGTTGAATGTATGACTGCAGTGAGCCGACGCTGTCTCTGTACCGCTGCTGTCCGATGGCAACACCCGACCCAACCAAAATCGCGGCCGCTAGCATCCCCGTTATCGCGAGAAAGAGCATGACTTCGATAATAGTAAAACCGGTTTGTGTCTTAGCGCCCATTTGGGCTCATTATAGCATAAGTGGTTTGGCGCAAATAGCCTACGAAGCGACTAGAAGTAGATCGAGAAATACCACGCCAGAATGCTCGTCCCCCACCACGCGGCAACTAGCGCACCTAAAATAAGCAGCGGCCCGAACGGAACGCGGGTTTTTCTGGTTAGCTTGCCGCTCATCATACCAGGTATAACGATAAGGCAGCCTATGAGATTGGCCGCAAAAAGCGCGATAAACGCTAGCTTCCAGTCCCCCAGCAGTAGCCCCAAGGCAAGACCCAACTTCACATCACCAAAGCCTATCCACTGGCCTTTTGAAATGATCCAGAGAATAAGATAGAGACCGCTGAGTAGAAAGATTGCGATAGCAAGGTTGATGAGTGAGTTAACAGGGTCTAACGAGCTAAAAACATTAAAAGCTGCCGCGACCGCTGCGACCGCGATAAGTGGGAACATTGCCCGGTTGGGCAAAATTGACCACTTGAGGTCGTAAGCAAACAAAATTGCCAGTAGTACACCAGAAACCAGCCAGAGAATAAAGTAGGCCATCT
>CAMLKC010000012.1 GCA_946480595.1 uncultured Candidatus Saccharibacteria bacterium
AGCAGAGGCCTGAAGAGCCTTGTGTCCCCAGTTCGAGTCTGGGAGGAGCCACCAAGATTATCAACAGATACGAAAAAGTTCTAGAATTTATTTTCTAGAACTTTTTCTTTCTGTCGTCTCTGTTATTTTAGTTCAAGTCTGGGAGGGTTGGAATTGGAGAGGTCGTTCTTGTCGTGAGTCTGGTATCATTAGAGTAAATATTAACCAAACAAAAAGATCTATGTCTCTAGACCAAAACACTCTTCAAAACCCAATTACTCCTAATAACAATGAGCGGCAGGAGTCGCCGGTGCCAAAGCGAAACAGACTCCTTCGTATTGTCGGTCTAATCGGGGCTATTGTGGGTGTGATCTTCGTAGTTCCTGTAGTACTTTTTGTTTTCGGTATGCTATACACAGTTCTTAATAGTGGCGCACCTCAAATTGACGTAGCTGCTGAAACAAAAAACATTCAGTCCTATCTGTATGAACGGTACGGAAAAGACTTTGAAGTCGGGGAGATAAAAGGCCATGGCGCATCATCCCTTGGTGATAAGCCGTCTCTTACTGCGAAAGCGCACCCCAAAGACGACAAGGAACTTGAAGTGTCTGTATATAAAAAATTTGAACTAGGCGGGAGATATAGCGACACCTACCTCCAAGCGTATTGGAGTAAGAAAAATAAAGAAGTGCTTACCCCTAAGTTACGTGAAGTTTTCGGAACCGTACCAGCTTTTACAAATGCAATTACTCCATCCTTCCCGCTCAACCAAAGTGATATGAGGGGGCGGGTTATTCCTCTCGAGGAAGTATTTTCAAAGTATAGAAGTCAAGTTAGCTACCAAATTACGATTGATCTAGGATTGGTGGGTAGTACGACGATTCAAGAAAATATTTCGGCACAATTATACAAACTTATACTATATATGCGGCAACGGATCAACGGCGCGGGATCGAGTGTGGAGCTGAACTATGAAACAAAAGATGTAGCATATGCATGCAGTTTACATGGTTTTAACTATGACTTTATTGAGAATGCACAACAACTGTATGGCTGCTGGACTAAAAAAATGAAAGGAACAGCTCAGAATCCAAAGCAAAAACATGAAAGCGTGACTGTCCTTAAAGATCCTTCGCTTCCCGTTACGTTCAAGGGTTCCGGTGTTAGCCTGGCTAAAGTACCATCAGCCAAAGGAGCTTCTGCGACGTACAGTATTAGCGAGAAGTCTCAACTGCTCGCGATGGTAAGTGT
Organism: uncultured Candidatus Saccharibacteria bacterium; assembly: GCA_946480595.1. Next base: position 1,231 of record CAMLKC010000012.1, read on the forward strand.
ATATCAAAATGGATATGGCGAAAAAATAAATCAAGAGAAAAAAGACTTTTCTACCAATTGGCTAAAAAATAATATTGCAGCACCTGTCGGGGCGAGCAGTACTTTACTTACGCCAGATGCCTCCGTTATGATGGGCACTTTGGCCTATCGAGCGGATAACACTACTGGAACGAGAACTGTACACTATGCTATAGCCTATAAGAAATATCTGATATACGTGCAAGCAAGAACATTGGATAGCGGTACCGATATTCGAGATAGGGAGTTTTATCTAAAATGGCTTATCGATACTATCGAACCGCTGGACGGATTTAGTAGTGTATAGGCGGCTTCATTTCGGATGATTTAAGACGAGAATTCCATAATCTCTTCAATATCCAACTCGTCCAAACGCTCACATAACTCAATTAAACTATCAAATGAATAGTTCCAGTTTTCCCTGGCCTGGTCCACCAAAGAAATAACCTCATCATTTGATGGGGTTATTTCTTTGGTAATAATTACGGCCGCCGGGCAACAAAAAGGAGGTAGCCGCTGAAAATCGTCAGCGCGAGCAATATGGTAAAAAAATGTCCAACACTGGGAAGTCTGATAAGGCGAGTGCCCGGCACGGCCGCATCCTTCATGGGGACGGTATTGTCATGTATCGGATAAAGCGAAATGAAATTCTGGCGCGCCGCACTTGTCAGTGCTGGCACTAGTGCGTCTGTAGCTCGCATAGCTTCTCGAAAAGCGACATGCTGGCGGTAAAGACGCGGCGCTACGGTAGAGCCGTGATAGTTTTTGCCCGAGATGGTCATTGTCTTCTGGAGCTCGTTGTGTCGTATGGAATGCACAGCCACTACCATGCTGGCACCGGCGCTCTCTCCGATAAGAACGATTCGCTTATTCTTTGCGCGATTTATAGCGCTGTCGATACGCGCCAGTTTGTGGGCATAGCTTTCGGAACTTTCCCAACGCATAGGAACAAAATCTGTCGTGACACCAAAGATTCGCCAACAGTTGAAAAGCGGTCGTCTTCCTTTGTCATATCGGTCACCAAATCCGGGAACGTAAATGACATGCAGGTTACTCATTAACTTTATTATACGCTCTAGAGAGTGCTCTTTGGTATGATAGGGATATCGACTAGCAGGGAGTAGGTATGGACTACAGGGTATTCATGGAGCAAGAGCTGAAAAAAGCGGCCGAAACCGCCACAAGCTTTTTCGGAAAAGTGAGCGGCACGGTAAAGCCGGATGATAATAACCAGGTGCTAACGGATGCAGATATCGCCATCGGCAAACAGCTGGTCGCCGCCGTCCAGGCTGCATATCCCGATCATAACGTTATTGATGAGGAAGCGGGAGGTATCGATAAAGGCTCACGCTATACATGGGCGATCGATCCTATCGAGGCAACGAGCAATTTTGCCGCCGGTCTGCCACAGTACGGTACTATGATTGGCCTGCTGGAAGACGCCACGCCAATTGCAGGTGGAATCATTGCTCCGGCCTACGGCAGGCTGTACCTTGCGGAAAAGGGCAAGGGAGCTACCTCTAACGGCGAGCCCATACGTGTTACTGGCGAAACCAACCTGTTCAATGCTTTGGTGTCGTACGGCATAGATGGCCATCAAGAAAACCCCGAGCGCACAGTCAATGAATGCCGCGTCATGGCCGATATTATTTTAGGCTGCCGCAACATGCGAAACACCGGCTGCGAAGCGCTCGACCCGATGTACGTCGCTGAGGGCCGGTATGGCGGCAGAGTCAATACGACCTCTAAAATATGGGACAACGTTGCGCCGCAAATCATAGCCGAGGAAGCGGGTGCCCTATGGACGAGTGCGAATGGAGCGTCACAGGATTATTCAAATCCAATGAGCAGGATCGACCAGAACTTCACCTTTTGCGTTGCTAGCCCCGCGCTACACGGACAACTTCAAGCAATCATCGGCGGGCGTCTAGGCTAGGACGCATGGTACACTTAGGATAATGAAGACTGAAATCGAAGCCAAATTTCTCCACGTCGATCCCGACGACATCCGTACTCGCCTTACAGAAGCTGGCGCCACGTGCAAGCAGGCCATGAAAGACATGCGCCGCGTTATTTTCCGCAGCGACGACATGGACAGTAAGCATGCCTATCTGCGTGTCCGTGACGAAGGTTACCGCGTGGCAATGACCTACAAGCAGTTCGACGAAATGTCCCTGACGGGTGCAAAAGAGATCGAGTTTAACGTAGGTGACTATGAGTCGGCTGTGGCACTACTAAAGACTATTGGCCTTGAGGCTCGCAGTGTGCAGGAAACCCGGCGTGAAATTTGGTATTTGGGCGACACGGAGGTAGTGATCGACGAATGGCCGTGGATAGATCCATTTATCGAGATTGAGGCGCCGAGCGAGGAGCTGGTAGAAGAAACAGCTGGAAAGCTGGGGCTCGACTGGCACGACGCTGCCTTTGGCGATATTATGACCGCCTACCGCGCCGAATATCCGCACCTTGGCCACGAGCCAAAAGATATGGTCTACAACCTGCCCGTGGTTCGCCTGGGCGACCCGCTGCCAGACATGCTGAAAATCTAGAGGAGATATATGACAAAAGTTGGAATTTTGGTGCACTGCCGGCACCTTGAAACAGTGGCCTGGGAGGAGCTGGTTTTCGGTATTCCCGAAGAAGACAAACTGGGTGATTTCGCAACGCTTGCCCGCGTGATTTTAACACTTGAGCCGTCGGAGCAACTTGAAAGCATCGTTGTTGGCTGCGGACCTTCGTGGCGCGACGGCTTAAATGAGGGTGAGTATACTAAAAAGTTTTGGCTCGATAATTTTGAACGTCTGCGAGAATTCCCTCGGTTACGGCCGTTGCTCGATGCTCTGAATAAAGACGAGCTGTTGGCATTTCGTGCATCTTTTGAAGAGATTATCGTGACGCACGAAATCAAAAATACCGTTGCCGAAATCGAAACGGCTTCTGCATTGTTTACTGAAAAGGACGTGCAGAAGGTGGTACAAATCTGTGCCGCCAGTCATGCATCGCGCTGCATTAAAGAGCAGGCAGTGGCGCGTTCGCACGGGAAAATTGACATGAATCAGCTATGGCAAACTGTTGCGACCGACGTATGCTATCACGACACTAAGCCAGAAGATGTTGCCGTCCTAGAACCGCATCATCGCCGCGATCAATTCATGACATTTATGAGGCCTGGACTTTCCGAGGTTATTGCGCCGTACTTCTTTTTGCCGGACGACGACAAAAAAGAATTTGTAAAAACCGTAGAAGAGTTCATGGCTACAAGAAAATAGTTGCATCTGTGACCGCTGTTATGTATAATTACCAAGGTACAACACCTATGCGGGTGTAGCTCAGCTGTTAGAGCGCGTCCTTGCCAAGGACGAGGTCCAGGGTTAGAGTCCCTGTACCCGCACCAGAAAAGACTTTTCAAGACTGAAAGGTCTTTTCTCTTTATTGCTATACTAATAGCATGTCATTTCAAGCTTACCTAGATAACATAGAGACAAAGACGGGCAAAACCCCCAACGACTTTATTGCGCTTGCAAAAGAAAAAGGATTTTCTGCTGAAACAAAAGCGGGAGAAATTGTATCCTGGCTTAAAGAAGATTTTGGGCTCGGGCACGGACACGCCATGGCGTTAGTACAAGTGATTAAGACAGGTCCGAAAATTAGCGACAAGCACGTTGGCAGCGGCACGGCTCATAATGACGATAGCGACACGCTACGTCTAGATGGCTTGAAAAATCGTTAGTAGATGATTATGCAAAAATATAAAACAATCGAGGAATTCCTTGGCGGGCTGAGTAAAGAAAAGCGTTTGCAAGTGGATGCGCTGCGAGATCTTATCTTAAAAACGCAGCCACAATTACAAGAGCACATCAAGTGGAACGCGCCTAGTTATGTACTGGACGGGGATGATAGGATCACATTCAATCTTATAAATAAACAGCAACTGGTCAAGATCATACTTCACATGGACGTAATTCGTAAAGAAAATAAGAAGGGCGCGCCGCTAATGCAAAATGACAGTGGCCTCATAGAGTGGAGCTCGGATATTCGGGGAACGATTACGTTTGCCTCTATGGAAGACGTTACGTCTAACCTGACGTTGCTGCAAAAAATTATTAAAGACTGGCTTGCAATTCCATCGGCTACCGATTAGCGTGATCCTAATTGTCAGACTAGTTCGAACTCTGCAATTTTGCGTATGCAGGTGCCGTTTGTTCCCATTTCAAACAGGCCAATGTGCGTAAACTCTCCGGTATAGATGGAAGGATCTGGCAGACCGGCAAGGTTAGGCTCGATTTCTATGGGGAATTTTGTCAGCGTAATATGCGGGCGGAAGAGTGCGCCGATTGCCGGGTAGCCGTATTTTTGCAGGTTTTCAAGCTTGAGTCCGGTGGCGTCAGTCATTTTTGCCTTGTCGCTTTCGCGCATGCCGGCACGCAGGCTATTGAACGCCTCGACAGTTCGCTGCTGTAATGCATCAGCCTCCGTATTTCTCTTGAATGCAATATCAACATAGCCTTTGCCGTGACCCGAATCTTGATAAAAATAGCCGTCTTGGGTGAGCTGTTGCGACTTGGTTTGCTCGGCAAGTCGTCGCAGCGCATCAATACATGCCACCTGATCACTTACGTTCATTTGAAACATATACAGAGATGAATGCGCAAAGAAATGCTCATTGTCTAAAGTGAACAAGCTGCCTTGCGACGCAAGTTGCTGACTGGCGCTGGCGGCGAGCCTGGCTTGTTCGCGACTAGGCAGTAAGACGATATCACAGGGGAGCGTTTTATTTTCAGGTGAAGGTGATTCCATATGGCTAGTCTAGCAGACTGCGGGGCGGTGCGAAACGCCTGGCTGTGCGTGGTACGATAGAAGAAGAGAAAAAGGAGCGAGGGTGCGGCTAAAACGAAAAATAATTCGCTGGGCAAAGAAGTCACTGAAAAACAGGAAAGCTGTTTTTCTCGTGGCAGTACTTTGTCTCGTGGGGGTAGTTTCTATGATGAAAGACAACCGTTTGGCCGTAGATGCCGCGTCGTGCAGGTCATTATTGGATCTCATTGCCAAGGCAGAAAGTAGGGGTAACTACAACGCGTATTTTGGTAATGCCAATAATACGAAGATTGATTTCACGTCGATGACTGTCGCCGAGGTGCTGAAGTGGCAGGCGGATTTTGTGCAAAAAGGCAATGCCAGTAGTGCTGTAGGTAAATATCAGATTATCAACACGACGCTTGAAGGTCTGGTGCGTGAGCTGGCCATTGATGGCAAAGAATTATTTAATCCCGCACTTCAGGATAGTATGGCGATCGCATTGATTGAGCGGCGTGGTGCTGCCGAGTATGCGCACGGCAAACTAAGCCGCGAGGCGTTTGCGGGTAATCTTGCCAAGGAGTGGGCGGCGCTACCAAGCGTGACGGGTAGCCACCCTGAAAAAAGTTATTATGACGGCGACGGTCTCAACAGTTCGCTCGTTAGCGTTACTGAGGTGCTAAAAGCGATAGATCCGATTCGTCCGGCGTAGTTACGCTAGGGCGACGAGTTCGATATCGAATACAAGGTCAGAGTTTGGTGGAATATTGGCCGCAGCGCGTACCGAGCCGTATGCCATCTTCGATGGTATAACCAGGCGGCGAGTACCGCCTACTTTCATGCCGGGAACTCCCTTCGTCCAGCCCTCGATGACCTGGCTCAGGCCAAAGGTAATAGGCTTGCCGAAATCATGCGAGCTCTGAAATATGGTGCCGTCTTTACAGAGAGCGCCTGTATAGTGCGCAGTAATGGTCGCGCCAGCAGGGACTTCTTCGCCGTCACCTTCCTTAACGTCGATGATTTCTAGTTCGGGGACAGTATTGAGCGGCGTAAAGTTTGCAAGTTTTGTGCCTTCGAGTGGCGTGGTTGGGTCGTTATTCATATCTCTATTTTAACCTGCGGGGACCAACACGCAAAGTCTTCGCATTTGTATTAACGATATATATTTATTGTAAAACAATAAATTGTATGCAAAAATAGTAATAACAAACCAAGAAAGGACTATATGAAACGAGGATCGACACTATTCTTACGTGCAACCGTCACGGTTCTGGGGCTTATCGCGCTCGGCCTTTGCTTTTTAATTTTACCGGCAATATACAGGGAATGGGGCCTAGAGTACCCAGATACTGCCTACTTGAAGTTCCCGGTCCTTATTATTCTGGGTGCAACGGTGGTTCCGTTTTTCACGGCACTGTATCAAACATGGAAGCTGCTAAATTATGTCGATAAAAACGACGCATTTTCTCAAAAATCCGTCACCGCACTGAAAAAGATAAAATACAGCGCACTTGTTTTTAGCGGCCTATATCTCGCATTCTCTCCGGTTGCGTATTATGTGGCGCAAAAAGAGGATGCTCCCGGCCTAATGGTGATTGGGCTGATTATGGCATTTGCGCCAATGGTGATCGCGGTGTTTGCGGCGGTGCTGCAGCTCCTGCTGAAAAACGCTATGGAAATTAAGTCAGAAAACGATCTGACGGTATAGCTATGATTGTTATTAACATCGATGTCATGCTGGCAAAGCGCAAGATGAGCGTGGGTGAACTGGTTGAAAAAGTAGGCATTACTCCGGCCAATCTTTCCATTTTAAAAAACGGCAAGGCAAAGGCAATTCGCCTCTCTACGCTCGAGGCGATTTGCGAAGCGCTCGGCTGCCAGCCGGGAGACATTTTAGAGTATCGCCCGTAGGCCTCTGTTTTTAGTTGTATTATAAAGATACGACAGTAAATGGAGGGCGTATGATACTGCAACTTATCTCGAAAGAAAATTTAGTAGACAATGTCTGGGCATTCCGCTTTAAGCCCAGCGAGCCACTGATCTATGCGGCGGGGCAATATGTTCGGGTAGAATTGCCACATGATAACCCCGATGATGAGGGAACAAAACGCTGGTTTACGAATTCGGCGGCACCCTACGAAGGTATTTTGCAGATCACCACAAGGGTGACGGACAGTACGTTTAAGCAATCGCTATCCCGCTTGGAGGAAGGTGCTACCACCCTTCAGCTTATTGAGAACCCGGATGGTGATTTTGTGTGGCAGGATTCGGAACTGCCAATTGTTTTTGTTGCAGGCGGTATTGGCGTAACGCCATTTCATAGTATCTTAAAGCAGCGTGTGCACGACCGGTTTCCGCTTGACGCAACACTGGTATACGGCGCAAGAACCGATGACGTGCCGTTTAAAGACGAACTTACCGAATGGTCGCAGACCGACCCGTTACTAAAGGTGCACTACGTAGTTGGCAAGCCATTAACGGTTGAGAAATTAGCTGAAGTCGTCCCTGGACTCAGCCAGTCATTGGTGTATGTTTCAGGTCCCGAGCCAATGGTTCAGGCGCTTGTAGCCGACCTGAAAGCGCACGGTGTTCCCGCGGAGCAAATCAAGCTAGACGAGTTTCCGAACTATAACGAAAATAACTATTAGGAGGCAGATTTTGCAGCGCATACAAAAAACAGAAGCAGTTGTTTTTACGAATGGTCCTACCTGCGAGGGTGCGGAATATTCGTTTGATGACAAGACGATGAACATCGCCCTGGTGACCGTGAATGGCCGCTACCCGGAAAATGGGTTTGTTGTGAATGAGGTATGTAAAGAAACCGCCTATGTTGTTTCAGGGAGCGGCAAAATCGTTACAGAGGGCAGCGAACCGCTGCCGGTAGCTGTCGGCGATGCAGTGTTTATGGCGCCGGGCGAGAAATACTATTGGGAGGGTGAAAACCTCACGATGGCAATGCCTTGTTCGCCGGCATTTTACCCGGAACAACACCAGCATATTGCTTAATCTAACACAAGATAATAACTCTCTACCCCTGTAAGAGTTATTATTTTTGTCATACTACCTTGACAGTCATAGTAATGTGCTGTACAATGCAATTATGATTGATAAAAAGATGTCATCAGATTTGCTTCGCGGCCATACCGATACCATCATTCTCAGGTTGCTGAGTGATGGCGACAAGTACGGCTACGAAATCACCAAGCTGGTCCATGAGCATTCTGACTATCAGTACGAACTAAAGGAAGCCACGATGTATTCAAGCCTAAAACGGTTGGAACACGATGGTCACATTAGCTCATACTGGGGCGACGAATCGCAGGGTGGACGGCGCAAGTATTATCACATGACCGAAACCGGCCGCGTGGTATACGAAGAGAATAAAGAAAACTGGAATGCCGCTAAGCGGATTTTGGATAAATTACTTTAAGGAGAAAATATGGAAAAGAAATTAGAACAATTTTTAGACGAAACATTCAAACCGTACGGCATTTTTCCTTCACGAAAGGACGTCGAGCAAGAGCTGCTTGCTAACCTGACAGAAAAGTACCGTGATCTTAAATCTCAGGGCAAAAGTGACGAAGAAGCCTACCAGGCGACCATCGATTCTTTTGGCGACGTGACTGAAATCATGGACAATGTCCAACATGGCCAAGGCCGAGCACTCGACAGCGATGAGCGGTCAGTCGGACGCACGCTGCGCGAAACATTCAAGTTTGCTAAAAAGAGCAAGTCGAAGTTTTCAATGACCGAGCTGAAGCAGAGCGACCTAAGCGGTACGCAGCTTGCGGGTTCTGACTTCAACTTTAGCTCGCTCAGCGGCACGGACTTTAGTGAGTCTAACCTGACGGGATCGACCTTCAATGGGTCTGATATGCGGGGATCATCATTTAAAGCAGCCAACCTGACAGATGCGTCTTTTGCCGGTAGCGACCTGACAGACGTTAACTTTGACAAGGCGAACCTAACAAACGCTCAGGTGAAGGCATGTGCGCTTAAGAATTCATCGTTTAGTGAAGCAGCCCTGGACGGCACGTATTTCAAGCATTCCGATCTTTCCGAGGTATCGTTCGAGGGGCAGACGCTCAGCGGCACGGTATTTGACAGCACGTCGGTCAAAAAAGCATCGTTCAAAAACGCTGTTCTGGCGGACGTGACATTCCATCATTCCGATGTGAAGCACACGATCTTCGACGGTGCCACAATGGACAAGGTAACCTATGCACTGCTCAAGGGCGCAAAAGCAAACCTAGACAACGTTACGATTAAGTAGGAGCCATCAATATGAAAGAAAATTCAGCGGCTATCGAAGTCCGCCAGCTTAAGAAGTCCTTTAAAAAGGTAGATGTACTAAAAGGCGTATCGTTCAGTGTCGAGAGGGGAAAAATTTTCGCGCTGCTTGGTGCCAATGGCGCGGGCAAGACGACGACCATAAATATCCTAACCACCCTTACGAATGCCGATAGCGGCCAGGCAATGGTGGATGGATATGACACAGCCAAACAAGCTTCCGCCGTTCGTAACCGCATTAGCCTGACAGGTCAGTTTGCTGCGGTTGATGACATTCTAACGGCGCGGGAAAACCTGGAATTGATCGGTGATCTGCGCCACGAAAAAAATGCCAAGCAAACAGCAACTAGGCTTCTGCAAGAGTTTGATTTGGAGGATGCTGCCGACCGCCGCGTGGCAACGTTCTCGGGCGGGATGCGCCGTCGGCTGGATATCGCCATGAGCTTGATTGGCGATCCTTCGGTGGTATTTCTCGACGAGCCGACCACCGGCCTTGATCCTCAGAGCCGCAACAAAATGTGGGAAACGATAAAATCGCTGGCTAGTAATGGCACGACTATCTTTTTAACTACCCAGTACCTGGAAGAGGCCGACCTGCTGGCGGACAAGATCAGTATTTTAAACCAAGGCAAGATTGTCGCTGAAGGCACGCCCAGCGAGCTGAAAAAATTATTGCCGCACGGACAGGTGGAGCTAAAGTTCCAAAACCAGCAACAGCTGAATGCGGCAACGAAGCTGCTTGTCGCGTATGAAGCGGTGCAAGACGACGAATCGATGACGCTAGCCGTGACGACTAGCGGTACGGTTGCCGAGCTGACGCGTTTACTAAGTAAGCTGGAAAAAGCTGGCGTTGAAGTAGCAGAGTTTGCGCAAAAAGCACCATCGCTCGACGACGTCTTTCTGAAAATCGTTAACGAAAACAAGGAGAAAAAATAATGAGTATGCTCCGCGATACCTGGACAATGGCAAAGCGCAGCCTGCGCCATACGACACGCAGCATGGACACTATCATTACGGTGGTCATTACCCCGATCGCTATGATGCTGATGTTTGTGTATGTGTTTGGCAGTTCGTTTGAAAAAGCGCTAGGTGGCGTCAAATACATAGATTTCATTACGCCCGCGATTATTATTATGACAGTGGTGAGTGGCATCGCGTACGCGGCGGTTCGCTTGAATATGGATTTGCAGAAGGGAATCATCAACCGTTTTAAGACAATGCCGGTGGCACCGTCGTCGATCCTCAGCGGCCATGCCGCGTCGTCGGCCGTGTCGAACCTGTTTTCGTCGCTCCTCGTACTGCTTGTGGCATTGCTGATCGGTTTTCGATCGGGCGCGGATATTGCCGAGTGGGGCGTATTTGCCGGACTGCTTGTGCTGTTTACGCTGGCAACTACCTGGCTGGCGATATTGTTTGGCCTGCTGGCTAAAACGATGGAAGGCGCCGGTGCATTTAGCTACATTTTACTGTTCCTTATCTTCCTTAGCTCCGGGTTTACTCCTGTCGAAAACATGGCACCTGCACTTCGTTGGTTTGCCGAGAACCAGCCGATGACGCCGATTATTGAGACGATGCGTTCGCTATTGACGAATGGTACGGTAGGCGACAGCGCTATGATCGCGGTGAGCTGGTGTGTCGGACTGCTAGCGGTCTCGTATGCGCTAGCCCTTCGGGTATATCGAACAAAAACTATCTAGAGATATAAAAAATACACCCAGTAGGATGTAGACGTCAAGAGAGGTGTCCACCCCGCCGCCGAAGTTGCCTTCGGGGCGGGGCGGATGGTTCGGACACCCTCTCGTCACTCGCCGCTGAACCGTGCGATGACCGCTGCGACCCTGGGGTCGGTGGCCTGCCGTGCGGCGAGCTTCTGCTGGAGTTCGGCGATCTCTTCGTCCTTCGCCGCCAGCTCCTTGCTGTGAGCCTCGCGCTCGTCGGTGAGCTGGGTCTCCAGCCTGGCGACGATGCCGAGCAGCGCCTCGATCGGGTCGTCGACCGTCTGAGACGCCTTCGCGGCGGTGGCTCGCTGCCCGGGCCTGGGACCCGGCCTGGCCGTTCTGGCCGGCGATTCCGAGACCTTCGTGGCCCCCGTACCTTCCGGCGCGGGAGCCTTGGTGGTGGGCTCGGTTTCGACCTTGCGGACCGTCACCGGACCAGCCTCAGGAGTGCCGGAGCGTTCCCGCTTCCTGCGCTCCTGAGAGGCCTCGAACGAACGCTCGCCGGATGCCATGCTGCGGAGCTTGGCGGCGTCGAGCGGGTCGGTCGAGATCGTCCACCACCAGAGCTGGGCCGATGTGTCGTCGCACTGGTTGTGCGAGCAGATGAGGCCGAGCTCCTTGAGGTAGTAGCGGAGACGCCGTTCGGGCTCACCGGTGATGCCGATGGCCTTGAGGACGCCCTTGACGTTGATCGCCACGCGTCCCGAGGTGTCCCGTCGCAGGGCTCGGCTGGCGGCGCCTTGCAGCTCGCGGTAGGCGAGCTGGCACTGTCGGCCGAGTTCGGTGAGGTTGACCTCGCAGTCATCGGTGGTGCCGATGAACAGTGCGAGGTTGGCCTTGTGGGACTCCTCCAGCTTGGCCGCGTCGATGACGGTGAGTTCCTGGAGGAGCTCGATGCCGTACGTCCGCGTGCGGCCTTCGTTCATGCTGCGCTTGATCAGCTTGGTCTGCTCCATCAGTCCGAGGACTTCGGAGAGCTGGGTGTTGATCGTCTTGGTGTCAGGAAGTGTGAAGTACTCGCGGATGCGAGAGGCCACGCGTCCGGTACCGTCGATGATCGCACCCTGCTTGTGCAGCATCAGCAGGATCAGGTCGCGGAGTGCGGCTGGCTTGGGTGTCCAGAGGATGGGTGTGGTCACGAGATCGCTCCCTCCGAGCGGGGTGTATTGAACCGACATTATTATACAATTTATTTATGAATATGTAAATAACAAGGAAGAAATTTTACGTCTTGGCGCAAATCGTTTATGATAGCTATAAGCATGTTCAAAAAATACGTCCAGAAAAAACTTGAAAAATACGTCGTCAAATATTTCCGTAAGCACCCGGAGGTCAAACTTATTGTCGTTGCCGGTAGTGTAGGAAAGACCAGCACTAAACGGGCAATTGCCACGCTCCTTTCACAGCGTTACCGCGTGGCGCTCCACGAAGGTAATCACAACACGCCCATGAGCGTGCCGGTGGCAATCCTAGGGATCCACTACCCTGATAATGTGCATAGTATCGGTGCCTGGATTTCTGTTTTTCGGGCGGCACGCCAGCGTATTAAACAGCCGACCGGTGCAGATGTGATTATTGCTGAAATTGGTGCCGATCACCCGGGTGATATAGCGGCGTTCGGTACATACCTTAAGCCATACATCGGGGTTGTGACTGCCGTGACGCCGGAACACATGGAGTTCTTTAATAGTATTGAAGCCGTCGCCCAGGAGGAGCTGACAACAGCGAACTTTTCGCAGCTGGCTATTATTAACCGTGACGATATTGATGGGCGCTTTGCGAATTTTGTGACCAACTCTAATATCGACACGTATGGAACGACCGGCGCTGCCGAATACCGGTTTGAGGTTGAGGATTTTACTGTCGAGGCGGGCTACAAGGGTTCAGTTATTATCCCCGAGCTTGAGCAACCAATACCTGTGATGCTCAAGGTTGTTGGTGAACACAGTATTCGCCCTGCTATGGGCGCGGTTGCAGTTGCGGTGAAAATGGGGCTCATGCCCGATGAAATTGCAAAGGGTCTGGCGCTTATCCGGCCAGTACCTGGCCGCATGAATATCCTCCGGGGTGCCGAAGACTCGATTATTATTGACGATACATATAACTCTAGTCCGCTCGCCGCCAGTTCGGCATTGCAGGCACTCTATACATTGCAGGCGCCGCAGCGGATTGCGATTTTGGGGAGTATGAACGAACTGGGCGTTACCTCGGCGGCAGAACATGAAAAGCTTGGGCTTCTATGCGACCCGATGCTGCTGTCGTGGGTGGTGACCATCGGCGAAGAAGCCGAAAAGTATCTTGCCCCGGCGGCACGCCGTCGTGGCTGCCAGGTAAAGAGCTTCAAAAGCGCCATCGAAGCGGGCGGCTTTGTGCATAGTGTACTCGAGCGAAATGCCATTATTCTTGCCAAAGGCTCGCAGGGAAATGTGTATGCCGAAGAGGCTGTCAAGGTGCTTTGCATGATGGACGACGACACAAAACTGGTTCGTCAGTCGCCTGAATGGATGCAGGCCAAAGACGAATTCTTTTCAAAATTTGCCTGATATTATGCTAAGCTGATGGTAACGACAAACCATAAGCAAGATGATTAAAGGGGGTCTGATGGACGACCAAAATCAAGCAAATAATCAATTTGGCAACCAGCCAAAAAAAGAGCAGCCAGCAGATGTCACGTCATCAGCGCCGGTTGAAGTAGAGCCTGCTACTGACAGTTCGGCGATGCCGCCAGCTTCTCCTGTATCACCTTCGCCTACATCACCACAGCCGTCAAACCAGCCATCCCCAGTTATTCCACCGCAGCCTTCTCAGGTACCAAATGCGTCTGTCGCGCAACCAGAAGGCGAGAAGTTGCTGGAAATGCCTCCGCAGCCAGGCCTGCTTGAAGCGCCAAAACAGAAGAACGGCATGTTCGTGGCTCTTATTGCCGTCGCTTTAGTGGTTGTACTTGCTCTCATCGGGTTCTTTGTTTACCAAGCAATGTAATAAGCAAAAGCTTTTTGTCATAAGCTGAGAATATTCTGATATACTTGTGGCATGAATCGCGACGAACAACCTCAAGAGAACGAACCGCAGACTCCACCTGTGGCAAAAAATAATGACGAAACCCTGGAAACACGGCCTCTGGGTATGACGGAACCCGTGCCGCAGACCAGCGCGCCGACTCCTTTCCAGCCAGCGGGCGTGCCACAGCAGCCGGATACGATGCCTGTTGGTGGCATGCCAGCACCTCAGCCAAAGCGACGACCAAAATGGTTCATCCCGGCTATTATTGCAGGCGTTCTTGTAATCTTGGGCGGCAGTAGTGCTCTGGCATATAACTTTTGGTACCAGAACCCGCAAAAGGTAATTAGCGATGGTCTCATGCATGCACTGCAGGCTAAAAGCTTTACCTACAAGGCGACAGCAAATGTGAAAGCCGACACTGGTGCATTTACTATTGCTGTGACGGGTATTTCTAAAGACGGCGCCAATAGCGCAGACGCGTCTGTTGACATGACGATAGACAACAAGCCATATAAAATAAACGGTAGCCTGGTTGTCGACAACAAAAGTAACATCTACGTAAAGGTAGCCAATGTTGACCGATTGCTTGCAGATTTTGAAATGCAGTTTCCTGCAAACGCACGGGCTGTTATTGGCGATTTTATCAAGAAGATAAATGATCAGTGGATCGTCATCAGTAATGACCGCATCAAGACCTTTAGCGATGCCTACGCTAAAATGCAAAAGTGCTCACAAGACGCAGTCAAAAAACTCCAACAGGACAAGAGCTATTCGACAGAGGTGACCGATCTATACAAGGCGCACCCTTTCATGAAAATCGCCAAGGAGCTTGGCAGCAAGGACGGCAGCCTTGGATACGAGGTGGCAGAAGATGAAGCGGCTGGAAAAGCATTTGCCGAAGGCCTCAAAAACACCAAGATCTACAAAATGATGCACGACTGTGACGATAGCTTTACTGTCGATAGTTCAGATACGTCCGAAAGTACCGATAATGCCAAGGTCGAAATATGGGTAAGCCGCTGGTCGCACGAAATTACCAAAGCGACGATGAACCAGACCGAAGATGGTAACACGACTTCGTTGGTCTTTGAGCCCGTTTTCAACACAGACAAATCCGTCACAACGCCAAAGAACGCTAAGAGTGTCGATGAGCTGATGCAGGACCTTCAGGACCTACAGGCTGCACTGTTCCAGGCGAGCATGGAAGCCCAAATGTCCCAGGGTGCCGCTAGCGACAGCTTGTTTTCTTAGGACAAGCCCGCTGCGCATAAGGAGTGTAACGGGGGAGAAAGTTTGCTATACTGGGGCACATGAAGCGCTATAACCCGACCGAAATCGAACAGAAATGGCAAGACAAGTGGGAAAAGGACGGTACATACAAAGTAGACCTCCTCGACCGCTCGCGCCCTAAGTACTTCGGTTTTAGCATGCTTCCGGGCATCACGGGTGCCGGTATCCATATTGGCCATGGACGCACGTACCAGTTTAGTGATATTAAAGTGCGCGCTAAGCGTCAGCAAGGATACAACGCGTATCATCCTATTGGCTGGGATTCTTTTGGTCTGCCGGTTGAAAATTACGCCATTAAGGTTGGCAAAAAACCGCGTGAGGCTCATGACGACGCTAAGGTGAACTTCAAGCGTCAGCTAAAACGACTGGGCTACAGTTATGACTGGAGCAAAGAAATCAGTACTGCCGATCCGTCGTACTACAAGTGGACGCAGTGGATCTTCAACCAGCTGTATAAGAACGACCTTGCTTACCAAAAAGAAAGCCCGCAGTGGTGGTGCGAGACCGACCAGACCGTACTTGCCAACGAGCAGGTAGAAGGTGGCAAATGTTGGCGCTGTGGCAACCCGGTCGTCAAAAAGAACCTTAAGCAGTGGTTTTTCAAGATTACCGAATACGCCGATGAAATGCTTGAGGCAACCGATGAGCTGAACTGGACCGAGTCGGTCAAGGTGATGCAAAAAAACTGGATCGGCCGTTCGCAGGGCGCCGAGGTTGAGTTTAAGCTTGATGGCCGCGACGATATTATTACTGTATTTACCACTCGTCCCGACACGTTGTTTGGAGCAACGGTTCTGGTTGTCGCACCTGAACACGAACTTGCGTCTAAGCTTGCCACCGGCGAGACGGCGGCTGCTGTCGAGGCGTACCGCGAAGAAGCCGCACGAAAGTCAGAGATCGAGCGCATGAACGATACCCGTGAAAAAACGGGCGTATTTACTGGCGCTTACGCCATCAACCCAGTCAATGGCGAGAAAATCCCTATCTGGCTGGCCGACTACGTACTGGCTGGCTATGGTACTGGTGCGATTATGGCGGTCCCAGCGCACGATGACCGTGACTTTGCCTTTGCTGACAAATTTGGCATACCCATCAAAGATGTTATCGCCCAGGATTATGGCGAAGAATTGCCGGACCCGAAAGAAATTGAGGGCGTGGTTGTTATTGGCTACGACCCTAAGATCAAACGATTTATGGCCCTTAGAAATAAGCGTAACAATCGAGGTTGGCTTGTAGCCGGCGGCCATGAAGAGGGCGAAACGTTTGAACAGACAGCTTACCGAGAACTGCGCGAAGAAGCTGGGTTCGTTGACGTAGAAGCTATGATTCCGCTTGGTGCACCGGTGTATTCGTACTACTACAACAGCAACAAGGATAGCAACCGCCGTTCCAAAGGGTATAACTTTTTAGCGATTATTGACTCGACCATGCAGGGTGAGCAGGCCCTTGAATCCCATGAAGATTATGAAGTGTACTGGAGCGAAGGCGAAGCGCTTAAAGCTAGTACCAATCCTGAAGGCGGCGCTGACCACTGGCAAGAAGGTATTGAGCGCGCCATTCAAGCCGCCAAAGCCTACGAAAAGGGCGAAAAATACCGCGGCCAACTGTTTACTGGCGAGGGTATCCTTATTAATTCTGGCGCGTTCGACGGCATGCGTACCGAACAGGCCCGTGAAGAAATCGTTGACTGGCTAGAGCAGCAAGGCGTTGGCCGCAGCAAAGTGACGTATAAAATGCGCGATTGGCTTATCAGCCGTCAGCGCTATTGGGGCGCGCCGATTCCTATTGTCCACTGTGCAAAGGACGGCGCCGTGGCGGTGCCTGACGACCAGCTGCCGGTTATTCTGCCGGACGTCGAAAACTACAAGCCAACTGGCGGTGCTACCTCGGTACTTGCCGGCGTGACCGATTGGGTTAATACGACCTGTCCTACTTGCGGGGGCCCGGCAACACGTGAAACCGACACGATGGACGGTTATGCCTGCAGCAGCTGGTATTTCCTACGTTATCTTGACCCATTCAACGACGAAAAAGCCTGGGATCCTGAAGTCGAGTCTTTCTGGGGTCCGGTCGACTTTTATAACGGTGCCGACCACGCCGTGGCACACCTTTTGTACGCTCGCTTCTGGACGCGCTTTTTCTACAAGCAAGGTCTCGTGGCAACGCCCGAACCATTCAAGCGCATGATGTATAACGCCTACATCATGGCACCTGACGGCCTGAAAATGAGCAAGTCAAAGGGCAACGTCATCGACCCGCTTGAAATAATGGACAGCGGTTACGGCGCGGACAGCCTCCGGGTATACGAAATGTTTATCGCGCCGTATGACATTGAGGCGCCATGGGATGTTCGTGGTGTTCCTGGCACCTACCGGTTCTTGAACCGAGTATGGAACCTAGCGCAGGAATACATCGAAGCGAGCGAAGGCACGATCGGCCAATCTCAAATCTCTGAGCTGTTGGCGATGGCGCACAAAACAGTGAAAAAAGTCACCGAAGACATCGAGAACGAAAAGTTCAACACTGCCGTTTCAAGCATGATGGAAGCAGTCAACGCATACTATAAGCTCAAAGACGTTCATCCTATCGTGAAGTCTGCCGAATGGAAATTTGCCATCGAGAGTCTGCTGCAGGTACTCTCGCCGTTCGCGCCACACCTTACCGAAGAGCTCTGGTCGCAAATGGGCTACGAAACGACTATCCATGTTGATACGTGGCCGAAATGGGACAACAGCTACCTCGTGCAAGACGAAGTGACGGTTGTGGTACAGGTAAACGGTAAGCTCCGTGCCAAGCTGACAGTGGCCAAAGACAGTAATGACGAAGACGTCAAGATGCGGGCGCTGCAAGAAGAGAATGTCCAAAAGTATCTTGAGGGCAAGGAGCCTAAAAAAGTTATTTATGTTCCGGGGCGACTCGTCAACATCGTTCTCTAATATCTCCGCTTGAGAAAAAAGTGTAAGTCGGGTATAATATCTATAAGTTTTATTACACCAAACCCAACAAGGAGATCTTTTCATGGGACAACCAAAAAAACAAAGTAGCCCTCGCAAGACCGGTTTGCGTCGCAGCCATCTTTTGTTGAAGCTCGCTCGCCGCGTTAACGGCAAGTCACCAGTAAAAGTCGCGACAACCAAGCGCGAGACCGGCAAGGCAAAGCCAGCAGCAACTACAACTGCTAAAAAGACAGCCAAAAAACAACCAGCTGCTACCAAGTAGTATTCTTGTTTAGTACCTAAATCTACCAAAAGAAAGAACCAAACGACATGGCCTCAAACCGTCACCTAGGACGCATCGTTGTATTACAAAGCCTTTACGAGTACGAGTTTCGTACCGGGTCAGGTGATACTACTGTAGATATCGATGAGATCCTGGGACGGAACCTGGAGCGGTACGAATCGGCAATTGAGGATAAAACCTTTGTCGCCGACCTTGTCAAAGGTGTGATTGCGGATCAGGCTGATCTTGATAAAGAAATCCAACCGATTGCCCCCGACTGGCCGATTGAACAGATCGCCCGGGTTGACCGGACAATTCTTCGTATCGGGCTTTACGAGCTGCTCAAGCTTTCAAACATTGTCCCACCGAAAGTGGCGATCAACGAAGCCGTAGAGCTCGCCAAGGCCTTTGGTTCTGATAACTCAAGCAAGTTTATTAACGGGGTGCTCGGCACCGCGTACCGTACGCTTGTTGAAGGGAAATCAGATAGTGCAGAATCCAAAGTTTGAGCGATTCAAGAAATATTTTAAAAAACCTGGCGGATCGATCCAGGAGATTGTCCGAGAGCCGACCGCTGGCGGCATTGTGTTTCGCCGCAACAAAGATAACGAAGTAGAAATACTGCTTATCCAGGACGCCAAGGACCGCTGGACGATCCCCAAAGGCCACATCGAGGAAGGCGAGACCGCGCAGCAGACTGCTAAGCGTGAAATCGGCGAAGAAGCCGGTCTCCATAGCACCGATGTGCTGGGCTGGCTCGGAAAAATCCATTTCCGCTACCGCCGTGTTGACCGCCTAGTCCTCATGACGACACAGATTTATCTTGTCCGCGCCAAAGGTGACACTAATGCCATCAAAAAAGAAGAATGGATGAACGGTATTAAATGGTTCAGATTCCATGATGCGCTCGAGGTGATAGAATACGAAGATATCGGCAAGCTTATGCTGCTTGCCATGAAAAGAATCCGACAGGAGAACCTATAATGAGCGGAATGCTAACGGCACCTTACCAAGAATTCGCCCGCGAAAAGCTGGGGTTTGAATTTAAAAACATCGACTATCTCGTAACTGCCCTGACGCATCGCAGTTACGTAAACGAGCACAAGAAAAGTGTTTCCGAGCACAATGAACGATTGGAATTTCTCGGTGATGCTGTTCTTGAGCTGGTTGTTACCGACTATCTTTTTCGTAACTTCTCTGACCCTGAAGGCACATTGACCTCTTGGCGTGCCGCACTGGTCCGCACCGAAAGCATCGGCGAAGCAGGCGACGCGCTTGGTTACGAGCCGCTACTGCGCATGAGCCGGGGCGAGAAGAATGGCAGTCGTCGTGCACGCCAGCAAATTCTCGCTAACGCCTTCGAGGCGGTGATCGGCGCAGTTTATCTTGAGCGCGGCTACGCGGACGCTGAAGTCTTTATTTCAAAAAACATTTTGTCCAAGCTGGACGGGATCCTCAAGTCGGGTAGCTGGCGCGATCCAAAATCACACCTGCAAGAGGTGTCACAGCGTATCGACAACCAGACACCGCAGTACCGCGTGCTGGAAGAAGTTGGGCCGGATCACGACAAGACGTTCACGCTGGGCGTGTTCGTCGGCGACAAGCTGATGGGGCAGGGCGTTGGCCCAAGCAAGCAGCAGGCGCAGCAGCAGGCTGCCCGCGCTGCCATCGAAAACTACGGCAAGCGCACTAAAACAGATTGACGTAGCGGCCAAAACAGTGTAAACTTGGTCAAGAACTAATAAAAAGTCTGTGAAGAGAAAGTAAAGGAAGTTTTAATCTATGCTCGCAATTCGTTTGCAACGACTCGGCCGTAAAGGCTACCCAGTCTACCGCCTTGCCGTACAGGAAGCACAGCGCCACCCATCTAGTGGCCGCGTTGTTGCCTATGTTGGCACCTACAACCCACACACCAAAGAAGCTAACGTACAAGTTGAGGAAGCTCAGAAGTATCTGAACAACGGCGCACAGCCAACTCCACGTGTCGTTAAATTGCTTGCTGACGCAGGTGTCGCGCTTCCTAAGTGGGTAAAGCAGGCTGACGCAACCAAGCAGAGGACTATCAAGAACGCTGAAAAACTTCGCAAGAACCAGCCAAAAGAAGAAGCTCCAGTAGAAGAAGCTGCCGAAGCGTAAAAAATTCGTGTCAGATTATTCAAACACCCGCTTGCAAATGCGGGTGTTTTTCGTGTTACAATGGGGTGAATAGCCAATATCAGATCGGTGGAAGAATACCGAAGTAAATACGGAGGGGCAAATACATGTCGACTATAGACCAGCAATTTGTAGAGTACGTTGTGAAATCACTTGTCAGTCATCCTGATGACGTTGTCATTGACCGGCTCATAGATGAAAAGGGAGTGCTGCTGACACTAACCGTTCACCCAGATGACTTAGGACGAGTTATTGGTAAGCGCGGTGTGACGGCTCAGAGCCTGCGTACGCTGTTGCGCGCGCTTGGCACCAAGAACGACGCCAGGTATAACCTGAAGATCGTCAACAATGACGACGACCGCGAAAACTACGAAGCACCAATGCCAGAAGAGGCTGTGAAGAACTTTACAGAGGAAGATGTGGAAAACGAGTCAGTTCTTGCAAAAAACACACGAAAAGAGCTTGCAGAACTCGATGATCTCGATATATAATCATAAACAGTTCAAAGACACTTGAACTGCGAGAAAGCTCTATGCGAGCAACAAAACATATTTGTTGAGAGCCTTGTATGTGTCACGACAACCCACCTGAAAACGGTGGGTTTCGTGATTCTTAGCATTTTTCGTCGTTCTATCTGAAAAAGAGAAAACCGCCAACAAGCAGTGTAATGACAGCTGCTGCCGCCACGATGCCAATAGTAAAGCCACTGCCGTTCTTGGTAGCTTCGGACTGGTGTAGGAGTCCTTCAGAGGGTTGTATGAAGGTTTTGTCCTGTTCAGTGTCGCTTTCAAGATTGGCAATGGCCGGCTCGTTAACGTGGCGTGCGGCGATTTCGGATCCTGGGAGGTCGTCTGGCTGAATATTGGTATGTACTGGTTGCAAGGTGATTTTTTTAGATTCTGCCAAGCGGCGCTGATCGTCGCTGACAGGCGTGTTGTTGTCGAATTCCATAGACCCTCTCCTCGTTTACCACTAGTATAACAAAAAAACACGCCCTGCGTCATCTGTCGGTCAGATAGCGCAGGGCGTGCCCCGAAGGGCACTGGGCTCAGCCGAGGCCGAGCCGCTCGTGCCCTTCCGGGAGGTAAGGCGGTTCGTGCTCACCGTACTCGGTCAGGTAGACATCGACGAAGCCCAGAAGGGCGCCGCAGGCGATGTTGTAGCGGGTGGTGCCCACCGCGGCACCTCGGACCAGTTCGATCTGGGCCGTGACGTGCTCGGCGGCTTCCTGCTGCTCCTGGGTGTCTCCCGGGATGCCCTGTGTGCGGGCAGCCAGGAAGGCGCGGAACGCCTGACTCGCGAGCAGGCTGTTCATTGTCTCTGGTGTGATCATGGTGATTCCCCTAGAGGGTGCGAATACGTGTACTTACCTCTATTAATTATATATTAAAAACTATAATTT
>CAMLKC010000013.1 GCA_946480595.1 uncultured Candidatus Saccharibacteria bacterium
AAAGTTCTAGTTCAACACGCTGCTCAAATGAAAGGTCATTGCGGCCAGAAACTTGCCAAAGGCCGGTCACACCGGACTGAACGCTAAGCAACAGGGCGCCGCGATCTTTGTAGCGGGGCAGTTCAATAGGCTCAATAGGGCGGGGGCCAACCAGGCTGAGCTCACCCTTTAGTACGTTAAATAGCTGTGGTAGTTCGTCGAGTGACGTGCGGCGAAGGAAATGTCCGAACGGCGTAATGCGTGGGTCGGGGCAGCTAAGGATTTTACGGTTTTTCTCGTACTCTGTGGCAAGGTCGGGTCGTCCCATATCTTTAAAATCCTGGACGGCATCTTTCGAGCCGAACTCGGGGCGCATACTGCGGAACTTAAGCATACCAAATGGCTGTGAGTAACGAGTAAGGCGATTGGCGGCGTAAAAGATAGGACCAGGATTTAGCAGTTTTTGCAAAATAATAATAAGCAGAAACAGCGGGGAAAGGACGATGACAATAATTGACGTAGCGAGGAGGTCGAACAGGCGCTTAAAAATACCGCCCCAGCCGATTAACGGCGTTTGGCTAACAGAGATCATTGGATAGCCAAGAAAAATATCAACGGTGTTTTTACCAGTATAAAACTCAGGCTCACCCGGAATAAAACTATAGCTGATGTGATTGAGCTGGGCGGCGCCAAGAATTCGTTGGTTACGGTCCGTTGAGTCGTAAAGATCGGTCTGAATAATGGTTGTGATGCGCAACTCTTTGATTTTCTCGAGTGCTTTATCGACAGAAGAAAAATGATTCACTTCCAGTCCGGGCGGAATGACCTTTTTTGGCCCGGCGATAGCAACGATTTTGTAGCCGCTGTGGTAGGTGTCAGATAGGTTGTCGGCAATGTCGCGTGTTGCGTCGGAGTCACCGATTATCAGCACACGGCTCGTTCCCCGGTTGCGGTAGAAAAGCCAGCTGCGAACCAGCCGAAGGAACTCGCGCTCTACCAGAACGAGCACGAACGATGCGCCAAACCCATATGCGGCAACCAAGCGGGCAGGAAAGATGTGTTTGCCCGTAACATATTCCCATCCGATAATCAGCAGAATGCCAATGAACGTTCCAATCGCAATCTTCCCCCACTCTACGAGGCGGCGATTATATATGTTTGCCTGGTAAAGTCCTAGTGAAACAAAAATAAGGATCCAAAACGGTGCAATAAATAGAAATGTCCGAAAGTATTCCACGGCGTACACCTGTGCAACCAGTGGCCGCTGGTCATATTGCACCCGGACAACGTAGGCAAGACCGAACGCCAGAACCAAGACCGCAAAGTCGGCAATCATCAGAACAAGGCTGTAGAACTTGGTGTTTTTAGATGGCATCTATGGCTGTTATTATACCATTTTTCCGCTACACTAGAGATAATGAAGTCAGATCGGCTTGAAAAACTCCTGGTTATCCTCCTGATGGTAGTGTTGGGCGGCATTGTCATTCATGCGCCACTTAGCGTGTGGCTAGGAACGCTATTCTCAGACTACAGCCTGCTTATAAAATCATGGAAAGAAGTGCTTCTCATCGCTTGTATTCCTCTGGCTATCACTATAGTCACTCGCTGGAAGTTATGGCGGGATCTCCTAAGCGACTGGCTGTTTCGGCTTATCTTGGCATTCGCGGGACTGCATTTTGTACTGGTGCTGTTTTTTTACAAAGGTGCGGCGTCGACGGCTGCCGGCCTTAGTATCGATCTTCGGTTCCTGCTTTTCTTTTGTCTGATGTATGTAGTAGTCAAGGTGCTGCCTGCATATCGTCGCCGGTTGGTGCAGATAGCCACTGTTGGTGCAGCTATTGTTGTAGGATTTGCCACATTACAGTTGTTCTTGCCGCCTGATATTTTATCGCATATTGGGTATGGAAAAGACACGATCGCGCCGTACCTTACGGTAGACAAAAACCCACAGTTCATTCGTGAAAACAGTACGCTCCGTGGCCCCAACCCATTAGGCGCGTACGCTGGCATCGTGCTCAGTAGTCTCGCGGCGGTGTGGGTGCGAAAACGAGACTGGCTTAACTCTGGCAGTCGTAAGGTTGGCTACGCGGTGCTTTTTGCGTGCGCTCTTGTTGCGTTATGGGTAAGTTACTCGCGCAGCGCTCTTGTCGCTGGCATAGCTGGCGTACTCTTGGTGTTAGTCATTGGGGTCGCACGTCAGGCATCGCGTCGGACGTGGATTATTGGGTTGGCGGTAACGGCGGCGCTAGCCGGAGGCTTGGTGGCCGCGAAAGGCAGCGATTTCGTATCAAATGTCATTCTGCACGAAAATCCAAATGGTGGTAGCGCCGTTAGTTCAAACGAAGATCATGTCGAATCACTCGTAAACGGCTGGGATAAGTTTATTCGACAACCTTTAGGGGCGGGTGTGGGCAGCACAGGGTCGGCATCGTTATTCGGCGGGACGCACCAGGTAATTGAAAACCAGTATTTGTTCATTGCGCACGAAGCTGGTTGGTTGGGGCTTGCGCTATTCCTCGCTATTTTCGGACTTGTGTTAGCACGGCTATGGACGCGACGAAATGACTGGCTGGCACTCGGACTATTCGCTAGTGGTCTTAGCTTGGCGGCAATCGGGCTACTACTGCCCGTCTGGGCAGACGATACAGTGTCCATAGTTTGGTGGGGAATGGCGGCAATCGCACTAGGAGGTAATCATGCAAGACGCAAGGCCAAGTAAAAAACAGCGCGAGCTGCTTAGTTTTATTGACGGTTTTATAAAAGGGAATGGCTATGGCCCAAGCTACCGCGAAGTAATGCGGGCGCTCGACTACAAATCGGTCTCGACTGTCGCGGTACACATCGACGGTCTTATCGCGCACGGACTGCTTCGTAAGAAAGACAATTCGGCAAGGTCGCTGGAGATTGTTTCAACCGCTCCGTCAAAAAGCCTGCGGGATTTGCATATAGAATGGTTGCAAAAAGAACTGAAAAAGCGTGAAGGTGATTCTGAAAAAGATGCCGGTACTCTGCGAGAAGCGCTAAAAATATTACAAAACGACTAACCCTGCTGTTTGCTGCCCGAGCCGATAATAAACGGCGAGGATATATCCTTTAGGCCTTGGCCAAGGCTTTCCGCCAGGGGATTCGGCCAGTACCAGTTCGGGTCGCTGCGGACCGCGTAAGTAAGAATCCCCGCTCCCTGGGAAGTAAGTAGAAGGACGACCGCCACGAGACTAACCTTGATTTGCAGCGCGTGCCCTGAAAATGCTTTTTTGCGAAGCAGCAGGCCATAAGCCGACGCGATAAGGGCAAGTATAAACGGTAGTATCGGTATGAGGTACCGGCCGTTGATTGCGAGAAATGCGTCGTATTTTATGTAGTCCGAATAGTTTACATATACAAGTGAAGCAATGTAAATCAGAGCAATAAACGCAACGAGCAATAACTGCGGACTTACCTTGAAAAGCCGACGGCTGTAAATAGCAACAAGGACGAGGCCAGTGAGCCCAAAAACATAGGCGGCGGCTATCGGCAAAGGCAGCTCATAGTAGTTAATATAGTCGTAATTTATCGCAAAATAGAGCCGGTGCATAATACCTATAACCCAGCCGATGGCAAATGGGGTTTGATCAGTACCCGATGGCGTCGCCCCCGTTGTTAAAAGGTAGTTGCGCGCCCATGGTCCGTACTCTTTACAATGGTCAATGCTCTCCACCTTGGCACAGTCAGGATCCAGGCTTTGGTATTGGATGATATTTCCGCCGTATCGTTCAGCAAAAAGCCCAAAAGAAATAAGCAATAACAGTATAATCCCCATCTTTGCAGAAAACTTAGTTGAGGTGATTGAGCTCCATGTTTTCTTGATAACTTTTCCGAAATTTCTTTGCCGGATGACGATTATCGCAAGGTATACGACGGCTGCAAAAAAGATGGGCAAAAAAGCGTACTTTACGAGCGATCCCAGCATACCGATTGCGAGTAACCAAGTGAGGCCACTAGCAGGTAGGTGACCTTTAGCAGTGATTTCTCGGCCACACGCGAGAACAGCAAGACTGATGGCCGGGACTAAAATAAACAGAAGGTTGTCGTAGTTGATCTGTCCCGCCAGAAAGGGAACGACGGGAATTAGAATAAGCAGAAGCAAAGAAAGGTTGGCAATCGCTTCTGAGAAACGTAGCTTTAGGAGTACTTTTCGGAACATAAACAACCCCACTGTAAACAGGGCGATATTTATAAAGCGTAGAAAGATGATTTGTATCGTTTCTTGATTTGTAACCAAAGCGACAAGCCGGTAAGGAAAGCTCATAAGGTAATGGTAAAGATATGACGGTGTGCGGATCAGCTCGCCGTACGCGCCGGAGTCAGGGGGTGTCGAAGTAATGAATGGCCCCCATTGGTGGGAGTAGATTTTGATGATTCCCCAGTGAAAGTTCTCGTCAAATGCCATTGGGTAACGAGCGGTAAGCGCTATCCAAATAGCCTGCAGCACAAGTAGCATGACGATGCCGTAGAAAAACTTTTTTGAACTGAGGATGGAAAAAGCCGAGGCTGCCATCTTTTTAAGACTGGGTGTGGACATGGCTCCAGTATGCCCTAAACGGGCTGAATAAATGCTGATATCTCCCTCTACTATACACGCCTTCGCTGCCTATTGACCAGTAAGGGGTCTAACGGGTATAATACCCTTTGTATTCCGGCATAGCTCAGTGGTAGAGCGGATCGCTGTTAACGATTAGGTCGCTGGTTCGAGCCCAGCTGCCGGAGCCAGAGAAAAAGCTCTAGATCCTTTGATTTAGAGCTTTTTCTTATGTCTAGATGGAAATCATTACACTTCTCTATGATAAGATGCAACGTATGGAGATGATTTTTATTATTACTTTTGGGATTTACGCTATTTCGTTAGGGATGCAAATGCTGCTTAGTTACATGTTATTTAAATCGCTCAAAAAGGATCATCTCGTCTATTACAAATCTATTGGTGAGCCGATCGTAGTTATGCTTGCCAGACTTAGGGATACGGAGGATGAAATCTTCCGAAACTATATTCGAGGTCTGAAAGGCGCTGCTTTCGGATATCGCATGATTTTTAGGGGAATTTCAAAACGTTTTCCCGCAGATACGAGGGCTAGGAAATTAGCCTGGGCTATTCGTATCATTACTACAATAACGGTTATTTCATTCACGGCGTTCATTGTCATAGGCTACTTCTTCTATCAATATACTCTTTAGATCGAGTAACTATCTTGGGAGGATGACTAGAGATTTCTTTTCTAACTTCATCAACGACGCGGAGCCATATTGAAAATCACTAAAATAGAACTGTTAATTCAGTTCTATTTTTTATTGGCGTTCTGACAAACGGATACCTATCTTGTATTGCGCTTTGATTACCCCAGTATTACTATGAGGGTACTATTAACAAAAGGTGGGTGAAGTGAAAAAAGTAAAGGCTTTAAGTTTAATTCTTATTGCAGTTGTCGTAACTGCTGGGACATTATTTAACTTATCAGCAGAGGCTTTGGTTCCGGGTGTAAATGTACTAGTAAATTATGATACGGCTGGGAATCCTGCAACTGCGGGTAACCAGTTGGCCCGTGTCACGGAAGACGGCAACACAGTGGCCTGGACTTCAGCGAAACATAATATCTTTCCGGGCGATCCATTTCCGACTTCAACCGCTTCGGTCATCTACAAGCGAAATTTGCAGACTGGTGATACAAGTTATGCGACACCCACTAATACAGCGGGTGGACTCGTTAGTATCACAGATTATAATTTTGCAATGAGTAGGTCGGGGAGATACGTAGCTTATTACAGTAGAAATACAAATGTGGTTACTAGCCCGACCGTGCCTTATCCGACAAGTGTCGATCATGTTTATTTAACTGATACAAAGCTAGGAACGACAACGTTGGTGGATCAATCGAGCGCAGGAGTTCTTGCTAACGGTAATTCAGATAGTACATATGCCCTAAATGTAAGTGATGACGGTCGCTTTGTACTTTTCACTTCAACTGCCACCAATCTGCTTAGCTCGGGTAATCCAAGCGTCGCTGCTATCAATTACTACGTGAAAGATATGAAGACTGGCGAAGTAATTAACCCAACCGTGTCCAATTCGGGGCAGCGAGCAAATGGTTGGGTAAGTAGAATGGTTTCGAGTTGCGACGGATCAATTTTAGCGTTCAATTCAAATTCGACAAATCTGACGCCGCAAGACAGAGGTGTCGGGGATGCCTACCTAGTAGATATTAGGAATGGCTATGATATTACGAGCATATCTCATATTGCTAATCAGCCCGTAGGTGTGCTTTCGATATCTTGCAATGGAAGGTATTTGATTTTGGCTACAAATGCTACTAACTTAACATCGGACGTTATACCGGCTGGCTCGAATTCTCACTATTATCGATATGATAGACTCACTGCTGATTATGTTCTAGTTGATAAATCCACCTCTGGTTACATATCATCTACGGCTAATCCAAGCTCAAACACTTGGGGTAACTCAACGATCGTTAGTGACGATGGCAAAGTCATCTTTCGAAGTAATGATAAGAATATGATTTCGCCTGCTGCGACTCAAAACTCGGAGGTGTATCTCAGGAATCCTGAAATGGGAACGACGGAACTAGTTCCTGTTAATGCTTCGGGAGTTGAGCAGAATGCGGTTACGAATAACCAAGCTCTCACAGTTAATGCTCGAGGAACAGTAGTTCTATATAACACAGGTGCTACAAACCTCATTCCAGGAATTACCTCCGGGGCAACGATGCTAGTTCTATCGAAAATCCAGTAGGTAAGGGATTCTGTTGGCCTACGCCACGATCAGAATTTAAATTGGTTCTCATTTCGTACACAGTGCTGAGCCAAGCATAGACACTTTCTGAAAGGAAAGTGTTTTTGTTTGCTAAGATAAATGTATGATTAAGTACTCTCAAAAACAAAGTGGAAGTACACTGGCAGTGATCGCAATTATTCTAGTAATTGCCACTATTGGAGTGCTCGGACTTATTTTTTTGCAGAATTTTACTAGTAGAACAACAGACAGGTCTGCGGTTCCAGATACAAACGATACGAAAATTACAGACCCATACAAGGATTGGAATAATTACGAAAGTACCAATAGTAAATATAGTATTAAATACCCAAAGAACTGGATAGCGTTAAAAGAAACGGTTCAAGACGGCCCATATATTCGAAATTTTGACCCAGCTTCAAAACAATCACAAGATGGATATCCAGAGGGATATATTAATGTCCGCATACTTCGTGAAGAAAATAATGCAAGCTTTAAGGCGATGACGGGCTATACGACAACTGAATGGTATGACGCGCTTGGTAAGGTCCAGGTGCGGAACGACCCAATGGTTCACTCGCCAGAAGATGTAAAAGGAATGGAAATAAGCGGGTTGCCTGCAAAGAGCACAAAAGCCGTCTTTACAGAGACTGACGAGATAATCTATGTTTTAAGAGGTGATAAGCTCTACTCGATAAATCTTTATCCATACGGCATATCATCCGATCCCACCGTTAAGCTAATGCTTGATAGTTTCACCTTCACTTACTAGCGAATAATCAAGATCTACTAATAAGGTAGAATTAAGTGCATTTTTCGAATAAATAGGCAGTCTACTATTCTTTTGCTATGGTAGTCTCATGACAAGAATACGACACACGGTGATTTTCACCTGGTATGACACCACTACGGAAGAGCAAAAAGAAGAAGTCATTTCACGGCTAAACGCAATGGGTAAATGGCTCACCGAAAATGCGAGTGTAACAAACTGGGTGGTCGCAAAACATATTCCAGAAACATCTAAGGCAGGGCGAGCTCACCTGTTGCAAGATGGAATTTTTCCGAACATTGAATCACTCGCATCCCATGCAGACTCCGAGGCTCATAAGCGGGTGGTAGAATTGACGCCCCGAGTTTGCGACTGGATGACGGTTGATACGGTCGTTCTAGAAAGCAGCCAAATATAGCAATTCTCTCTACTGTCTTTGATGCGGAACTAGGAGAATGGCTATTGGCAAATAAGGCGCTCTGTGTTTTTTTGGGATTGTGAAAATTCTCACATTTTTCTATTGTTATTTGTTTTCAGTTAAGATAAGCTTAAGAAAATTAAATGGGGATGTAGGGATGCGTATTAATCGCGGTTTGTTTACTCGTACTAGTGAATTATGTAAAGAAATACACTCCTTCAGTAAGCATCTTTGGAATAAAATTATGGTGACGAAAAAGTTAACGAATAAAAAACTACTAATTATAAAATCACTAGTCTTTATACTAGTGATAGCCTACCTTTATTCACCTCTGACCGATGATTACATAAAGCAGCCGGGTCGCATGAATACTCGCCTGTATGCAACGATCTTACTTCTGTCATTTCTTGCTGTGTTAGTAATATTAAAGCTCTGGGAACTCAAAGGTAAGCAAAGAAAGGGTGAAAGTAGTGAAACTAGCACCATCAAAAAACCCGGAAAAAGAAAGTAAGCGGTTTGGCACTCTTGCGCTTGCGTAAAATGTCCGATAATATGAATGAATTACAGCTAGCTAAGATAGAGGACGTCTTTGGGGTGCAGCTTCCTAAAGAGTTCAAAGATTATATTACAGAAAAACCAGAAGCACTTGCAATTTTTGAGCTTACTTGGTCCTCCGATCCCTCTTTGATTAGAGAAGCTACATGGAAAGCATATGAAGACTCCCTGCGATTCGATATAGAAGAAAATAATTATTGGCCAGTCGTATTCGGCGAACGCCCATCTTTGCTGGTTGAGCGGGTAGCTGTTGCCATGGAGTATATCAAGACGCTTCCACCACTCTTGCCGATTCATGGTCTGCGTAAACTAATTCCAACAAAGACATCCGATACCACGAAAGAGATGCCCATTCTGTCTTTTCATGGATTCTCAGATACTATCTACATGTATGCCAATCTTGATGACTTTCTCAGAGATAAATCGGTATCTGATAAGAAAAGGCAACAGCTGCCTCGAGTCATCGGATGGGAGAAGGTTTTTGACGGTCTTGGGGCTGGTGACGACGAGCTATATAGAGAACAGTAAGTGGCTATAACTACGCTCTATCTGGGTTAAATTCCACCGTCCACTCGATGCCGAATTTGTCTCTGAACATTCCAAAGTATGTCCCCCATGGGCTATCGCCTAGAGGCATTTCAATCTCTCCGTCTACGGTAAGGCCGGCGAATATTTTTTCGGCTTCTTCGCGGCTGTCAGCGCTGACCGATATTTTAGACCTGTTTTCATTCTCGTTTACTGGGCCTAGGCTTTCAGGAACGTCGTTGGCTATCAGCGTATTCCCACCAATCGGCAGGGTAATGCGCATGATTTTGTTTGCTTCGTTTTCCGGGACGGGGAAATCGGGGCCCGCTAGGTCTTTGAAGCGTACGACGCTGCCAAATTCGCCGCCAAATACTGACTTGTAGAAATTAAACGCTTCTTCGGCATTTCCGTTGAAGTTAATGTAAGGATTGATAGTTGCCATTTCGTTAGTCCCCTTAGTAGTGCTTAGTTTCGCTCTCGTTTTATATTGTCACAAATTGCCGCGCTTTACATCTGCCTGTATAATTTTCGTATGACTGATTCTCTGAATATGCAGATTGATTCGTTTATCGAACAGCTGCCGTCCTGGCAAAAAGACGTGTGCGTTCAGGTGCGCCGGCTTATCCACGAAGCAGAGCCAGCGATCGAGGAGACGATAAAGCGGGGAGACCGACCGTATTTTGTTCTTGGCGGCAACATCTGCGCGCTTCAGGCAACCAAAGATCACATCAATGTTTTTATTTACGATCCCATCGCTCCGGATCCGGAAAATATTATTAATCAAGGCAACGAGAATAAGACCGCCCGTGCAATCCAGATTTACCGAAACAACACACTCAACCAGAGCGCATTTAAGAACTTAGTTCGTGCCGTTGCGAACAACAACCGAGCCGGAGGGTGGCGAAAAGTAAAGAAAGCGTAACAGGGGTGAGTATTGACTTTTTGTCATAAATATGATAATATGTGAGTATGGCTCTATTTAAAAGAAACAGAAACACCGAACCAGTCACCAGACGATCCGACCAAAAAGAAACACCAGCTCCAGCCGCCGGAAATCTCTACCCGGCCATAGAGGGCGGGCGTTTGTATGAAACAACAGTGCGTTTGGCAGATATACAAAAGACCTTTTTGACCGATTGCGAAGAGAAGGGCATTAGCGCGCAGGATGCCACAACAGCGATAGCCAATGCAATCACGGCGGGTGCTTACCCTGGCGCTGTATCTTTGAAACCAAGGCGCAATATGAGCCGAGATCTCTACCTTTTCCATGGAATGGTTCCAGAAGGAGCGGTCGTTATCACCAAAAATGATTTTGACGGACTATCTCTCGGCATAGGTAAAATGCCCGACGGAAGCGACTGGCCAACTGAACCAGACGCCGATGAACCTGACGCATTTTATATTGAGCGCCATCACGTTGTTCCCTCGGGCGAAGTTCCTACGTACGGAAATCCGGATATTGATATACCCGCTGCTCAAAAGTACAAGGACATAAATGACCGTTTGTCAGAGATGATCGACAGTCGTACAGTGTAATTCAGTCCAGTGTCATATAATAAAGATATGACGGGATTATTCACCATAGGGCATTCAACCAGGGAAATTAACGAATTTATTGAACTGTTGAACTCCCACGCCATCACGCAACTGGTGGATATTCGCACTATTCCAAAATCAAGACATAACCCGCAGTATGGCCAGGACCAGCTGGAAAAAAGCCTCGAAGAGCGAGGAATAAAATACGTTTATTTGAAAGAGCTTGGTGGCCTGCGGCCTGCGGTTAAGAACTCGACAAATGATGCATGGTACAACAAATCTTTTAGAAACTATGCCGACTACATGCAAAGTGATGAGTTTGAACAGGGGTTGAACGAGTTGATTGGACTTTCGCAAAAAGCGACAACCGCGATCATGTGCGCCGAGGCTGTTCCGTGGAGATGCCATCGCTCGCTGGTAAGTGATGCGCTGTTGGCTCGTGATATACCTGTTGAGGAAATAATTGGCAGTGGCAACACGAGGCCGCATACTATGACGCCGTTTGCGGTTGTTGATGGAGCGAAGATTCACTACCCTAAATCTGCCGTAAAAGAAGAAACGAAAGATGACTGATTATTTAGACGATCCCTTTATACTAGCTGGCCTTGCTAGGACATAGTTAATCTAAAAAATCTGGCCACCTCTGGTATAATAGCGGTATGGCGACATTAAAAGAGTTTCGCGATGAGCGAATTAAGAAACTAGAAAAGCTTCGCGGCATGGGATACAATCCTTACCCAGCCAAAGCAAACAGAACCGTAATGACCAGTGATATCCTGGCCGATTTTGATGCATTTGACGGCAAGACCGAAACGGTTTTCGGCCGCATTAAGTCTATTCGCAAGTTCGGCAAACTCGCTTTTATTGTTGTACGTGATTTTTCAGGTTCGATCCAGCTTTTTCTGCGTGCGCAGGACGTCCAAGCTTCTGACAGTACCAAGGGCTTGATCGGTATTGAAGACCTCAACCTGCTTGATACTGGTGACTTTATTGAGGCCACTGGCCCGGTTATTAAAACCAAGACCGGTGAAATTTCGCTTGCTGCAACCGAACTCCGCCTTGTTACGAAGGCGCTGCGCCCCATGCCACTTGAACACGAGAGCTTTACCGACAAGGAAGAACGCCTTCGCCGCCGCTACGTTGATATGAATGCCAACATCGGCGTGCGCGATCGTTTTGTTCGCCGGTCCAAGTTTTGGCAGGCAACTCGCGACTTTTTAATCTCTAAAGAATTCATTGAAATCAACAACACCGTCCTGGAAGCAACAGCCGGTGGTGCCGATGCTAACCCGTTTGTGACACACATGGACGCGCTCGACCAGGACTTTTATCTGCGTATCAGCCACGAGTTGCCATTAAAACGGTTGCTGGTTGCCGGCTTTGAAAAGGTATTCGAGATCGGCCCGCGTTTTCGTAACGAAAACTACAGCGAAGAACATTTGCCCGAGCACAACGCCATGGAATGGTACTGGGCCTCGGCCGATTGGGAAATGGGCATGGCGCTCACCGAAGAGATGATTCGCTATGTGGCCGACAAAACCTGGGGTACGCGCAAGTTCACTCTGGCGGATGGCCAGCAGGTAGATTTCGGTAATGACGGCGAGCACTTTGAGCGCATCAGCTTTTTGGATGTGCTGAAAACCCAGTACGGCATTGATGTGTTTGAATCTTCGATGGAAGATATTCAGGCCAAACTAAAAGAAGAGAAACTAGAAGTTGAAAAAAGCGACAACCGTATCCGCAGCCTGGACAAGCTATGGAAAAAGTACCGCAAAACGATTGCCGGGCCTGTTTTCCTGGTTGATATCCCCGTATTTATGCAGCCGCTCGCAAAGACTAACCCGAACGATACGCGCCTGACCGAGCAGTTCAATCTTGTCTTTGGCGGTAGCGAAATGTGCAAGGCGTTTAGTGAGCTGAATGACCCGATCGACCAGCTGAACCGTTTTGTCGAACAGCAAAACATGCGCGATGCTGGTGACGATGAGGCGCAGATGCTCGATATTGACTTTGTAGAAGCGCTTGAATACGGCATGCCGCCAGCTTGCGGCCTGGGGTACAGCGAAAGAATCTTCTGGAGCCTCGAAGGTGTTTCTGCCCGCGAAGGTGTGCCGTTCCCTCAGTTAAAGACTGAAATCGACGAAACCACCAAAGACATTTACGGCGATATTCTGTAGCTTAGGTTAATAGTAAGGAGGTATAGTGGACAAACCTCTTCCGCCTAAAAAACGGACAAAACGGATCAAACCAGTACATCACGCGGCAGACTTTGGGCTGGATGTACTGTCGGGCGACGACGATTTATTCCGCTGGTTTTTACTGACGTACCTACTAGGAAAACCAATCCAGTCGACGGTGGCTGCGCGGACGTGGCAATTGTTTATTGACCGCAAGCTTGACCTGCCTTGGGCTATTCTTGAACTATCCGATCGTCAGCTGACGATCCTTCTGCATCAGGGCGGCTATACGCGTTACCAGCACGTCATGACAAAAGCGCTAAAAACTTGCATGCAGCAACTAGTGAGCCAGTACGAAGGGTCACTGCTTATGATGATTGAAGAAAGCCGCGATGAAGAGGAGCTATCAAAGCGACTGCAAAAGCTGTACGGCGTGGGGCCAAAGACGGCCGAAATATTTATGCGCGAGACCGAAGAGTTCTTTGCGCGAAGGGTAGAGTAGGCTCATGCGTTGCCGCTGTATCTCCCTTATGCTATGATTGATGCAAGTAAGAACAGGAATTGGAGAAACAACAGACATGGATGGGGGACCGTTTCGTTCGCAGCGACCAGCTGAGCGAAGAGTTGCGAGTAGGCCTGAGCCGGCACATCGGCAGCCGGAAGAGCCGGAGCCGGTAAGCATGCCGCCAAAACCTGTACATCGTGCGGCACCGCACCATGCTCCAAAAGAGGAGAAAAAGTCGTGGAAGCGACTTTTGTGGCCGATTATTGCTGTCGTTATAGTACTGGGCGCTGGTGCTGGTTGGTTTGCTTGGTCAAACATGGGCAGCGGTACCCCCGGCATTGACGGTAGTAAGTACCAGGCGGTGTTTTTTGAGAACGGCCAGATTTACTTTGGCAAGCTGCAAGCGCTAAACGGTAATTACATGAAACTGACGGATATCTTCTATCTGCAGTCAAGTGACAACAAAGATAGCAGTAATCCTCAGGCGACATCGAGCGATCAGAGTCAGAGCGGTAACAATATGCAGCTTATCAAGCTGGGCGACGAAATCCATGGCCCGCAAGATGAGATGATTATTACCAAAGACCAAGTCCTTTACTACGAGAATCTAAAAGCCGATGGCAAAGTAACGCAGTCAATCAAAAAATTCAAAGACTCAGCTAATTAGTTTGTTAGCGATACGACGTAGCTGGTCCACGACGTGTCGCTAATTTTTTTCTCTGATTTTATGAGAATGAGTAGCTTTTTAGTGGCAAAAATAGCCGATTGCGGACCTTTGACTGACGTGCCAATGTATACCGGCGTGCCGTTAGCGTCGATCTTGTCGGTAGCGTTGAATTTTTTTGCCAGATCAGCAACCTGGCTGTCGATGTTGTTCTTGAACTGCTGCGGCAGTGGCTGCTCGGTGACGCTGACTGGTATGCCATCGACCGCGTCTGTAAAAGCGAAGACCGGCTGATCTTCTGGTGGGCTGACGCGCTTCCAGCCGCCCAATTCGTGGATTGTTTTCCCTTGCGGCAACAGTGTTTGGTACGTTGGTTTTTTTGAGGTAGCGTTGGAATTGCTGTTCATGGACCGGTAGATCATCAGTCCGGTAATAAGACAAATGACGATTCCCAGACCGATAGCCGTCTTTTTGTTAAGCAGCCGGCGGCGCTTCCGTGTCGTCTCGGGTGCTGGTTCTGGCGGCGGCACCTGAGTTGCAGGAGCTGTTGGAACGACAATAACCGGAGTGCTGCGCGGCGGCACCGATCTTTTCTGTCTGTTAGGTTTTTTGAATTCCACTCTGCTTTTAGTATAACAGCGATGTCTAGCGGGCTACCTAATTATTGCTAAAGGTAAAGCCGAGGTTGCTGACGTAGGCGTTTGCGTCGTTCTTGGAGATAAGGTTTATTCGGAAAAGAACGCTATCCCCGGCGGAGAACCCACAAGCTGAAGGATCTGCGCCACCACTCGCCGTAGCTTTTTGCCAGGTGGTCTGCGCGCCCGAGGTGACTGACACGGCCAATCCGCAGGAGGTGAGTCCGGAGCCGTCGTCGCGGTATATCTGGTAGCTGACGGCAGAATCCGCGCTGTCTGTACGCCCCATGAGTGACGTCGTGCCCGGGACGAACTCCTTAAACGATGCAGGTAATTGGTAGGTGACAAAAATGCTGCGGGTCTGATCGGTGGTTTCGGCAGATGTCCAGTTGTAGAAGTTATACGTCTCGTTGGTGCCACAAACTGTTGGCTGTGACGAGCTGCCGTCGTTAATATTAAGGGTGTCCGAACAAAGATCGGAGGTGATTGTACCGATGTCGGTGCCGTTCATGACGGCGTTGGTGTATTCAGGGCTGATGGTGACAAAACTATCTGGTGCCGCACCACAAGCACCCCAGCCTTCGGATTCGTAACACTGTACCTTACCGAGCGTCGTATCGTAGTACATGCTGCCCAGTAGTGCGCTCTGATCTTGTACGGTTGGTGCGGAGCTGGCCTTGTCGAGGGTTAAGAGGCTTGTTGCGCCACTGCCCGAGCC
The DNA here is from genome assembly GCA_946480595.1 of uncultured Candidatus Saccharibacteria bacterium. Next base: position 15,263 of record CAMLKC010000013.1, read on the forward strand.
GGTACCTATCTGTACGTTTGCTGCACCGCTGGCGTCATCGGTGTTGACCGATAGGATGTCCTTACCGGACGAATCTTGTACCTGGAAGGCGTTGGTGCTATCGACAGCATTCTTAAAGGTTGCGTCGCCGGTAGGACCAAGGTTGAATATGGTAGCGTTGCCGCCAAATGAGTCGGCCGCGCCGCCACTCGTATCAACAGTGGCATAGAGTGATAGCCGGCCTGCGCTAGTGCTTTCGGTTGCGAATGTATTTGGCAGTGTCGAGCCGGTCATGTGGGCGCGCGTACCAACTCCTGTAGTGAGCTTGGTTGTATCATCACAGTCCGTAGCGAGCGAAAGCCAGTAAATGGTGCCACTGGTAACATTGACGCTGGCAGTCAGTGGCATGGTGTTCCAGCCAGTCGTACCTGCTGTCTGTGCGGATTTTCCAAGGAGCGATCCGGGGGCTGTACCGCTGCCGTTGTCGGCGTAAACACCAAGCTGAACGTTGGGGCAGAAGCTGTCGACGCTGCTCAGGTAAACTGACATATTCAGAATAGAGCCAGTTTCAGTGGCGGTGTATTTTTGTGCCTGTACGTGCTGGTAGTTGCCCGTTCCGTCTGTGGCGCCAATCGTCGAATCGCCAATGGTAGCGGTAGAGCCGCCGGCGATCGAGCTGGCTACCTTGAACGACCCGTCGCTGGCATCAATGCCAACTGAGTACTTGCTTGAGCCGTTTGCTGACAGTTCGATTCCTGCGTCGCCGGTACCCTGCTGGGCTATACGGACAGGGAGGCTGTTGGTTGACGAGTTGCTGACGGCGACGTCGAGCGGACGGCTTGGTGCTAGTGTGCCAACACCCAAATTGCCACTGAAAGTGGCGTTGCCGGTCTGATTGAGGGTGCCGGTGGCGTCGATATTGAAATAGCTACTGCCGCTGCTGTCTTGAACATCCAGCGCCTTGCCTGTTTGTGATGATCCTTGTTTGATGACAAGGTTAGATGAGCTTTGGTTGGTGCGACCCTCGATGTAAGCGGTAATATCCGAGTCGTTACCCGACTGCAGGGCAATGTTCGAGCCAGCTTGTAGGTCGGTGGTGTTGTGTATCAGTTCGTTAACGGTTTTGCCGCCTACAGCGCCAGAGTTAATGGCGTATGGCGTTGCGGTGATGCGGCGCATCGGTAGCATTTCGCCGTCGGCCGAGCACGAGCCGGCGTCAAACGACGTACAGTCCGTTGCTGCGCCAGCGACATTCATTGAGAGCCATAACGTGTCTTGGTTCCAGTCAACGCTGGTTCCGAACGGATTGAGCGAACCCAGGCTGACAGAGAAGAAGCCGTTTTTGACCTCGACGCCGCTTGTGCCGCCGTTATTGATGTATGACTCTGTCCATTTGAGCGTGCCGCCAGGATTACCTGCCGCTGACCCCGAGCCGTCTTGATAAATCTTGAATTGGATGTTGTAGTGGCCATCTTCAACGACGGCACCTGTTGATTTGAGGAGGCGTCCCTGGAAGTTGATGGTTTTAGTGACATTTGGCGCCGCAAGTGAAACATTAGCTAACAATAGCGTTGTAATTAACGCTACACATAGCGCGAATAGCCCTGCTGTTTGCAGTGCATGACGCTGTTTAAAGATAGTGGGGAGGTGACACCACGCTGTCATTTGTATTGTTTTTACCCCTATCAGGGTATGAAAAATGTTTGTTTCACTGTGACGCGTGGTGGTTCATCAAAGCTTGTGGTTATTCTAGCACAAGCGCATTAAAAACAACAATAAATATCGCATTGAAAAACTCGTATTTTGTGGCTTTTTTGAGCCTAAGAATAGTCTGGGCGGCAGCGGTGTTGGTATGCCACTTATGGTATAATTAGCCCATCAGTGAAAAAATCAACATTTATCCTTAGTTTGGCGCTCGTTATCGGGGCGGTGGCAACAGTTACCGTACCGGTTTTCGCGGCGACGTACGGCGGCGGGAGCGTGCAGGGATACGCAGCGGTAAAACCGCTCGACAATGGGACGATCGTCGAGTTGACAGGTAAAGGCTCAGACGAGGTAAAAATCGCTACCCAAGCAGAGCTGCCAAATATGTTCGGCGTCACGGTCGATCGCAACCAGCTCCCGCTGACCATCACCCGTGAAGGAGTTAAGAACGAAACGTTTGTGGCCGTGTCGGGCACGTACAATGTTTTGGTAAGCACACAGGGCGGTGCGATAAAAGCTGGAGAATACGTCACTCTCTCGTCGGTTAATGGTGTTGCAATGAAGGCTGGAACCGAAGAAAAGACAGTATTCGGCCGAGCACAAGCGTCCTTTGACGGCAAAGGCATCACACTTAGCACCGCATCGCTCAAAGACACGTCCGGCAAAGCCAGTAAGACCGTCAAGTTGGGCCTTATCCCAATTACTATCGACATTAGAAGCAATCCGAACCAAAAAACAACCAAGGTAAAAGTACCGTCCTTCCTTGAGCGTGTCGGTCTGGCTATTGCCGAAAAGCCGGTGAGTCCAATCCGTATTTACCTCAGTATCGCTATTTCGGTTATTTGTGTGATTGCTGCCATTGCTATCGTGTACGCTGGGGTGCGAAACGGCGTCATCTCCATCGGCCGTAACCCGATGTCAAAAAAGTCTATCTTCAGAGCTTTGATCGAAGTGATTTTAACGAGTTTGCTTATTTTAATTATTGGCATGTTTGCGGTATATTTACTACTGAAGCTATAGGTGGGAACAAACGATGGGATTATTTCAGGGGAAACAAAAAACAGATCAAACGACGCCAATCGACGAAAAAAGCGATGGTGTCCAAAAGTTCTTTGACGGCTATTTTCATGAGCTGCGAGTTCGCGGCAAGGCGTATTTTGAAGAAACTGTCGATGAAACAGTCGACGAGTTTAAAAAAGAGCTCGACGCGACTATTGCCGATGCCAATGCCGAGCTGAAAAAGCATATTGTTGAAAAACTCGAAGAGCAATTTACTGAAAACCACGCTATTATCCAGGAGGCGCAAAAAGCCGCACTGGTGTCGTTGACAACGAGTGCTAAAGCTGTCGCGGATAAGCAGCGCGAACTGGGTGAAAAAGTCCAAAAGGACATCACCGACCAAGAGGTAGCCCTGAACGGGATGCTTGAGCAAAGCAAGTCGCGCATTGCCGAGATTAACCGTGCACAGGACGAAGCGCTGCAGTCGCTAACTGGCAGCGTAAAGGCGGTCGAAGAGCTCCACCGGGAAATCAACGACCGGCTGCAAAAGAGCGTGGCCGACCAAGAGGCAATGATTTTGAATGCTTTCGAGGAAAACATGGCCCGGATTGTCGAGCACTACTTGCTAGAAGCTCTCGGCGACCAGTATGACCTCAAGGCGCAGTTGCCAGCAATTATTCAGCAGCTAGAGACTAACAAGCAAGCAATCGTGGACGATATGAAATTATGAACGGCATGAGCTTTACATTGCCGCCGAGTATTGTCAGCAAGATAGACGTGGCGCGTCTGGTGGGAGAAGTCGAGCAGATAGATAACGCACAGACCGCCGAAGCCGTGCGCGAAAAAATCGGTGCGGCAAGCCATTCCGAAACGTCGTTTTCAGAACAGCTATCTGCCTTTTTGACGCAAAACCAACTTACTATTGGCAATGGTCTCGAGCGGAGCGAGCTGATCAAGCAGCTCAAGCTAATGAAAGAAAACGTCCCCGTTATTCATATGACGTTTGCCGTGCCTGCCGATCGCGAAAGCCTGCAACAGCTAGTAGCGTGGTTGCGCACGTCGGTACATCCGCAGGCGGTTGTTAGTGTCGGGTTGCAGCCATCGCTGGTGGCCGGAGTGAGTATTCGCACGCCTAATCACATCCACGATTTCAGCATGCGTTCTGTCCTCAAGAAAAATCACGGCCTGCTTGTAAAAGAACTGGGAGCGCTTCGTGGAACCGAGTAAGATTTTTGAAAAACTGGTTGGCGACGGAAATCCGGTCGGAGAAGTCATCGGAATCGACTCGTTTATGGTCAAGGTAAGGGGCCTGCAGCCAACTAACGTCCATGCGGTCATTCGGTTTGATGACGACACGCGTGGCTATGTGCACGAGGTATTTGAAGACCACGTTATTGTCATGAAGCTCGATCCTTCGCCGCTTCATATTGGGACGGTGTGTGTTATTGAGTCGCGCGATATTATGACGCCAGTGGGCAAGAATTTCATCGGCCGCGTTATCAATGTGTTTGGCGAGCCGATTGACGGCAAAGGTCCGATCGAACACGACCAGGAATGGGATGTTTTTCACTCTGCGCCAATGCTTTACGAGCGCGAACTTTTGGATACGCCGGTAGAAACGGGCGTGACGATTCTTGATCTTGAATATTCCTTGGCGCGCGGCCAGCGTATGGCAATGCTCGGTGATAGCAAAGTGGGAAAAACAGCGCTTGCCGCCCAGGTGGCCATTAACCAAAAAAATACCGACATTACCGTGGTTTACGTGCTGATTGCCAAACGTCAGCATGACGTGGCGGAGCTGGTGAACAACCTCGAAAAGAACGATGCGCTTAAAAAGGCAATCGTCATTGTCAGTAACTCGTTTGAGTCGCTTATTCTTACCTATTTGGTGCCATATGTCGGTGCGGCACACGGCGAATATTTCTGGCATAAGCTGAATATGGACACCCTCATGATTTACGACGACCTGACGGCGCACGCTCAGGCGTACCGCGAAATTTCGCTGATTGCCGGCGTTTCGCCAGGCCGCGATTCATACCCAGGCGACATGTTCTATACGCACTCTAGCCTGCTGGAACGCGGTGGCAAGACCGAGTCGAATCATGCCAGCCAGACACTAATTCCTATCGTGTACGCGCCAGGCGGTGATATTACCGCCTATCTGCCAACTAACATCATGTCTATTACGGACGGTCAGTGGATTTTGGACGGCCAGATCTTTAAGGACACGATGCGTCCTGCAGTTAGCACGGCACTTTCGGTCACTCGTGTGGGTGGCGTTGGGCAAAACAAGCGCCAAAAGGGCCTCGCAGACAAGCTCAACCTGACACTTGCTGGCTATCGCACTGCTGAGGAATACGCGCACTTTGGTACCGAACTGAGCCCGCAGGCCCAAGCCGATTACGACAAGGGTAAGGTGCTTTTCAAGCTCATGAACCAGCAAATTGGCGAGATTTATAACTTTGCCGAGCAGCAGTTTATTATGAGCATCGTTCTTGAAAGCAAGCCCGACGAAGTCATTAACGTCAAAGCGCTGAAAGAAAAAGT
>CAMLKC010000014.1 GCA_946480595.1 uncultured Candidatus Saccharibacteria bacterium
TAATAACGGCCGATGCGCTACCGCCACGCGTTCTTTCTCGTTTGTTCATTGAGCTCTCCTTTACGTATTAGCCTTGACCGGCGCGCTTCAGACTCAGCTGGCTGTCCATGCCGTCATCCTGAAAATCAGCGTATTTTGCGTCCAGTGCGTCGACAACTTTTTGCACCAAACGCTTCGGATCGGTGTCAAAAATAACATCTTTTGCGCCAGGCGCTTCGATATTCTGCAAAAGAGTCGGGATATAGTCAGCCAAGCCACCTGTACCAAGGAGCACGCCACATACCTTGCGGCTTTCAAGCGCCGTCGAAAATTCATGCAGGCTACCCATACGGCCACCCACTGTAATAATACCGTCACAACTGCGGACCAGGTGCACGTCACGACCGACATATTCCATGCTGGTAAAATTAATGTAGTCAAACTCACGGGTTGGCAAACGATACGTAGCGACATGCTCGCGGAATGAGCTGGCCGGTGAAAATCCAACGGACACACCGTGAGAATCCGGCACACTCATAAAGCCGCGGGCAGCATAGTGCGGCAAGCCAACCGTTGCACCGGTCAGCAGTGTTTTGCCGGCAGCTGCAATTTCCTTGCCAAGTTCGTAGGCCATCTGATGCGATGTTTGTACCGTATCTCCGCTCGCTGCACCTGAAACACAAATCTGGTATCGCATTATGCCTCCTCGACCTTCAGTTGCTCTGGAGCAATCATATCGTTGTCGAGCTGACTGAGTACTTGGTTCTCAAGATTCGGATAACTCATATAGCGAATGAAGATCTCGTTCCAAAGGCTCTCACGCATGTGGTAAACATAGCGGCCTTCGTACGGAATGCTGTTGGCATGACTTAGTGAAACATCCACGAAATTGGTTGTTACCGGCAAACCATCCTCGAACATAAGACCAACGTAATCGAGGTCCTGCCAAAACTGCATCTCAGGGTCGAGCTGGTACAGTAGATCTTCTGCTTTGCGCCAGTGAAGATCTTCTGGGTGGACGTGCGGCTCGAAAGCTTCTTTATGAGATTCGTCCTTCAGCTTGCCAAAGTAGCGTTGGATCACCCGCCAGTGAATGTATTGGCCCGCCATCTGACTGGCGTTACCCGGGTCGGCAATAAGCGTCGTGACGACCGTCTCGCCAAAATTCGGCTGCTTAGCCTTGAGCTTAAAGAAATTCGAGTAAAGCTTAACTTCGTTCATGTAGTGGAACAAAAGCGGCAACGTCTTAAGCGTGAGACCCTTGGAGTGGGTGTCACGAAGCGGCACAACAACTATCACGCCCATCTCTTTGGTGTGGGTCACGTTGTGAAGCTTTTTCTGCGTAAAGTGTTCGGCAAGGTCAACATACTTGTCGTGACCCATTTCAATAATGCGAAGCTCGCGCTCTTCGTAGTCGTCCGGCATCACCGTCTTCATCTGCTCGTCGTAGGCGTTCAGCCATTCCGGACCTTCAGAAAAGCGAAGGGCGGTATAGATCTCGTCAAAGTCCTCACCCTCGAACATGGCATCTACTGTCTCGTAGCCAAGTCGTTCCATGAGCTTTTTAGGCGGCATTTGGCGCAGAAATTCCTTAGCCTTGTCGCGCTTCATGACAAAAACAGTGCGGTTAAATTCAACCTTATTGGCGGCCTCGATAAGAAGCGGCACCAGCTGCTTTACATCACTGCTATCGCTTGCGCCAACCAACTTAGTAACGCGTTCGTTATCATCAGCAATACGCGAGAGAAGCGCCTGATAGAACTCCCTGCCCGTCGTATTAGAAGGGTCGAGGCCAAGGCGGCGCATTCGGTCATGGGCTTTTTCTGTTATGTCGGTAATGAGACGCACATCGGCGCCAGGGCGGCCACTCGCCTTTTCAAGCTGGTCAATCGAAGCGGAAAAAATCGGTTCTTCGGCGTCTAGCAGGTCGCGTAAAAATTTTGCCATTTTTGTCTTCCATTTATATCTGTTACGAACAATAGTATATCATGTTTATGGTTATCACTCTAGGAGGTGAACGGCTTTTCACTGATAGGCATCGAGTGTAGCTTATTTGGCACGCGCAAAATACCCTCTTTGGCGCCGATTTTTGTCACAACGGAGGTAGAGTTGGCGCTGGCAAAGATAACTGAATCCTTTAGCGAAGCCCCTTGGGCCCACTGGCTTAAGAATCCCGAACCAAACGCATCGCCAGCCCCAAGCCGGTCAACCACTTTGACGTCTTCGTACATTCCCGCGCGGACCACCGTCTTTCCATCCGTCGCAACGACGCCATTTGGACCATCGCTTACCACCGCAACAGGCACGTAGTGTGTCATGTGACGGGCTAGTTCCTCGAGCGTTTCACCATGTACAAGCAGCTGCGCTTCCTCTTTATTAAGCGCGATAACTTCGATGTCTTCGATGATTGATTTCAGCTTTTCTGGCTTATCCAGCTCCAGGCCGGAGGGGTTCATCATCACCTTCACCTTGTGCTCGGTAGCTTTGGTGACAATCTTCTCGAGCAGTTCCATGTCGTTGATAGAAGAGAGATATACCCAGTCCGCACCCTTTAGCGCATCGAGATCGATTGGCATGTGTGATTTTGCAGGCGGGGAGCCAGCATAGTTGAGTACCGTACGTTCGCCGGTTGGCGCAAGTAAAATTGTTGAGTAACTCGGCCTAAAATCACGTTGCTGGCGGACATAGGATGTATCGACGTCTTCTTCGTCGAGTGCCGCAAGAATGGAAGTACTGATGGCGTCCTCGCCCAGTTCCCAGGCATACTTGCTGTGCAGCCCTTGCCGGGCAAAAGTAACGGCAACATTAGTGGCGTTACCCCCGGTGGTAATAATCATGTTGTCGACATGGATTTTTTGTCCAAGCGGGAGTTGTTCGTACAAGACGCCCTTGTGTTCGTATGGCTGGAAATCTTTGCTACTCTGAAGGAAGACATCTTGCGATGCCTTTCCTATGGCGAGCATAACGGGTTTTCTTGCTGTCATCAGTTTTTATCCGTACTAAACGACGGCTTTTCCCGCACTACCAAAGGCACTTATTTTTTCTTCGATGACCTTTTGAACAGCGCCGTAGACCTCAGGCATGAGTTTCACGACTGCATATTCGTCTGGGTTCTCTGCCAGTACTTTTTCAAGTGTCTTACGGAAGGCGTAGCGCATATCGCTATTGATATTTATTTTACTGACGCCAATTTTTGCAGCTTCCTCAAAGTAATGAAGAGGTGTTCCACTTCCACCGTGAAGGCTGATTTGGCAGCCAATACTATCGCGGATTTGCTGCAGAAGCTCGAGGTCGAGCTGTTTTGGTACTGGATATTTGCCGTGCAGGTTACCTACGGCCGCTGCAAATGTGTCAATACCAGTCGCATCGACAAAAGCCTTCGTACCTTCGGGTGTACTGAATGTTTTTTTGATTTCTTCGTAGTCAATGTTTTCGGTGTGTACGTTCGATGAACCGCCAAAGTAATGGGGTTCGCTTTCGACAAGAGCACCTGTAAATTTCGCGTACTCGACGACTTCTTTGGTTTTCTCAATAATCTGCTCAGTGGTCGCTTCATGGTCGGCCTGTGAAATGTCGATATGAATAAACTCAAACCCAGCATCAATCGCACGCTTACATGCTTCAACCGTCGGACTATGATCGAGGTTAATGTATGCCTCGATGCCATATTCTTCTTTGTAATTGTCGACCATGTCACGGATGTTCTCGATACCAATCGCTTCAACCTCACCGTGACTGACCTCTACCAGCACTGGTGCGCGCAAATTTTGCGCTGCTTTTGCTATGGCAATCAGCGTCTCCTGGTTGTCGATGTTAAACGCACCGACAGCAAAATTCTGGCTGCGCGAACGCTGCATCAAATGCCGGGCACGAACGGTATTGTCGCGAATTTGTTTGATTGTTAGCCCCATAATTCCCCCTTAGAATCCCTGGTGATAGCGCGGCACGCTGTCGATAAATTGTTTTACGGTCGTTGCGATGGAAGCGCCATCCATACCAAAATATGCAATCAGCTCTTCTGGTGCGCCACTCTCGCCAAAGCGGTCTTTCATTCCAATCCGTTTCAGAGGTGTCGGCAATTGCTCGCCAAGCAGTTCTGCAATCGCACCACCAAAGCCAGCAGCAGCCTGAGCCTCTTCAGCAGTGACTGCACGACCGGTCTTACGGACGCTCGCAAGGATCGTCTCTTCATCGAGCGGCTTAATGGTCGGCACGTGGACCACTTCAGCACGGATACCCTGTTCTTCAAGCTTCTTTGCGGCGGCAATCATTTGGTACGTCATAGTACCAGTACCAAGCAACGTAACGTCCTCGCCTTCGCGGAGTACATAGGCTTTCCCTACTTCAAACGGTGACTCCTCCGTACTAAAGATCGGCGTTCCCTCGCGGGCTAGACGCAAATAGCTCGGCTTGCCGTTTTCGGCAATTGCAAGCGTCGCTTTTTCAGCTTCGATACTGTCGCCAGGCGCGATGACTACCATGTTAGGCAATACGCGCATTAGAGCGATATCTTCAAGCATTTGATGTGTCGCACCGTCTGGACCGACACTCACACCCGAATGCGAACCAACAACTTTTACCGGCTGGTCATTCAATGCAATCGTCGTACGAATCTGCTCCCAGTTGCGCCCTGGACTAAATGCCGCATAGCTACTTGCAAAAGGAATTTTACCAGCACGCGCAAGACCGCTTGCAACGGTGACAAGATTCTGTTCCGCAACGCCAATTTCAACAAACCGTTCTGGAAATGCCTTTTTAAAATCTGACATTTTTGTACTGTCAGTCAGATCAGCACAAAGGGCAACGACTTGGCTGTTCGCTTCGCCGGCCGCTTTGAGTCCACGGCCGAAACCTGCGCGGATAGGCTCGTTTTCAACGTCGTCGCTATATAGTTTTGGGTTTAACGGATAATTCATTATTCAACATCTCCCGAGGTAATTTGCCCATCCAGTGTCCGCAGTTTTTTGAGTGCATCTTTCGCCTGTTCACTGTTTGGCGGTGCACCGTGCCATTTGTAGTCGTATTCCATAAAATCGACACCCTTGCCCGGGATAGTATGAGCAATGACGACACTCGGCTTGTTCGTAATAGCCCGAGCCATACTTGCTGCATCGATGACGCTTTCTATGTTGTGGCCATCAATCTCTTGCACATGCCAGCCAAATGACTCCCACTTGCCGCGGAGATCCTCTAATGGCATTACTTCGTCAGTGGTGCCGTCAATTTGGATATTGTTGCGATCAACAAAGACAATGAGCTGGCTTAGCTTATACTTGCCCGCGAACATCGCCGCTTCCCAGAAGTTTCCTTCGTCGTGTTCACCGTCGCTTGTCATCGTATATACCCAACGATGCTTGGCGTTGTCGAGATACTGCAGGCTATAAGCATACCCTGCAGCCTGGCTAAGGCCAGAGCCCAGCGGACCGCTAGTGTTTTCAAGGCCAGGCAGTTTGGTGCGCTCAGGGTGGCCCTGTAAGCGGCTGCCGAACTTGCGAAGCGTCTGGAGTTCTTCGACCGGGAAGTAACCCCGTTCCGCCATAGCGGCATACTGTACGGGTACACAGTGGCCATTGCTCAGCAAGAACACGTCTCGTTCCGGCCAGTCAGGACGTGCCGGATCGATGTTCATGATATCGAAATAAAGTGCAGCCATGATATCGGCAAGACCAAGTGGCCCCGCGCTATGGCCACTCCCTGCCTCTACCAGCATACGGATAATATCTTTTCGGATGTCGTTAGCTTTTTGTTCAAGCTGCGTAACTGTCAGTTTGCCACTCACTCTATTCTGGCCCTCCCGGAGCGCTTATGCTTCTACTGTCACTTTACCACGATTCGCTTACCAAAAAAATAGGCGACCGGCTAAATAACCCCGTGTTTGTTGATTTCGTTTACCATCGCGGTATAGGTGGCCTGAGGGTCATCGCTTTTTGCAATCGTCCCGCCTACGTTCAGAACATCGACGCCGCCCTGTGCCAAGCTGTAAGCATTCTCGATATTAGCGCCGCCATCCCAGCCAATTTCAACGTCCTGGCGTATCATTTTGACAAGGCGAACCTTTTCCAGCTGCATAAGACTCGCCGTGCCGCCATATTTGCCAAGCTCACCGCTAAAGATCATTACGTGATCGGCCGCCTCGATTGCTGAGCGCACCGTACTAGGAACAGTGGGTTTTAACAGCGCAATCCCGGCTTTTATGCCAAACTGCTTTACGTGTTGGAGTACCGGCACAATATCCTCTTCGACTTCCGCATGAAAAATAATCATGTGCGGCTTTAAGCTCACGAGTGTTTCCAGGTGCTCGCTTGGGCGCGCCACCATGGCATGGATATCAACCACCCATTCCTGTGGCCACCACACCTGTGCAGCACCAACCGTAAAAGAAGGGGCGAATTCACCGTCACAAATATCAATATGGACACGCTGGGCAAACGGATGGAGCCGCTCGACCATTGCCTTGTAGTCGTCAGGCGTTTCAGACAGGATGGCAGGAGCTATGACACTCATTTATAGTTCGTCCAACTCCGCGTTACGGCGCTTATAGCGTGGCGCCGAGGCAAATGACGTTTCAAGCCACGTATCAAGAATGTCTTTCCACCCCTTTTCATCGTTGTGCAATACGCGCGACGGCAGACAAAGCACATTGCTATCGTTGTCGTTTCGCGTCATGCGAGCCTCGTAAGCATCCCAGATAACACTGGCGCGAATACCGCGAAAACGGTTTGCCGCCATGCACATACCCTGGCCGCCGCCACAGATAAGAATCGCGCGCGGATCCGGATCATCACTCCCTAAAACCTTTAGTGATGCCATCTGTGCAAATGTAGGGAAATCGTCAGACGGATCAAGCTCTTTGTCGCCGACATCCTCAACGTCATAGCCGCGCTTGGCGAGATAAGCAAGTACCTGTTCTTTCATAGCAAAACCCTGGTGGTCTGCGCCCAAATATATCTTCATGACTTAAGTATAAGCATTTTTAGCCCAAAACAAAAGCGCCCGCTTTTCCGGGCGCTTTTTGAGAGAAATCGACTAGCTTTGCTGTAAGGCGCGGCCAGCGTCGGCGACGAGCTCGACCAAACGGTTGCTGTAGCCCCATTCGTTGTCGTACCAGGCAACAACCTTGATGAGGTTACCACCCACGACGTTGGTAAGCTTGAGGTCAACAATCGCGCTGTGGCTGTTGCCCTTGAAATCGCTGCTGACCAGCTCTTCTTCGGTAACATCAAGGATACCTTGGTAAAACGGCTGTTTTGCCGCTTCCCTAAAGACATTCTGGATCTCTTCGATAGTCGTGTCACGCTTCAGCACAACTGCAAAGTCACTCATGCTAACAACAGGGGTTGGAACACGGACACTTAGGCCGCCGAAGACACCCTCGAGCGCTGGGAGCGCCTTGGCCGCGGCAATACTGGCGCCAGTTGTCGTCGGCACGATGTTTTCAGCTGCAGCACGAGCTTCGCGCAGATCCTTAGCAGGTGCGTCCTGCAGACGCTGGCTGGCTGTGTAGCTGTGTACAGTGGTCATGAGGGCTTTTTCAATGCCGAAGTGGCTTTCCAGCACTGCCATAACAGGAGTAATACAGTTGGTCGTACAGCTGGCATTACTAATGACGTCGGTAGAGCCGTCAATCTTGTCTTCGTTCACACCAAGCACGATCGTGTCAGCGCCGTCACCCTTTGCGGGTGCAGAAATAACCACTTTCTTTGCTCCGCCGCCATCAATGTGTGCGCGGGCTTTTGCTGGGTCAACGAAAAAGCCGGTACTTTCGATCACAACGTCAACCTTGTGGTCGCGCCATGGCAGCATTGCAGGATCTTTTTCAGCCAGAACAGCAATATGCTGACCGTCAACGATAATACCGGTGTCGTCATGGCTTACTTCGTGCTGGTAGGTGCCGTACGAAGAGTCGTGCTTCAAGAGATGCGCCAGTGTTTTTGTGTCGGTGAGGTCATTGATGGCCACCACTTTAATATCACTGCGCTCAAAAGCAATCTTGAAGGCGTTGCGCCCGATTCGGCCGAACCCGTTAATCGCAATATTAACTTGACTCATGTGAAATCTCACTCCTTTTTATTTATAGCATTAGCATTTCATGAGTTATTATACTGTTTATTCTTAAGTTGTAAAACCCCGTCCGCCTCAGTAAGCGGTTTTTTATTTCCCATAGGTGTTTTATACTGGTAGCACATGAAAAAGCATTCTCTGCTCGATCAGGCCAAGATACATTACGAAGAGGACCAGCTCCTCGAGCTTGAGCATGCCGTCGATTTTGCCTCCAAAGCCCATGCTGGCCAAAAGCGAAAAAGCGGCGAACCGTACATCATTCACCCGATGGCTGTTGCCGCGACGCTGATTGATTGGGGCATGGATATTGATACGGTACTTGCCGGAGTATTACATGATACCGTTGAAGACACCGAGGCCACGCTAGAAACTATTGAAAACCTGTTTGGACGCGATGTCGCGTTTTTGGTTGATGGCGTCACCAAGGTTTCACAGGCCCGCGCTGGTATGCGCAACCTCGAAAGCTATTTACCGCAGACCAAAGATAATCTTTCAAAACTACTAATCGCCGTCGGCCAGGATGTGCGCGTTATTATCATCAAGCTGGCAGACCGGCTACACAACCTCTCGACATTGCAGCATATGCCACCTGAAAAACAGAAAAAGATCGCCCGGGAAAGCCTGGAAGTATTCGCCCCCATGGCCGACCGCCTCGGTATGGGCCGTGTGCGCATGCAGATCGAAGAGCTGGCTTTTAGCTATTTAGACCCCAAAGAATTCCACCACCTGGAAAACCTCATGAAGAAGCGGCTTGGCAAAAGCACCCGAAAACTTGGTGTCGTACGTCAGGAAGTTGAAGCCGCACTCAAAAAGAACGACATCGAGTTCGAGGTTAACGGCCGCGTCAAAAGTATTTACAGTCTTCACAAAAAACTTATGAAGGTTGGCGGCAATGTCGATGACATTTACGACCTCATGGCGCTACGCATCATCGTCAAGAACAAAGAAGACTGCTACAAGGTGCTTGGCATTCTTCATTCACTCTATCAGCCAATGCTGGCCCGTATTAAAGATTACATTGCCGTTCCAAAACCAAATGGCTACCAGAGCCTGCACACGACAGTCATTACGCCAAGTAAACAGATCGTCGAATTCCAAATACGAACCTACGAAATGCATGACTACGCAGAGCGCGGTCTGGCAGCGAGTTTCCACTACCACGAAAACAAGGACTCAAAAGACTACATCCGCAAGCGCACAGCCTCTAGCTTGCCCTCTCAGCTGCAATGGATCACACAGCTACAGGAGATCGCTTCGCATCTCCGTTCCGGCGAGGAAATATCTGAAGATCAGTTAAACGTCGACCTGTTCGGCGATCGGATTTTCGTCTACTCGCCAAAAGGTGACATTTACAACCTGCCAGAGGGCGCCTTGCCGCTCGACTTTGCTTATATGGTCCACAGTGACATTGGCCGCCATGCCTATAGCTTCCGCGTGAACGGCAATATCCATTCTTTTGACAAACCGCTCCAAAACGGAGATGTCGTCGAGGTCATTACGAGAAAACTCTCAATACCACGCCAGTCATGGCTCGACCTGGTAAAAACCAATCACGCCCGCGAAAAGCTTCGCAACCAGCTCAAAAAACTAGAGGTCATCGAAACCCTTAGCGACGCTGCCAACATCATTAAACAAAAGGCCCTTCGGAAACGAAAATAGCCTGCAAATCAGCAGGCTATTTTTTTATTGGCAATAACTAGCGGTTGTTCCAGCGCTCGATAGATTCGTGGATTACCTGCTTGGCTTCTTCAATGTCACCCCAGCTCTTTACGATAGTGGTACCAGGCTTTTTGAGGTCCTTGTAGTGATTGAAGTGGAATTCAATCTGCTTGATGAGTCGTTCCGGCAAGTCGCTCAGCGAGCTGACTGCGTTGCCCGTATTACGGTCGTCGGCAGGAACAACGACAACCTTGTCGTCAACTTCACCGTCGTCTTCGAACTTCATGACACCAATAACCTTTGCCTCAAGGAAAATGCCAGTCGGCAGCGGTTCGTCGGTCACGAGCAGTACGTCAAGTTCGTCGCCGTCTTCGTCGAGCGTTTGTGGAATAAAGCCGTAGTTGGTTGGCTTGGCAAATACCGCAGGCTCAACGCGGTCGAGCTGCATGACCGCCAAGTCGCGGTTCCATTCGATCTTGTGCATACTGCCGGCAGGAATCTCAACGACAACGTTAACGACGCCAGCGTCGACATCACCAGGTGTAAGAATTTTATTAAAATCAGCCATCTAAGGTCTCCTTTGGTTAACTGTCACTATTGTAACAAATTTGCTATACTTAAGGGTAATTATGTTAGTGATTGGACATCGGGGGGCGGCTGGTCTTGCGCCCGAAAATAGCATGGAAGCGATGCGGACCGGCCTGAAGGCTGGTGCCGACGCACTTGAATTTGATGTCCGGCTTACCAAAGACAAAATCCCGGTCCTTACGCACGATTTTCATACGCTCCGTACGCACCGCGACACTTCAATCATCTCGCATCATACTTTAAAAGAGCTGCAAAAACGGACCCAAAAACAGCCGATCGTTCCACTCACCGACGTACTCGATGCCTTTTTTGGCGTTGTACTTCTTAACATCGAACTAAAAGGACGAGGTACGGGCAAAGCCGTCGCAGAGCTCATCAAAAAACGCTACATCAAAAAACCAAAAAGCGACTGGGACAATATCCTCTTTTCGTCATTTCGCGGCACCGAACTTTCTGCCATCCGAAGCGTCAGCAAGGCCGCTAATCTTTCACTGCTACACAGTGAAAACCCGTTTATTTTCATCGCCTTTCACCGCCGGCTGCAACTAGCCGCCGTGGGCTTTCACCGGCTATATCTCAACCGTTTTGCACTTGAGATCGCCAAACGCGCGGGCCTGTTTGTCTATGCCTACACAGTCAACCGACCACATAGTGCCCGGCTACTTGCCGAGCAAGGTATCGACGGCATCGTGACAGACCGACCCAATATCATCCTCGACGAAATAAAAAAATACGCCGACTAGTTGCCGGCGTATTTTTTATTCGTATAGTTTCGAGCCTTTGCTCTTTTTGTGCGCTTGTTCATCAAGATATTCACGAATCGAAAGTGCCGCTGTCGCGCCCTCACCAACCGCGCTGGCAACCTGCATCGTCGCGCCGCTTCGCACGTCGCCGCTTGCATATACACCGGCAATATTCGTTGAAAGATGCTTATCGGTTTTAACAAGCCCTTGTTCATCGAGCTCAATCCCGCTACCCGCAAGGAACTGCGTATTTGGCTTAAGTCCGACAAACACAAATACGCCGTCACTATCAAATGTTATCGGCTCGCCATTTTTCTTTGCCTTAACGCCATTTACTTTGCCGCCTTCGGCGACAATTTCATCAACAGAGGTCTGAAGGTGAACCGTTACCTTGCCCTCATCGACGTATTTTTGCATTTGCTCCTGCAAGATTTCGCTGGCTTTCACCGTGCTGCGCACTAAAAGGTCAATATGCGTCGTAAAGCGGGTCAGGAAAATAGCCTCTTGGTATCCCGAGTTGCCACCACCAATGACGACCAGCTTTTTGTCTTTATAGAATGCGCCGTCACAAGTTGCGCAGTAATGAACCCCGCGGCCGTAGTATTCTTTTTCACCCGGCACACCAAGTTTGTTATAGTCACTACCCGTTGCGATGAGTACGGTCTTCGCTTTGACTTCCTCATCATCTACAACGACTACTTTTACATCGCCTTCGTCCCGAATTGCCGAAACGTCACCAAACTCTATTTGCGCACCGAACCGCTCGGCTTGCTTTTCTAGGCGTTCGGCAAGCTCCATGCCGGGGACGCCTTCTGGAAAACCGGGATAGTTATCGACTTGATCGGTGATAGCAGCCAGTCCTCCAATAACACCTTTTTCATAGAGTATCGTGTCGACACCTTCACGCGTCGTATATACAGCCGCCGCCAGAGCACTAGGCCCGGCTCCAATCATGACGACATCCCTGATTTTCTCTTCCATTTCTAACCCTTTTGTCTTTAATTACTATACTTAGTATAGCACTTACTGTGCGTTGCTTTGGTAATATTCGAGCAGTTCTTTTGGAACTGTTGGCTCCTGAATTTTATCAGGTGTCGGAATTACCATCACGATAAATTTAATTGGTGAGTTGGCAGGAATCTTATCGCCACTGCCTTGTTCGCCGTACGCTTTGTCAGCAGGAATAGTAAGTTCACGGATACCGCCAACTTTCATACCATCTGTTCCTTCTGTCCAGCCTGAAATAACACCGCCCGGCGTTACCTCAAATGGTGCCTTTAGCTTATTGCCATTAAACGAGCTGTCAAAGCTTTTGCCGTCGGGAGTCCACCCAATATAGTAGGCCGTGAATGTCGAGTCTTTGGTAATCTTTTTGCCCGTTCCCACTTTGATGTCTGATTTTTTCAACGACTTAACACCGCTTTTATCAAACTCAGCCGGTTTGTTCTTGTACTCCCTAAATTGTGGATAGTACTTGTCCGAAAGCTCACTCGCTTGCTTGTCGACCTTTGCCTGATATGCTGCGTAGTCTTTTTGATATTGGCTCGACAGCTGCTGAATACGCGCCTGGTCGGTAACATTATTTTTGTTTGCCAGAACCATAACGGCAAATGAGCCGATCGTTCCTACGATCATAACAATCGCAATGATCCAAATTCCAATACGCTGACTTTTCGGTGTCGCCATAAAAACAGTCTTTCCCTCACTAATTTACTGGTATCAGTATAACAGATCGGGGAACTATTTCGATGCGCGCGTGTTGTTTTCAGGCGAAGATGCAAAGTAGTCATCCTCAACCACCGTAGAAGCGTGCCACACGCCAAGCGCCTGTCCTATTGGCAACACGTCATTATAGCCGATAAAGTCGGCTGCACGACGAAGCAGAGACCCGATAAATCCGTAAATACGCAGCTTGTGCCACTCAAAAACGGCCCAGTTTTCACCAACTGGAAGTACGACTGGCGGCATAACGGCTTTGTACTCTTTTGGTCGCTGCCCACGCTGTTCACGCTTAATATTCGCCGCGACAAATCCAGCATCATGAAGCGCTGTTTGCGCCAGGCCCGTAAATGGCGTTGCTGCGTTATCACCAATCACATACACGTCGTCGGCGGCACGCATGTACTGATCGACTGCAACGCGGCCACGCGGAGCAAATTTGAACTGGTCTTTGTTTTGATCGTAAAAAGGGCTATTTGCGACGCCGGACGTCCATATGACCGTATGGCTTTTAATTGGCTTGCCGCTTACCATGATCGCATCGGCCGTTTCAGACTCGACTGCCTTACCAACCTGAATGTTCACTCCGAGTTTTTTCAGGCGTTTTGCCACGCGTGCACTTGCCTTTTCGCTCATACGAGGCAAAATACGTGGTGCAGCTTCAATCAGATCAATCTTAATCGGCCGGCCTTTTACACCATAGTGATCACATAGCCGCCGAATATACGAACCTAAAGCCGCTGATAGCTCGACGCCCGTAGGGCCACCGCCTACCACAACATAATGCTTGTCGACGCTACCTTTTTCAGCGATATCCTCGTACAAATGACGTTTGAGCGCCTGAATTTCTTCGGCCGATTTGATACCATAAGCATACGTATCAAGCCCCTGGATATTAAAGTAGGTCGTCACCGATCCAAGCGCCAAAATACAGCGTTCATATGTGTATTCTTTACCCGATTCAGCAACTAATTTTTTAGTCTTGGTATCTATTTTTGCAATCTTATCCAGATGCACCATGATGTTCTTTTTACCGCCCAGGATCTCGCCTATCGGTACCCATGACTCAAGATGGCTATGTCCGGTAGCCGAACTATACAGCGCCGGGTAATACTGAAAGTCCGGTTTGTCGCTGATGAGTGTGATTTGGTTTTTTTTGTTTTTTGACAGCTCAAGTGCTGCCTTTATTCCACCAAAACCGCCACCTACGATAGTAATCTTCATGATAAATCTGCTCTTTCTGTATGTATTTGTCGTCGTTTCCCTACCATCATACCGTTACCATTCCCTGATAGCAATATGCTTATGGCAGGAGCGACTCTAGGGAGATCATTGCACAAAACGCCAGCAGTATCACAAGCGAAAAACGGAACATATGCCGTGCCCACATGTCGATGTCTTTTGCCTTGAATCCTTTCGCACCAAGCCAAATCCAATACACGCCCAGGAGCCCCATAACAACCAGGTAGCTGTAGCCTGCGTAGTCGTAGACAAAGAGAAGCAGCGTTGCCACGACAAAGGCGAGCGTATAGAAAAATATCTGCAGTCTTGTATTTTCTTTACCTTTTATCACCGACATAACCGGCACGCCTGCTGCCTTGTATTCTTTCATGCGGTAAATGGCGATGGAATAAAACTCGGGCATCTGCCATAAGAACATGACGGCAAAAACAATAATAGCCCCTAAGTCGATCGTCCCCGATACCGCCACATACCCAGCAAGAATCGGCACTGCTCCTGAAATACTCCCAACCAGCGTACCGTGGACCGATAGCCGCTTCGACAGCATGCCGTATAGCACCACGTAATCAACAAATCCCACAATCCCGATCAATACCACTAGCCAGTTCGTAAAGAGCGCCAAAATAAGCACACCAATAACGCCAAGCAAAACCGAGAAAATAACAGCATTCCGGCCCTTCACCTGACCTGATACGATCGCGCGTTTTTTCGTGCGAGCCATCTTGCTGTCGATATCTTGGTCGAGAAAATTGTTCAGCACGCAGGCGGAAGCAATCATCAGTGTCGAGCCGACAACCAACGCAACAAAAAGTAAAAAATCTATGCGGCCGTTCGCAGCCAGCAAAAAACCAGCCGCTGCGGTAAGTGCGTTGCCGTACAATACGCCCGGCTTAGTAAGTGAGTAGTACTCTTTAAATGTTGCCATGCCTAAGAGCTCCGTTACTACGCTTAGTTTTCATATAGGTATTCATTTGTGTTTATCCTCTGGCAGTCTTATTTTGTTACAGTGAAGTAGCCGGCAGTCTCGGAGTGAAGATGATCATGGAACAAATGTGAACCCAATTGATTCAGCGTTATCGTCTTAGAACGGCCTGGACGCACAGTTAGCCCACTTTCGCCGCCGTAACCCTCCGGTTGAGCGTACGATCCAAACACAATATCATGCGCTGTAGCATCTTTATTTATAAATGACAGTGAATCACATAGCTGGGCGTCAGTGTGAAGAGGACTTAACTGCCCATTCTGGATAATGACCTGGTGGTTGGCGCCAATATTAGCACAGGCACCCGTCTTTTCACCACCAACCTGGGATATGCCCTCATCTTGGGCAAGCTTCTTCGTAGTAGCTTCTGGCGCCATCATGTTGTAGTTTAAATGATCCATGATAAATATAGAACCAAGCACGACCATCAGAATAATACCTACCGTCGAAACAAAGAAAGCGACGTTATAAAGCGGCTTCGGCCCTCTTCCTAGATGCAAGAAGAAGAATATCTGAACAGCCATTTGCAGCACGGCAAAGCCCAGGATTGTCGCCAGCAAACTACTGCCCGTAACACTCTTATTGACAACCAGGTAGTACGGTATAGCCGTAAATACGAGTGATAATAAGAACCCGATGACATAGGATTTTATGGTGCCGTGTCCGGCTTTTGACTGTGGTGTTTTGTTGTCTAATAATTCGCTCATACGTACGCCATTAAGTATACAATTGTAAAAATAAATATCCACACGATATCAAGGAAATGCCAGAACAGGCTCAGCAAAGCTAGCTTGCGCACTAGATGTCGGTTGAGCCCCCGCACTAAGACAAACAAGAGCGTGACAAGCATCCAAAACAACCCCGAGATAATGTGCACCCCGTGCGTTCCTACAAGCACGAAGAACGAAGACAAGAAAGCGTTGCTACTGAGCGTATGGCCCTCACCGATAAGCTCGGCGAATTCGCTTAGCTCCAGGCTCAGGAACGCCACACCCAGCAAAAACGTAACACCGAACCATGCAAGCACTTGGTTCTTATCACCTTTACGTGCGGCAATCATACCAATTCCACAGGTGAAGCTACTCGTAAGCAGTATCAAGGTTTCTGCTAAAGCCAGTGGCAGGCCGAAAAGCTCGCCGCCTCCAGGACCACCCTCGGTGTTACCGTGCAGTACTGCGTACACCGCAAATAATACCGCGAACATCAAAAGGTCGGTCATCAAGTAGACCCAGAAGCCAAACATCACCCTATCGTTCGCTTCAGCTTCGTGTTTCATTTCGTTCGTTGCTATCGATTCCGCCATCGCCTAGTCCTTACAACATTCAATGCCCATGTCAGTACTATCTTAACAAATTCAATCAAACCCATGTCTTCGTCGGGACTTGTATCTTTACTAGGACGCAGCGCCTGAGCTTTTGCCACTCGGGCTTCTTCCATCTTTTCGACTTCAGCAGCAGTGATCGTATACTCAGTGTCGTCGTTAAAGGTCCTGACAATCACACAGATAATCGCGCCGACTAGCGAAACGATAGCAAGCCAGTTAATATGCCAAACCAATCCGAACCCAACAAAGAAAGCGAAGATAGATATATATATGCCCGAAGCAGTGTTTTTTGGCATACGAATGTCCTCGAAAGTACGCTTTGGCAAGCCGTGCTTCTTCATTTCCCAGAAGGCATCGCGGGTTGTGACCTGAGGTATTGTCTCAAAGTTGTAAGATGGTGCTGGCGAAGGGACCGCCCATTCGAGTGATCGGCCATCCCAAGGGTCGCCAGTACCATCGTGCAGCCGTCTCTTCTGGATGACGCTGGCGATAATTTGTGCGAGCTGGAGCGCTACGCCTATGGCAATGATAATTCCTCCGATAAGCATAAGCACGTAAAACGGCTGCCAACCCGAAGATGCATCGTACGTATCGAGCCGCCTGGTCGCCCCCATAAGTCCAACTATATACATTGGAATGAAAGACAAGCTAAAGCCAATCATCCAGCACCAAAAAGCATAGCGCCCAAGCCGTTCGTTCAGCCTATAGCCAGCCATTTTCGGGAACCAGTAGCTAATGCCGGCGAAGACGCCAAATAACACACCGCCAATAACATTAGAGTGAAAATGCGCAACCAGGAACAGACTGTTATGGAACTGGAAGTCTGCAGGCGGGATGCCAAGCATCACGCCCGTCACGCCGCCAAAAGTAAATACGCCGATAAAACCAAGGAACCATAACATCGGCGTTGCCAGCCGTATGCGACCTTTGTACATCGTGGCAATCCACGTGAACACCAACACGGTTGTCGGTATCGCAATGAATATTGTCATCAATCCGAAGAACGAGTTGACGTCTGCTCCAGCGCCCATAGTAAAGAAGTGGTGCAGCCATACTGAGAGCGCGAAAAGCGAAACCCCAATCATACCAATAACATTCGAGGTATAACTAGCGACCGCCTTTTTACTGAAAGTCGAAACAATCTCTGTGAACAGCCCGTATGCCGGCAACACCAAGATATACACCTCAGGGTGCCCCCACATCCATATCAGGTTCGTATACATCATGGCATTTCCACCAAGAGTCGTCGTAAAGAAGTGCGTATCAAAGTAACGATCAAAGAAGACGAGGAACAGCGTCGCTGTAAGCAGCGGGAAGACGGTGACGGCCATAATCATGCTACAAAGTGAACCCCAGGTAAAAGCGGGCATCTTCCAGAGGGTCATTCCCGGAGCGCGCATCTTAAGAATCGTCATAATGAAGTTTATCGCGCCCAGTGTCGTTCCGACACCCGAGATCTGTAAGCTCCATATCAAATAATCCATACCCGTACCCGGACTGAATTCCGTACCCGATAAAGGAGCGACAGCCAGCCAGCCCGTAGCTGCGTATTCCCCGCCCACAAAGAAGAACATATTTACCATTACCACTCCGGCAACAAATAGCCAAAAACCAAGTGTGTTCAAAAATGGCGAAGCTAGGTCGCGAGCGCCAATCTGGAGCGGCACGATATAGTTTATAAGCCCAAAAATAAAGCCCATGGCCACAAAGAACACCATGATATTGCCATGCGCAGTAAAGATCTGCTGGAAGTGTTCAGCCGACAGATATCCGTGCGAAGCGCCAAGGATTCCAGGCATATCGCTTGATCCCAACGCCTGCTGCAGCCACATCATCAGCGCTTCCAGGCCACCCCTTGCAATAAGCATGAACCCGGCCACAATAAAGTACATAATGCCGATTTTTTTCGGATCGACAGAGGTCAACCAATCTTTCCAGAGCCAGCCCCAGCGTTTTGTCACAGTAAGTATGACGATGAGGGCTATAATGAGCGCACCGAAAAATGCCGACCCGCCAATAGTAAACCATTCGTGCGGGAGCGCCTCCATGCTTAATTTGCCGATAAGGAATTCTTTCATTCTTGCCCCATATGGTGGCCGTGAGACCCCATGTATTTCATAAGTGCTTTATCGTATAGACCTGCTTCTGTTGCTGAATAAAAAGCAGCCTTGTTGTTTTCGCTAGGCTTTAACAATCTCTCATATTCTACCATATCAAGAGTATGCGGAAGCAGTTTCACGCGCTGTACCCAACTATCAAAATCCTGGCGAGAACTGGCGCGTGCCGTAAACTTCATTCCGGCAAAACCTTCGCCGTTTATTTCAGCAGAGCTACCCTCGGAATCGCCTAGCGTGGTGGGTATAAGATTCAGCTTGTTTGTCATGCCGGTCATAGCATAGAGCTGGCCGCCCCAGTGCGGGATCCAGAACGAGCTCATTGGCGCATCATCCGCCGTCAAGTCAAATTCTACGGGCGTATTTACAGGGACCTGGACATAGTTAACCGTCGCGATATGTTGCTCGGGATAGATAAACAGCCACTTCCAGCGTAGGGCAACCACCTGGACGGTAAGCGCCTCATTGTCAGAAGCAATGGACTTTTGAGGCTCAAGTTTGTGTGTCGCAAACCACATGACAGGTGCCAGTACTAGCATAATGACAACTGGAATCACCCACATAGAAAAAATAAAGAATTTACCGTGCTTCTTGTCAGGATCATACGAGGCTTTCGTATTTGTTTCCCTGTATTTCCAAGCGAAAAAGTATAAGAAAAAGAGGGTTGGAACAGTAATGGCAAGCAGGACTATGACTGAAAATACCATCAAATTGAACTGCTCTTGAGCTACCATGCCTTTTGGATTAAGCATCCTGATATCAGCATCCTTAAGCAATACCGTAAAAAGCAGTGTCAGAGCAAGAACCCACAAGACCACATAAAAAATGGATCGTTTTTGCCTAGATGTATGTGTTTGATTCGCCATTACGCCGTTTCTACCATTGATACGTGAACCATTATGTCCTAACTATAGCATAAGTTCAAACAGATAGTTTAGTTCATTTACTATCATTGTCTAAAGCTTCAACTCCTACTCGCCAATGGCAAGCTTCAGTACGATAACCCCTACACCAACGGCCATTTCAGCCGTGTCTCCCAGTATGTTCAGACCGGGCTGCCGTGCTGGGGTAGTGAACTGATTCCCACCGAAGACCGGGACAATCAGCGGCAGA
>CAMLKC010000015.1 GCA_946480595.1 uncultured Candidatus Saccharibacteria bacterium
TACGTGTTCGGTCCGCAGAAGATCAAACGCCACCGGCTCCGGCGTGGGCGTTCGCAAATGACTCCCGAAGTGCAGGTAACTCCTGAGGTTGAATTCGTTCAACTTCCATTTGAATATGAAACGAAACGCCGTCAGGGAATCGGGCTGGTCGCGCCGTTTGATTTTGCGCTGGACGACGAGTGCTGGCGGTGGCTGCCAACCGACGTATCGCTGTACATTACCCGTACGGCTCGTCTCGAAAACACAGCTGTTACTGCCGAACTCGCCGAAGCCGTAGGTGATACTGAAGCGGTTATGCCGTGTGTTGCGTCGCTGATTTCCAGCGAGCCCTCAAGCGTGGCGTACGCCTGTACCTCCGGCAGCTTTGTCGGTGGAATGCCGGGTGAACAGCTGTTGCGCACCGCAATGCGCCAAGCTGGAGCCAAAGAGGCTGTTACGACGTCCGGGGCGCTACTCGAGGCGGTCCGTCATCTGGGCGTCGAAAAAATTGCCATCGCTACTCCGTACAACGAAGAGCTGACGCGCCTTTTGGCCGATTTTCTAGAGACGGCCGGAGTGCAAGTAGTAAAAGCCGGCTATCTTAATAGCGAGCAGGACATTATGCATATTGGGTACGGTGCGGTCCGCAATATGGCCGAAATCGTCAACCACCCCGAAGCAGAAGCTATCTTTTTTAGCTGCACGAATCTCCGAACATTCGACATCATCGCCGAGTTGGAAGAAAAATACGACAAGCCGGTATTATCGGCGAACCAGGTGACGATGTGGGCAGCACTTCGGGCGGCGGACTTACCAACGCCAGCCTTGTCTCAGCGCCTCTTTAAGTCTTGATAGTTTAGTGATTTTATGGTAAAATAACACTACCTTCGGTAAGCGCCGGAGGGTGTTTTGTTCAGGCCAACCCGGAAGGGGAACCATGAAAACGCGCACGGTAGTGCTCGCCTCAGTTGCCGCCCTCGTCATCGCAGGCGGCGGCGTGACGGCTGGTGCAGTCATGTTCGGCGGCGACGAGTCGCCGACGGTCGCCGCGACGACCACGGCAACCACCGAGACGGAGACGTCGGCACCGCCGTCATCCTCCGCCCCGGCGCCGACCGCCACCGAGGAGACGCAGTCTCCGGTGGAGGCGACCAACAAGCCGACGGCCACCGTGCCGCCGACCCCCTCGGTGCTGGACGGCGCCGTGGAGAAGCAGCTCTTCTCGTGGCTGACCTCGCCGATCCCCACAACGTGGACCGGCCGGGGAGGCGACGCGGACAGTCACACCTACGCCGAGACCAGCTCCTGTACGACAGGGGCGAAGTCCTGCCCGCAGGTGGAGTTCCTCTCCCTGACGTCCGGCGCCAACCGCGTCAACTACGGTCCGAACCCCATCAACCAGTGGGCGAAGAACGTCTGTCCGGCGCGGTCGTCCGAGAGCGTCGTGACGCTCGACCCGATCGTCGTGGGCGGTGTCACGGTCCAGTCCTACAAGCTGCCCTGCCAGGGCATGGAGTACTGGGCGTGGCTCATCCCCGGCAAGCTGCTGGTCATGACCGGTGACGCGGACGGCGGCACGGCCGCTCCCGCGACCGTGACTGCGGTGCTGGGGCACTCCGACTTCAACTGACGACAAGACACCCGACACCCGCCCCGAAGGCGCCCCGGTCCGCATGCGCGACCGGGGCGACTTCAACTCCAGACCCCTTCGACGTTCTAAAAACATGGTAGAATAAAAGTATATGTTTGATACGAATGCCTACCAAGATAAAATGACCCTCGCGCTCGCGCACTTCGAGGAAGAACTTAAAAAAGTCCGCACTGGCCGTGCTCACCCGAGCATGCTCGACGGCATTCAGGTCGAAGCTTACGGCCAGAAAATGCCACTTAACCAAGTAGCCAACGTCAGCGCCCCCGAACCGCAACTGCTGCAGATCACACCGTTTGATCCAAGCCAGGTACAGGCTATTAGCGCTGCTGTCCGCGCCGACCAATCGCTTGGTTTTAATCCTAGCGACGACGGCCGTGTCGTGCGTGTTCCCGTGCCACCGCTGACCGAAGAACGCCGCCGCCAGATGGTCAAGCAGACCGGCGAAAAGGTAGAAGAAGCCCGCATCGCACTTCGTAATATCCGCCAAGACGGCCTAAAAGACGCCAAGCGCAAAAAAGACGCCAAAGAACTGAGCGAAGACGACATCAAGCGTATTGAAAAAGAATTCGACAAGCTAATGAGCGACCACCAGGAGAAAATCGAAGCCGCATTCAAGGCTAAAGAGAAAGATATCCTAACTATCTAATGGCGGATGCTGAAGAGATTCCGCAGCACATCGGCTATATCGTCGACGGCAATCGCCGTTGGGCGAAAACACACGGCCTTCCGACATACGAAGGTCACCTGGCTGGCTACAACGCTATTGTTGAGGTGGTTATGGCGACATTCGATGCCGGCGTAAAGGTCGTATCGGCCTACACGTTTAGTACCGAAAACTGGAAGAGAAGTGAGCAGGAGGTTTCCAAGCTCATGGGTCTGGTGCTCCGGCTGCTTACGTCTGATCTGCATATTCTGCAGGACAATAACATCCGTCTTCGCGTACTTGGTTCAAAAGATCACCTCAGTAAGAATGTCCTTAAGGCAATAAGCGAGGCCGAGGAAAAAACCAAGGACAACACGCGCGGCACGCTGGCCGTTTGCTTTAACTACGGTGGTCAGCTAGAGATCGCAGACGCGTGCAAAAAAATTATTCAAGAAGGAATTGCGGCGGAAGATGTCACGCCCGAGCTTCTAACTAAGCATATGTATGCACCGGATCTGCCGCCGCTCGATATGGTCGTGCGGACAAGCGGTGAAAACCGTACGTCGAATTTTATGTTGTGGCGTTCGGCATACAGCGAATTCTTTTTTCTGGAAAAGCTCTGGCCGGACATGACAAAAGATGACGTTACCGCTATACTAGAAGAATATTCACGCCGTGGACGGCGATTTGGAGGGTAAATGCAGTTACTATTCGGTATCATTCTAGGCTTATTAATTTTGGTCATTCTTGTAGTGGTCCACGAGCTTGGGCACGCTATTGTTGCGCGCCGCAACGGTGTCGTGGTCGAGGAATTCGGTATTGGGTTCCCACCGCGTGCTTGGGCAAAAAAGTTGAAGAACGGAATTTTATTCAGCCTTAACTGGCTGCCACTCGGCGGTTTCGTCAAGCTGCAGGGCGAGCATGACTCTGCCAAAAAGAAAGGCGACTACGGCGCCGCATCCTACTGGGTAAAAACGAAGATCCTGCTGGCCGGCGTTGTCATGAACTGGGTCGTTGCAGCGGTTCTGCTGACTGTCTTGGCCTGGACGGGCCTGCCGAAAGTATTGCCAGACCAGTTTAGTATGCCAGGCGATACCATCATCACCAAAAAGCCAGTAGAAGTTGTTGAAGTGACCAAGGGTTCTCCAGCCGCAAAGGCCGGCCTGCAGGTAGGCGACCAGATTTTGCGCTTTGCGGGCGAACCAGTGCCTACTTCTGACGAGCTGGCCAAGCAGTCAAAAGAAAGCAAGGGTAAAACAGTTGAGATTATCTATTCGCGAAAGGGCATCGAGTACAGTGCCGACGCAACTCTTCGTGACTCCAACGACAACAACCAAGGTTATCTGGGTGTCGGGTCTGGTCAACAAGAGCGCATAAAGGCCAGCTGGTCCGCGCCTATTGTCGGTGTTGTGACGACGGGGCAGATCACCTGGGCGACACTCCAGGGTCTAGGAAATGTTGTCGGCAACCTGGTCTCAGGAATCGTACTTCAGTTCAGTCCTGACAGTGCCACCCGCACGCAGGCGCACCAAAGCCTTGCTGTTGCCGGCAGTAGCGTGGCTGGCCCGATAGGGATTTTGGGGACGATCTTTCCCGCCGCAGAACAAGCTGGCCCTACGCAGCTCATATTCCTCTCAGCCATCATTTCTCTGACACTGGCAGTAATGAACGTCTTGCCAATCCCGGCGCTTGACGGCGGCCGGTGGTTTGTCATGACTATTTTCAAGCTTCGTAAGAAAGAACTTACCAAAGAGCGTGAAGAGCAGATTCAGGGAACGGGGTTTCTCGTGCTTATGTTGCTGGTAGTGATTGTGACGGTGGCCGATGTCAGCAAACTCTTTAAATAACCCGCTCCAAAAGATCCTGTCATGGAAATGGATCCGTAGCAGCTGGGTACTTGCGGCGTTATTGCCGGTATGGATGTTGATCGGTCTTGGGCTGGCCGTGATTGTCATGCGGATTCTCGTGACGATTCTTACTCAGCTTGGCGTCCCGCTGGCGGCCATGAACGCGACCATCCTACAAACGACGCTCACCGCGATAGTTTACCTTTTGACGCTACTATTTGTTATTGGATTGCCACGGCTTTTCGGAAAGTACGTCACGACTGCTGAAGTGGGTCTCACGCGGCTGCCAAGCTGGGGAGACATCGGACTGGCGCCTGCAGGGTTCGTGGTTTATTTCATTGCCTCATCACTCCTTGTGTACGTAGGTAGCCAAATCATTCCTGGTTTCGATATGGCGCAGCTGCAAGAAACAGGGTTTACTCATATTAGCCAGTACTACGAATACGTCTTGGCATTTGCGACGCTGATTGTTATTGCGCCAATAGCCGAAGAAGTGTTGTTCCGCGGCTTCCTGTACGGTAAACTCCGTCGCCGTATGCCAGTGTGGGTGGCGATGCTTATTACCAGTGCGCTTTTTGGGTTGATCCACGGCCAGTGGAACGTCGGACTGGACGTTTTTGCGCTGAGTATCGTGCTGTGTAGTTTGCGCGAAGTAACTGGCAGTATTTGGGCTGGTATTTTGCTTCACATGCTAAAGAACAGCATTGCCTTCTTTATTATCTTTGTGAGTCCGCTGTTATAGGGTATAATAACCGTATGACGAACATACATGTTCCAGCCTTTACTCCCCGCATGCCGGCTTGCCGGTAGTTTGATTTTATTAAGCCCATATCTTTTCAGTAATGTAGCAAAACAGGAGTAACGATCATGCGAGTATCGCAACTATTCACAAAAACCAGCAAAACCGCACCAGCTGACGAAGTAGCAAAGAACGCCCAGCTGCTTATTCGTGCTGGATTTATTCATAAGGAAATGGCCGGCGTGTATGCCTATTTACCACTTGGCCTTCGTGTTCTTGAGAACATCAAAACCATCGTCCGCGAAGAAATGAATGGCATTGGCGGGCAAGAGGTTATGATGACCGCTTTGCAGCCACGCGATATCTTTGAAAAAACCGACCGCTGGGATGACGCCAAGGTAGACAACTGGTTCAAGACCAAGCTAGCAAACGGCACCGAGCTTGGCCTGGGACTGACGCACGAAGAACCTATCGTCGACGCCTTGAGCCCCTACGTCAACTCGTATAAAGACCTGCCGATTTTTGTCTACCAGATCCAAAACAAGTTCCGTAACGAGCTGCGCGCCAAAAGCGGACTGCTTCGCGGCCGCGAATTCGTCATGAAAGACATGTATTCACTCGCTCGGTCGCAAGAAGAGCACCTCGAGCTGTACGAACGCGCCGCCGAGGCGTATCACCGGGTGTATGACCGCCTGGGAATTGGCGACATTACGTACCGCACGGCGGCCGACGGTGGTATTTTTACCGCGCGCTTTAGCGATGAGTTCCAGACACTTAGCGATATCGGCGAAGACACCATCTATGTCGACGAAGAAAAACGCCTAGCAATAAACGAAGAAGTTTATACCGATGAAAACCTGGCAAAACTTGGCCTCGACAAGTCGAAGCTGGTTGAGAAAAAAGGTGTCGAAGTAGGCAATATTTTCCCGCTAGAAACCAAATACACTGACGCGCTTGATGTCTACTACACTGACGAAAACGGCAACAAGCAGCAAATTGTCATGGGCTGCTACGGTATTGGTATCAGCCGCCTGATGGGTGTTGTCGCAGAGCATTTCAGCGACGACAAAGGACTGGTCTGGCCAGAGAATATTGCACCAGTAAAGGTATACTTGGTCCGTATTGGTGGTGACGCGGCAATTCAGCACGCCGACGAGCTATATGACGAACTGACTAAAAAGGGTATCGAAGTACTCTATGACGACCGTGACGAGCGTCCGGGTGCTAAATTTGCCGACAGCGAGCTCATGGGGATCCCTTACCGCGTCACAGTCAGCGACCGCCTTCTCGAGGCGGGGACGTACGAATTTACGCCGCGCGCTACCGGTGAAACAGAAGTGTTGACACGCGGTGACCTCCTTGCTAAACTAGGTTGAATTGTAAATCTTGGAGTGAGGGTTTACACTACATATAGCGTATTATTTTTGATTTTGACACTATCTCAATTTTAAACGAAAGGGATGAGGAGTATGAAAAAGACATATCAGATTACAGTAGAGGGTAGGCAGGAACTAGAGGCGGAGCTTGAAGAACTCAAGAGCCGTCGTGGAGCTATTGCAGACAAGATCGCCGAAGCCCGTGACTACGGTGACCTGAGCGAGAATGCCGAATACGACGCAGCCCGCGAAGAGCAGGGCCTTGTTGAAAGCCGCATCGCCGAAATCGAAGACATTCTCCTTAACGCCGAGCTTATTAAGACCGTAAAAGGTTCTAAAGTAAGCCTTGGAAGCAAGGTAGAACTTAAGACTGGTAAAAAGACCGTCGTTTACGATGTCGTCGGACCGGTTGAGGCTGACCCCCTTGAAGGCAAGATCAGCAATGAGTCGCCAATCGGCGAAGCCCTTATGGGCAAAAAAGTCGGTGAAAGCGTGACTATCACGACGCCTAAGGGCCAAATTTCTTACGAAATCGTTGCAATTCGTTAGAACATGACTGTTTCTGACGAAGCTAAGCCTGTCTCTGCGGTCGTCGAGGGCACGAAAAAGCTGTACCTCGAGGATTCTTCGTTGTTTGAATGCGAAGCTGCCGTTATTGGAACGACGACTCTTGATGATGGCCTGACAGAGTTGATTTTAGACCAAACCTGCCTCTACCCGGGCGGTGGCGGCCAAGCGCATGACTTAGGCGTTATTTCGTGGGGTGGTGGTAAGCTACTGCTCACCGAAATCAGCAAAGGCGACGACGGCCGTATCTTTCATAGGGGTCAGCTCGAGGGTGAATTACCGCAGGCTGGTACGGCGGTCCGCTGCCATGCCGATAAAGATCGGCGGTTGCTTAACTCACGCCTGCACTGTGCTGGGCATCTGATCGACTACGCCGTGCGAAAACTCGGTACACCCTGGAAGCCGGGCAGAGGTGCGCACTATCCGCACATGAGTTTTGTGGAATACGAGGGTGAATTTAACGCCGAAGAGGCCGAAACCCTCCGGCGGGACATTGAAAACGCCGTGAATACCTTTATTGGTCACGGCGGTACGGTTGGTGTCCGAAGCGTTCCCAGCGAAGAAGCGCGGAGTCTCAGCGAGTATATTCCCGAAGCCGTGTTGGAAAAATATCAAAATGTTCACCTGGCAACATACCCAGATAATTTCAATGTGTGCTGTGGCGGCACGCACGTGGCTGAGCTAGGGCAGGTAGGTGAAGTGAGTATCACCAAAATTAAGCGTAAAGACCGGAAAAACCGGGTCAGTTACACGCTTGCCGCCGATATAAAAGAGTAATTATACCGCGCTATTGATGGCATCGCTGTTCTCGTTCAGCTCACCCATAAGAATATTGATCTCGTCCTGAACAATCTGCTGGAGTTCGGGGACATTCTGTGTCAGCCATGTGCCCATTTGTTCGTCGGTGGCTGTTTTTTGCGTCTCGAGCAGCTCTTGCAGCTTGTCGTCGTCGAGCATGGCGGCAATTTCTGTTCCCACTCGTTCTTGTAGGGTATCGTTCAGATGTTCAAGCAGCGTCTCTTTATCTTGACCTTCGAGGTTGATATTGAAAGCTTGCAAGGTTTCTTTGGTAATGTATTGGTCCATAGGACTCCTTTTTTTGTTTTAGACTATAGTACGTATTGTACTAAGATTTAACATTCTTGATTGCTTTATAGGTGCGATAAGCGCTTTTTGGCGCAGTAACGGTGCGGTGGGCGGCAGTCAGGGCACCGCGGCCGATTCGGCGGTGGAGACGAGCTTTTTCTTCGTCTTCTTCGTGATCATCGTCGGGTGATGTTTCGCCGTTAAGTTGGGCGTTTGCTTCGGGGGAGAGAAATCCTGCGACCCGATTGGCCTTCTGCTGCTTAGCATAGACATACGATTTGGCGATAAAGCCAGTAAAGCCGTTGCGTTTGTGCCATCGGCCGCGCTGAGGAATGATACCTTGAGCTTCTAGGGTAGTAACGGCCCAGCCGCCCATTTTACGAAGCATTTTTTTAACGCGTTTCTTCTTTTCAGGCGTTTCTTCGGTTTCGTCTTCTTCGATTTCTTCTGTTTCGCCGGTTTCTTCCGTTTCTTCGGTGTCCGCAGGCTGCGGGTCGAACTCGTCAAGCAGATCGCTTAGCTGCTGCCGGGCTTCAAGAAGGTTTCGTGGAGCAGGCGACTCGGTTTCAGCTGTTTCTGCCGGAACTTCATCTGTATCAAGAAGGCGACCAAGCCGTTCTTGGGCGTCATGGAGATTTGTTTCCGCCGTAGCCTCTGTTTCGGCGCTTGGCGCAACCTGGCCCGCGTCGATAACTTCGGGGTCAAGAACCGCTGTTTCGTCAGTCTCTTTGGTTGTGGTGGTTGCGAGTTTTTCTGTCATATATGTTATCCTGATTTCATTTAAGCATAAATAGTATAAAAAGTCAATTACCAGTCCATGTTTGACATATAAAACAATGTTTGCGTAAAATAGAGCACAATACTATACTAAATATAGTAAAAAGAGAGGAAAACTATGAACATTGCCGTATTTGTCGGGAGCTTGCAAAAAGACTCGCACAATAAAAAAGTTGCCAAAACACTAGAGAGTCTGCTGCCGGAGGGGGTGGAGTTTACTTATGTGGATATAAACCTGCCGCTTTTTAATCAGGATCTTGAAGCCGACTACCCAGCTGCCGCACAGGCGGCAAAAGATATCGTTGCCGGTGCTGACGGGGTATTATTCGTGACGCCGGAATATAACCGAAGCGTTCCGGGCGTACTGAAAAACGCCATAGATTGGATTAGCCGGCCATACGGGCAGAGTGCGTTTGACGGTAAACCGGCCGGGATTATCGGCGCATCGATCGGCCCGGTGGGGACGGCAGTGGCGCAGTCGGACCTTCGTCATATCGCGCTGTTTTTGAATATGCAGGTCATGGGACAGCCCGAAGTGTATATTGCAAACATGATGGGTGCGACCTATAACGAAGACGGCACGCTGCCCGAGGAACGGTGGCGCAAAAACCTGCAGGAATATGGTGCGGCATTTGCTGCTTGGGTGAAAAACCACTCAGCTTAACCCGTAAAAAGCTAAAATAAGCCCTGGAAAATTCCGGGGTTTATTTTTTTAGCTTGCAATTTATAGGTACCTTGTATAACATAGAACTATGTCACAAAAAGGTTCGAGTGAAGAATATGCCGAGCAACTTGCCATACAGCTGCGCAAGGGGTTCTTGGCGTACTGTGTTTTGCGGGTGTGCAGTGATATTCCCGTATATACCAGCGACATTATCCGGCGATTGCACGATGCCGAGCTGGTAGTGGTAGAAGGAACGATCTATCCGCTGCTGAGCCGGTTGCAGCGCGACGGACTGCTGCAGCACGAATGGCAGGAGTCAGAGCAAGGCCCGCCTCGAAAATATTATCAGGCAACCGAATTTGGCCATGAAGTGATGGCGCAGGTTACCGAAAAGATCGCAACGCTTAATAAGACTTTGAAGAAACTATAAGGAAAAGGCATGAAAGAAATTACAAGGATTCATATCGCCAAGATGTCCTATGACGTGGAGATTGAGGCAAAGAAACAACTGGAAGCGTATCTAAAGGCGCTAGAAGTAAACAGCGGCGACACGGATATTATGGATGATATCGAAATCCGCATCACCGAAATCCTCGCGGAGCGCGGCGTGCAAAAAAATGGCGTCGTGACGGAAGACGATATTGAAGCGCTGAAAAAACAGCTTGGCGAACCGCGCGAGTTTATGACTGATGATGCCAAAGTAGCTAACGACGGCGAAATGGTTTCCGAGTCAGCCCGTAAGTTATTCCGCGATACCGATCATGCGGTGTTTGGCGGCGTACTTGCCGGTGCGGCGGCGTTTTTTAAGGTGAACCCAGCGCTAGTGCGTATTTTGTTTATCATCGTGGCCTTGGCGTCATTTGGCACCGCGCTGCTTGTGTATATCGTGCTTTGGATCGCGGTGCCACCTGCGCACACGGCGGCTGACAAACTGCAGATGGCCGGCCGGCCGGTAACTGTCGAGTCTATCCGTGAGTTTAATGAAAGTGACGAGGGTAAAAAGACCGTGCAAACAGGCACCAACCGGCGTGCCGTTTTGGTGATTGCCGGTATATTCTGTGTTATTGGTGCCTGTATTTCTGCCATGATTACGCTGACGGCGGCATTTGCGGTGCTGTTTGGCACCCAGCACTATGTCATTGAGGCGGTAACTGGGGCATCGGTTTTGACGGGCGCGTTCGGGCTTGCGGTAGTGAGCGGCGTGCTTTTGACGGTTCTTTTTATCCTTGGTGCATATGCCGCGTTCGCGCAAAAAATGACGAAACGAGTTCTCGTCAGTATTTGTGTCGTTATTGTTGCCGGGATCGTTTCGTTTGGCGGTGCGATCGGACTAGCGAAATATAGTAGCTACCAGCATGACTATTATGTCGAGGCGAACACGCGCTCGCAGACAGTACCTATGCCAGGTGCTATGCGTTCAATTTCAGCGCTCAGCCTGGACTCCAGCGGCGTTCAGGTCAAGTATATTGCGACCGACAGCACGCCATATGCTCAGCTCCACGCGGTTGCAAAAGACGATGCCGACCTGCCAAGCGTGCAGATGGACGTACAGGGAAAAACCTTACATCTTTCCATCAAACCAAAAACAACCGATGATTGTCGCAGGATGCTTTGGTGGTGTGGCGATGCTCGGCCGACCTTAGAAATCCACGGACCAGTTCTCTCGGCCCTGGCAGCTGAAGATAACGGCATGATTGAATACCAATCAGAATCCCAGGAGAGCCTGCAGATAACGGCAAAGGATAACGTACTAGTAGATGTGCTGCCGGGAACGATTAAGAATATTAGGGCGCACGTAGGTACTGATTCAGTCGTATCGCTCACCCAGGCAACCGTTTACGCGCTAGCGGTAACGAATATTAACAGTTCTTCCAGCGTGGAGGCCGGAACGGTGCAGTCGCTCGACGTAAAAGACCAAGGCAGCTGCCCGTCACGCGTCCAAAGCGCCCGAGTGAGCGTATGGAAGATTACGAGCGGCTCGTTAACATTTAACGGTCAGAAAAAGCCAGCGGCAACACTGGACAGCGGTTGTACGGAAATTGATATCGAAGGCGAGGAGGATGCACGATGATAGAAGTAAAAAACGTTACAAAGACATACGGCAAAAAGCACAATGCTTTTAAAGCGCTCAGTGATGTTAGTTTTACGATCCCTGATGGAGCAAGCGTTGCTATTTTAGGAAAGTCAGGCTCGGGCAAGTCGACGCTTATGCACGCCATGAGCGGGCTGGACCGGCCGGAAACGGGCGAGGTGGTGATTGATGGCAAGAACATCCTCAAACTGAGCCAAAAGCAGGTTGATTTGTTCCGTTCTCACCGTATGAGCTTTATTTTTCAAAGCTTTTTCGTGCAGGCAAACGAGTCATGTTATGACAATGTAAGCTTGCCGCTAGAGATCGCCAACGTGCCACCTCGTGCCCGCGACAAAAAAATCATCGCAGCGCTTGAAGCGGTTGAGTTGCTGGATAAAAAGAAGTCCCGTGCGCGTGATCTTTCTGGCGGCCAAAAGCAGCGCCTGGCTATTGCCCGCGCTATTGTGAACGACCCAAAGGTACTGTTTGCCGACGAGCCAACGGGCAATCTGGACAGTGCAACGGGCGCGGTAATCGAAGACCTGCTGTTTAGCTATAACAAAAAGAAGGGTGCAACGCTGATTATCGTGACTCACGACGCCGAGCTAGCTGCCAAGTGCGACATGCGCATCCAGATAAAAGACGGGGCAATAGAAACGATCGAAACGCCAAAAGGGAGGAAAAACTAATGAAAACTCGCGATATTATCCGTCGGGCCGGCCGTAGCCTGAGGCATGCCAAGGTCCGAACGTTACTGACCAGCCTTGCTATTAGTGTCGGAGCGTTTACTGTGACGGTCGCGCTTGCAGCCGGTGCGGGCGGTCAAGCATATACTGATTCGCTGGTAAAAAATAACGGTGACCAGCGGAGTTTGACTGTTTACCCTAAGGCGGATGACGAGGGTGCAACCGATGCGCCAAAGGAGCACGATGCCGCCAGTACTGCCAAGCAGGGCGTGCTCGTTGATAGCGACGTCGAAAAAATACGAAAAGTAAACGGTGTTAGTGAAATCACTCCTGCATATAACATCAGTGCAGCCTACATGACCCGCGAGGCTGGTGCCAAAAAATACGATACCGAGATTGCTATGAAGGTAGACCGCACGGCAATGCCGCTGGCTGCCGGGTCGCTGACGGACAATCAAGTGCCTATGGGCGGTGTGGTAGTGCCAGAGTCATACCTTTCGGCGCTCGGCTTTAAAAACGCCAAAGAGGCGATTGGTAAAACACTACAAGTGCGGGTTGAAAAGCCCGGCATGGTCATGAGCGGTGCGGCAGGCGAAGGTAAAGACCTTGCGCTAAAGATCGTGGCGGTGAATAAAAAATCGACGACGGTTCTTCATTATAGCCCGGCGCTGACTATCTCGACCAGCGACGGCAAAGCGATCTATGACTACCAGACCGAGAACACGGGCAGGGATGGGCAGTACTATGCGCTGACAGTGCGTGTCAAAGATGGTGCCGATGTAAAAACAGTTCAGGCTGCGATTCAAAAACAGGGCTATACCGTCTTCTCGCTACAGGATCTTCAGGAGGCACTGTTCCAGTTTATCGATATCGTGCAGTGGGGAGCTGCAGGCTTCGGGCTCCTTGCTATCCTGGCGTCAGTCTTCGGGATCATCAACACGCAGTACATTAGCGTATTGGAGCGAACGCAGCAGATTGGGCTGATGAAGGCACTCGGTGCGCGCCGCCGTGATATTGGCCGGCTGTTCCGTTACGAAGCGGCATGGGTCGGGTTTCTTGGCGGCATCATCGGAACGGGTCTAGCGGTGTCGATGGGGCTACTTAACCCATGGATCACAAAGACGCTCGACCTTGAGCCCGGCACGCAGCTGCTTCTGTTTGAACCGATGACAAGCGTCGTGTTGGTCGTCAGCCTTATGGTGGTTGCGGTTGCGGCGGGGTACTTCCCATCGCGAAAAGCAGCCAAGCTCGATCCGATTGAGGCGCTTCGAACAGAATAAGCAAAGTCAAAAAAGAACCGGAATACCCGGTTCTTTTATTATTCATGGATCGAGTGCCCCTCGTGGTTGATAAAGACAGGTAAATGCGGCGACGGCTGTAGATTATCAGTAGTAATAGAGGTATAATGGTGCCATGTTAGATATACGTTACATCCGAGAAAACGCCCAGGACGTGCAGGAAAATGCGCGTCGCAAGGGCTACGACGTTAATGTCGACGAGGTGCTGCGCTGGGACAAAACCAAGCGCCAACTTCAGCAGCAAGCAGACGAACTCCGTGCGAAGCGTAACGATATCTCCTCACGCATGAAAGGCGGCAAGCCAACCGATGAACTGATCGCGGAAGGCAAGGCAGTCAAAGACCAGCTCGTTGCTGTCGAGGCGAGCCTCAAGGAGGCTGACACGAGCTTTACCGAGCTGCTCAAAAAGATCCCGAACATGGCGCTTTCCGACGTACCAGTGGGTGCTAGCGAAGACGAGAATGTTGTCGCTAAAAAAGTCGGCGAACCGACCTCGTTTGGCTTTGAGCCAAAAAACCACGCCGAAATCGCTGAGGCTCGCGGCTGGCTCGACAAAGAGCGCGCCGCAAAAGTTGCAGGCTCTCGTTTTGCGTACCTTAAGGGTGATCTGGTAAAACTGCAGTTCGGCATTATCCAGATGATTATGGACAAACTAAGTGACCAGGCGTTTATCGATGAAATCATCCGCGAAAACAACCTGAATGTCAGCAACAAACCATTCCTTCCTGTACTGCCGCCATTTATGCTGCGTACTGAACTTTACGATGCGATGGACCGTCTAGAGCCACGCGATGACCGCTACAAAATAGAAGATGAAGACCTATGGCTGCAGGGAAGTGCCGAGCACGTGCTTGGCAGCATGCATGCCGACGAGATCTTTGAGGAAAAGACACTGCCGCTGCGCTATATTGGTTACGCTACCAGTTTCCGCCGCGAGGCCGGGACGTACGGCAAGGACATGGAAGGTATGTTCCGCATGCACCAGTTTGACAAGCTCGAAATGGAGAGCTTGGGTGTTGCCGAGAAAGGTCTCGATGAGCATCTGTTTATGGTAGCCATCCAGGAAAAGATCATGCAAATGCTTGAGATTCCATATCAAGTGCTGCTCAAATGTACGGCCGATATCGGCAAGCCGAATGCCCGTGGCATCGACATTGAAGCATGGTTGCCAGGCCAAGACAAGTACCGCGAGACACACACTGCCGACTATATGACCGATTACCAGGCGCGACGCCTCAAGACACGCGTCCGGCGCGACGGCGGCGACATAGAGTTGGTTCATACCAACGACGCCACGGCACTGCCACTGAGCCGCGGTCCAATTGCGATCATCGAAAACCATCAGCAGGCTGATGGCACTGTCCGCATTCCGGAAGCGCTTCGTCCATACATGGGCGGCCGTGAAGTGCTATAATATAGGTACGGACCTTAACCTAAAGGGGGTAGCATGATTGAAGCAATCGACATCACGGGCGTTAAGTATGATCTTGATGACGCCACGAAAAAGTACGTCACGAAAAAAATCGGACGGCTCGACCGCTATCTGCCAAAACACGCACGAAAAAGCACTACTGCCAGCGTGAAAATCAAACAAGTTAACCAAGACTACGGCAATAAGTACGAAGCCGAGGTTATTCTATCTGTACCCGACAAAGTGCTGACTGCCAAGGATTCGACGGTCAATGCGCTTGCGGCGCTCGATATTGTCGAGGCGAAGCTGGTCAACCAGCTGCGAAAATACAAGCAGATGTCGATGCCGCACGTTGGGCGGCGCGGTGTTTTGGCGCGTTTTAAGCGCAGCTATGCACGCGAAACCCAGTAAAAGGGTAAATCTCTCTTTTATCAGATGGCGAAACGGCGTATACTATTACGTAGTATTTCATGAGAAGTTTCAGTTCACCGGAGGGATGAGAATTTTATGGTCAGCCGACAATCAGCGCTAACAAAGGTGTTTGGTGATCCGCAAAAGCGGATTGTTAAAGGCTTGGAAAAAAGAGTTGGCGCGATCAATGCGCTTGCTGATAAATATAAGGCATTTAAAAAAGCCGATCTGCCCAAGCAGACGGAGGTGCTTAAAAAACGTTTGGGCGATAAAAAAACGACCCTGGACGATGTTTTGCCCGATGCCTTTGCGCTAGTGCGCGAGGCCAGCGACCGCGTCCTTGGTATGCGTCATTTTGACGTACAGATGATTGGTGGAATGGCCTTGCACGACGGCAACGTTGCCGAAATGAAAACAGGTGAGGGTAAGACCCTTGTGGCAACATTGCCAGTTTACTTGAACGCGCTTGAAGGCAAAGGCGTCCATGTGGTGACGGTCAACGATTATCTTGCCCAGCGTGACGCTGGCTGGATGGGTCAACTGTATGGCTTCCTTGGGCTTTCTACCGGAGTTATTATCAACGACGCGTCATTTGTTTACGACAAGGACTACGACAACACCGCACACGATGACCCTCGTATGCGCAAGCTTCGTCCTGTCAGTCGTAAAGAAGCCTACGCCGCCGATATCACGTACGGTACCAACAACGAATTTGGTTTTGATTACCTGCGCGACAACATGGTCAACGAAGTCGAGCTGCTGCGCCAGCGCGAACTGAACTTCGCGATCGTGGACGAGGTAGACTCTATTCTTATCGACGAAGCCCGAACCCCGCTTATTATTAGTGCGCCGGCCGCCGAAAACCCTGACAGCTATTATCAGTTCTCTAAAATCGCTGCCAAGCTGACGCCAAACGACTACACGCTCGACGAGAAGCGCCGCAGCGTTGCGCTGACCGACGAAGGCGTTGAAAAAGTCCAAAAAATGCTGGGGGTAAAAAACTTATACACCCCAGATT
The DNA here is from genome assembly GCA_946480595.1 of uncultured Candidatus Saccharibacteria bacterium. The sequence continues at coordinate 16,225 of CAMLKC010000015.1, forward strand.
ACGTGCGTTCCGTTTATCACCTCGATCAGGCACTTCGCGCACAAACATTGTTCAAACGTGATAAAGATTACGTGGTAACTAACGACGGCGAAGTAATCATCGTTGACGAGCATACAGGCCGCCTTATGCAGGGTCGCCGCTACAACGAAGGCCTCCACCAGGCAATCGAAGCCAAAGAAAACGTCCCTGTCCAGCAGGAGAGCATGACGCTCGCGACGATTTCGTTCCAGAACTATTTCCGCCTCTACAGTAAGCTGTCAGGTATGACCGGTACGGCATTCACCGAAGCAGAAGAATTCCAGCAGATCTACAGCCTGGATGTCATTCAGATTCCATCGAACCGGCCGATTGCCCGTGACGACAAAGAAGACCTTATCTTCAAGTCCGAAAAAGGCAAGCTCAAGGCAGTGGCTGACGCAATCAAGGAATACCACAAAGTCGGACGTCCAGTCCTTGTGGGCTCTGCCTCGATCGCCAAAAACGAGCTGATTGCCAGCTGGCTCGACAAAGAAAAGGTCCCTTACGAGATCTTGAATGCTAAGAACAACGAACGCGAAGCCGCCATTATCGCAAAAGCTGGTGAAAAGGGCGCGGTAACACTGGCAACTAACATTGCCGGTCGTGGTACTGACATTGTGCTTGGTGAAGGGGTGAAGGAGCTTGGTGGTTTGGTCGTGATTGGTTCAGAGCGACACGAATCACGCCGTATCGATAACCAGCTGCGTGGACGTGCTGGTCGTCAGGGTGACCCCGGTGAAACCCAGTTCTACGTATCTACCGAAGACGACCTGATGCGTATTTTCCAGGGTGAGCGCATTGCCGGTCTGATGGACCGCCTGGGTGTGGATGAAGACCAGCCTATTCAAAACAAAGCCGTTTCCAAAACGCTCGAATCTGCCCAAAAACGTGTCGAGGGTTACAACTTTGACACTCGTAAAAACGTCGTCCAGTACGACAACGTCATCAATCGTCACCGCCGCGTGGTTTATGTTATGCGTCGCAAGATTCTTGAGGGTGGCGACATTAAGTTCGAGATCGAACGTCTCATAAGCGAAAAAGTCCTGGAGCTTACGTACGTTCCTACCAAGAACAACCCTAAGTTTGCCGATCAGTTCAAGGAAGTTTTCCCGCTAGACGAAAAGAAAATCGTCCAGATCGGCGAAGAAAAGAAAGACAAGCTGCGCGTTCAGGCGGCACAGGATGCCGTTTCTCAGTTGTACGAGGACAAGGAAAAAGAGCTTACTCCTGAGATCCTTCGTAAAGTTGAACGCGAAGTCTACCTCCAGGTACTTGATACGCTCTGGATGCAGCACCTTGAGAATATGCAGCACCTGCGCGAAGGTATTCACTGGCGCAGCGTCGGTCAGCGTGACCCACTAGTAGAGTATCGCGCCGAGTCACAAAAACTGTTTGAAAGCCTGCAGGCGACACTCCGCGACGAAGTGCTCCGTGCGGTCATGCATGTCCGCCCAAGCGACATTGTTGTCCAGCAGGAAGAAGACCACGACACCGAACTGACCCGGCTTGCCGAATCTGCCGTAGAGCGCGGCGTGAATGAGGTAACTGGCGGCGAAGAAAGCCGTGACGGTGATTTCAAGGTGAAAAAGGCCGTAGGCGCAAGCGAAGCGGCAAAACACAAGAATGACGCCCGCAAAAAGAAGAAAAGCCAGCGTCAAAACCGCAAAAAGAACCGCAAGTAAACACGTTTGAAATGAAAGATCCCGGCCCTTCTCCTGGCTGCTCGCAAGCGCCAAGGGGAAGAGGCCGGGTTTTCTTTCACCGCACGAGGAGCTACTTGCTCCCGTTGATCACGATGGGGTCGCCCGCGTCGTAGAGCGGGTGCCGTGTCGTGAACGGAATCTCGCCGTAGTGGACTCCCGTCAGGGCGTCGAAGGGCGAGATGAGGTAGCTGTCGCCGTGCTCGGAACCGACCTGCTTGGTGGGCATCGGGCCGCTGGTCACCATGTACGTGACGCTGACGTGCGACGGGTCGGTGTCGATCTGACGCTGAAGCTCGGGGCTGACCAGGTGGTTGAGCGCCGGGCCTTCCACGCCGTAGGGGACGTTGTTCTCGACGCCGTAGTCGTAGCCATCGGCCATGAACAGCTTGGTGAGCTGGTCGTGCGACAGCATGACGTAGACGTCGACATCCTTGATGTAGTAGCTCAGGTCATCGGTCGGCACCTGCGTGTTCTTGAAGCAGCTCGGGACGACGACGATGCCCTTGGGCGCGCCGACGTCCGGCAGCTTGTAGGCGGTGACGGTCATCAGTCCGAGCTTGAGCTCCTTGGTGGTGGTCTTGCAGTCCAACTCCGCCGCTGCGGCCGCGTTCTGTTGCGGCTCGTCCTGGGTGAAGTACTGGACAGCTCGGCTCACACCGATGCCCAGTACCGTACTGACCACAAGGGCCAGGACGATCAGGAGGATCTGACGGCGAGACAGCCCACCGGGCTTTACTACGGGTGTCGTCATGGACGGCTCCAGCTTCTCGTTTGGGTGAAAGTGGATCGCTGCGGGGTTGTCCCCGAAACGAGGACAAATGCAGTTTACACATATTACCATATTTTATAATAAAAGTCAATTTCCCCCCAGATATAGAAAGTGCCCGGACGCACCCCTGCCATGTTGCGGGGCAGGGGGCGTCCGGGCTCTTCCGTCATGCTCTCACCAGACGTACACGGTGATGGTGTTGGAGTTCTCGTTGAAGGACGCTCCCGGGACCATGAACTGGTTCCTGAGCGTCGCGGTGTCCTTGATGTCGAACGCCCAGTAGGCGTCGCGTGACAGGACGTGGTCGTTGACGAACGTGAGCTGCTCGGGCGTGAGAAGCTTCTTGGCGATGGGCTCGGCGTCCTTGGCGGGCTGCGGGTCGCACGCGCTGTAGTCGGTGTCGTTGCCGTAGGGGTCGGTCATCTCGCAGTCGACGCCGCCGACGTTGGCCGGGAGGGCCTTCGACTTGGCGGAGCTGAGCAGGACGATGACGTCGGGCGCGGGCGGGACGCAGGGCGTGGTCGGGACGGTCTCGCTGGG
>CAMLKC010000016.1 GCA_946480595.1 uncultured Candidatus Saccharibacteria bacterium
AGCCAACCGGACCGGTAATCCGCAAGGGCGATGAGTCCAGTTTTCCAGTTGTGCAGGACAAACGCCTGAAGCCGCGTATAAACGGCACGAAAATGCAGGTGTATGGCTGGATTGAAAACGAGTGGCCCGAGGAAATAATGCTCGACAAAATACGCTGGCTCAATACGACCCGCGAAATCGACTCCTTCTTAAAAGGCCACGAAAGCCGTGACTTTTTGCTATATGACGGCCCGCTGCTTACTAATGAATACCATGAGGCGCTACTGCACTATAAAACCCAGCGTGACGGTGATTACTTTGAGGCGGTCCACGATGTAACGTTCACCTACCATCCCAACGAGAAGCTCTATAGTGTCAACGAAGTCAGATTACGTCGCCCTATTCGTGACATTTATGGATAAAATCTAATCGGCTTGGGCCGCGCAGACGATCCTGCGCGGCCCCTTGTGCCATGTGGCACGCGTCCGTCATCGAACTTCGAAGACGGCCTTGATCTCGACCGCGGCGTTCAGCGGCAGCTCTGCCGCACCGATGGCGTCACGGGTGTGCTCTCCCTGCTCGCCGAAGATGGCGATCAGGAAGTCACTGGCTCCGTTGGCCACCGACGACGTGTCGATGAAGCCGGGCGCGCAGTTGACGTAGACGGTCATGGCGACGACACCCACGATGTTCTCGGGGTCGATCACCGAACCGGCCGCGTACAGGCACGCCAGAGCGCACAGCTTGGCCGCGTGCTGCGCCCGGGACGGAGCGACGAGGTCATCGCCATCACCCACCTTGCCGGCGATGACGGTTCCGTCCTCGATCGGCACCTGTCCCGAGACGTACACGACGTTGCCGACGCGCTTGGCGCTGAGCAGCGGGTGTACAGGGTTCCGCTTGGGCGCAGGCACCCACTCGAAACCCTGTTTTGCGAGCACTTCTACCAGTGTCATGACTTACTCCCAGGCTCGGTCTTTCAGAGATCGTAGTTTACTTATACAACATTTTCATGCCTATTACCAGGAGGCTTTGTTTTCGGGTATAATTGTACTAATGAATACGTATTTATTACTACTACGCGGGATCAACGTTGGCGGCAAAAACAAAGTACCTATGCTTGAGCTAAAAAAGTGCCTGGAGCAGCTGGGATTTTCCAACGTTTCTACCTATATTGCCAGCGGCAATGCGTTTTTGGCGTCTGAGAAAGGTGCGGCCGAAGTGCAGGAGCTGATTGAGACAGCGCTGCCAAAGACATTCAAGCTCGACAGCGAGCTCATCAAAGTCCTGGTGCTTACCCGTAAGCACCTACAGGGAGTGATTGACGATAAACCCAAAGGCTTTGGTGACCAGCCGGGTACGTTTCATAGCGACGTGATTTTTCTCATGGACGTCCCGGTGTCAGAGGTTATGCCGATTTTTAAACCGCGCGAAGGTGTTGATACGGTATGGCCGGGCGACGGCGTGGTGTATTCACAGCGGGTTAGCGCCCAGCGCACAAAAAGCCGGCTGAGTGCCATAATGATGTCGCCGCTATATAAATCTATGACGATCCGCAGCTGGAATACCACCGTAAAACTACTGGAGATCATGAAGGCGCTCTCGTAGCTATTGACATTTTATTATTCATATGATAAAATATGCGTGTTAGATGTGTAGGTCGTGCTGGCCGGCACACCTACCGCACCCCGTCTCCGAAATCTGAGGAACCTAAGCCATGACTTCTCACCGTCTGCAGGTCACTGTCGCTCCCATCGATGGCGCCGTGAGTGCTACTCACAGTCGCATCGACGGCAACGGTCGGCCGCAGTCCAAGCTCGTCGTTCTCGACGAGGGGTTCGTGGAGGAGGTCCGTGTGACCTACTCCAAGCTCGACCTGACGTGCACGCACGACATCCCGAGCGCCATCTGGGTCGACCTGACCGGTCACCCGGACTACCAGGAGGCCGACAGGTCTCAGATCGAGACCGCTCTCATCTACCTCGCGGACCAGGGCCAGATCCTGCTCCCTTACGGGGATGAGTGAAAGACGAGGTGTGCTCCGGGAGGCGGCGGATGAGCGAAGTCTGCTCAACCGCCGCTCCCCGGCACCAACTCACTCAAGATTATAAATGCGCTACCAGGCGCTTTTTTGTTTGTCTAAAAATCAGCTGCCAATATATAGTTCATTCTGTTGGATGTACCGCTGCACTTCTACAGGAAGATGACTGACATCCCCGTTTCTCGCTGTTGAGGAACTGGCGTGGGCAGTCGCTGCTTTGGCAGGAACGAGAACGAATTCTATGCTGTAAGGATCTAGGGCGGCGTGCATTGCCAAATCAAGCGCTTTTTCTGTGTCGTGCTGGCGTAGACCGACAATGAACCGAACACCAGCAAGTTTATCTATTCCCTGCCATGCATGGAGGTGACGGGCGATGTCAGAGCCCATTAGCAGTGACAATTCCGCGCCTGGGAAAAGACTGCGCAGCTCTGGCATTGTATCGTCGACAGTAAAACGGGAGGAGTCGAGCGTGAGCGCCCGAAGGCCGGAATGCGCATCGGTAGCCCGAGTGGCCATGGCGATCCTATGAGAAAGAGCAGAAACTTGGGCTTTGTCTCGCGGCTCGGGTTCGGGGATGACAATGACTTCATCTAGATCGCAGGCCTGCTTGGCGGCCAAGGCAAAGGCAATGTGACCCTCGTGGATAGGGTCAAATGTTCCCGAATATATACCGATCCGCTGCGTCATGAAATTACGCTGCGGCGCGGTCGAGCTTTTCGATGATGGACAGCAGCTTTTTAGGTGTAATCTCTGCCTTAATAAGATATGCGTCGGCGTTGTGCTGCATGGCAGCGCGCGACTCGTCGTCTTGGTCAAAATTGGTCATGACAATGACGCGGGTGTCGGGAATCATGTCGCCTTCCTTGCCCCCGCGCAGTGCCGCGAGGATCTCGCTTCCCCGCCGTTCGGGCAGCATGATATCAAGCAAGATAAGGTCATAGTGCTTATTCCGCGCTGCAACCAGACCGTCGTTACCGTCTACCATCCAGTCAACGTCATACCCGGCCTTTTTAAGGCTGCGGACGTACATTTCGCCGATGAAGCGGTCGTCTTCGATACATAATACTGATTTGATTGCCATTGTTATCCCCTATACATTGCGTGATTTTTTATCCATCCGCTTTCGTCGTGTTCGATGAGGCTTTGGTTGCTCCCCTGATCGGCATTGAGCTTGTCGGCCACTGTGCTGTAGATCGGCAGCGTAAATTCAAACGTGGAGCCCTCGCCTTCGACGCTTCGCACTCCTATTTTACCACCATGTGACTCAACGATGGCTTTACAGATGTAAAGTCCGATGCCGGTCCCAGCAACCGTTTCGCGGGAGCGGTGTGAGCGGTAAAACTTATGGAAAAGATTGCTGACGACACTGCCGGGCATGCCGATTCCGCGGTCTTTGACCGAGACTTTGACGGAATCGCCGTCGGTTGCGGCTGATACGTATACCATGCCGCCCTCGTTACTGTATTTGATGGCATTGTCGATAAGGTTGGAGAGGACTTCACTGATACTGCCACGGTCAGCAGCGACCGTTGGCAGACCGTCGGGAATAGCCACGGTCAGCATGCGGTTTTGACTGGAGGCGCGCAGCTGCATGTCGTCGCTGATGATATCGTAAATATCAGCCAGCGAATCCTCGTGCAGGCGTACTTTAAGGTGGCGACGGTCATAGCGTGAGGCGTTGAGGATGTTGTTGACGTAGCTCGAGAGGCGGTTGGCGGAAACGACCAGCCGGCTGAGGAGCTCTTTTTGATCTTCCTCGAGGCTGTCTTCGAGCTCGTCACTTAGTACGTCGAGGTAGCCGCGAATAACGGTGATTGGTCCGCGTAGCTCGTGGGCAGCAAAAGCTATGAAATCAAGGTCATCGTCTTCGGGTTGATAGTCGGCAGTTTTCTCGAACAGCGTAATGACCACCTCGGCTTCGCTTCCCTTTTGATAAGAGGCGGTGACGTCGTAGATTTTGCGGTCCTCCTCACCAGTGATTTTATTCGGGATCCGCGACCAGGTATGCTCGGCGTGGACGGCATTGTCTTCGCAGTCCTTTAGCCACGCTTCAAGCGTCACATCATCGTCAAAAAGAAGATCAATCACCTGGTTGCCTTCGGGTGTGGCGTGAACTGGCGCGTGGGCATTGGCGTACAAAATATCCTGCTTCGCGTTCATGATAATAAAGCCGGCCGAGGTGTTATTGAGCGCCGTGGCAAAGTCGGTTGCAGGTGAACTTTTCGCAGCTTTTTCTTCAGCTTCTTCCTGTCTGTCTTTGTCAGAGGCAAGCTCGTAAATAAGCTGTAAAAGAGGCTTGAACCCGTCGCGCTCAAAATGCCGCGCATTAGGATTGGGCGGTGTAACGTTGTTGGGCTCGTCTGAAATATGCGTCAGGGCGCTCGTCAGGTCCTTAAATGGCGTGGTCAACTGTGTTACTAGGATGACATTCAGGCCGATACAAGTGACAAGAATGGCAAGAAGCGTAATCCAGAGCGACGGGTCATTGGCGTCGACGGCCCGCGAAACAAGTAGTGCACAACCAATCACAAGCACCATGACGACTTGCATGAGCACTGTCAAAACAATTGAATACCGGCGGAATCTTGGCCAGTATTCGCGGATCATCGCGGGCCGTTTGTTTGGTTGTTTCTCTACTGCCATGATACGCTCCCCTTGCCGTTCGGTATGGCGGCAATCCATGTTTGGCCGCGTATGAGCGGAACGTCTTTGCCTTTACTATCCGTGAATGTTAATTGACTCGATCTGGTCGCCTTATGCCAGGTGACATTTTGGGCGGTACCGTTTTGGAAAATGACCGCGCCGCCGCTTCCGACTGCATTAATCGACTCGCGGTAGCCGTCTTCCAGGACGGTCGTTTCATTGACTTTAAGGGCAACGACGACCTTTGGGGTGATTTGTCCGGCCTCACGGTCCATGTGCGGCTCACCAGCGAGTGAGCGGTTGTAGTAATTATTCTTTTTGTGATACGTGTAGCTGGTGTTGTAGAGCGACGCGTAGCCGTTAAAGTTAATCGTGATTTTTGTGGCGTTCGGCTTTTTGCTTGGCTTTTCGTCTACCCGGCTGAATCCCTTGAAGTTAGAGTTTGTGTAACCTTTTGCCTTGTTGAGTGCGTCGAGTTTGGCAAAACTCGTGTAGACATTGTGCGGTGCGTAGCGGTCGGTTGCGCGCCAGTAGTAGCCGCCGTTAAAAAACTGGTCGATATCGCGGTATTTGCCGTTTCGGACCTCAGCTAGCGCTCCTGCGCTTCCCCCGACATGCGCAATGCTGGCATTAAATGGGGCCAGCCAGTCAACATAGTACATGCGGAGGCTCCGCACCGGCCCGATGAGTTGCGGTTTATCCTGTTGGTGGAGTGTAAGGAACCGGGTAATACCACCTTCGGCGATAGCCTCAAAAACAACACCTGCTGGCTTAAGGCCCGATTGCGGCCTGGCATCGGGGCTATTTTCAATCATGATAGCCGTGACGGGTTGCGTTGTGGCGGCTTTGCTGGCAACTTTAAGGCCGGTCAGCGGCGAATAATAAACGGCTGCTTTAGGCTTTGGCTTGGGGGTTAAATGGACGACGGATGGTTGGGCTGGTTTTTGTGAGAGTAAAACGAACGCGGTTACGCCAGCGATGATTATTAGCACTGCCCCGGCAATGATAATACTCGCTGTGCGGTGATGTCGGATCCAGCTGCCGACACGTTTCAACAGACGCGGTTTCTTCAGTTCGTCGTTCATGCTTACGGTTATTATACCAGAAGCATGCCAAGGTGCGGCTATTGGCCGGCGGCTAGTTGTGTCGCTGTTTCTAGCCGTTGCAGCGAAGTTTCTTTGCCGAGCGCTGCCATGGTGTCGTTGAGCGCCGGGCTAAAAGGTGCCCATGAAACGGCAATGCGAATGAGGCTGAACAGTACACCTGGTTTTTGGCCGGTCGTTTCAAGGAGTCCGTTCAGTGCTTCCTGGATGTTTTCGGGGGTGAACTCGATGTCTTTAAGCGCGGCGGTTGCCTGTGTCAGTAGTGTCTGTACCTCGCTGTTGTCGAGTTTTTTCAGCTGCTTGTTTTCAGATATCAAGGTCCAGTCGGGCTGCGGCGCAGCGAAGAAATAGCTAGTCATCATTGGCAGGTCCTTGAGGGTTTTAAGACGATCCTGTACTAGGGAGAGTACGTGCTTTTTACGCTCTTCGTCGGCGTTTTCCGCACTTTCCGGCCAAAAATCAGCCACGCGGTTATATAGATCACCGAGTTCTAGCTGGCGGATCCATTGACCATTCATCCATAGGAGGCGCTGCTCGTCAAAACGGGCGCCGCTGCGCTGAACGCGGTCAAGGCTGAACTTTTCGATCAGCTCTTCCTTTGAAAAAATCTCTTGTTCGGTGCCGTCGTTCCAGCCAAGGCTGGCAATGAAGTTTGTCAGCGCTTCTGGCAGAATGCCGTCACGAATATAGTCGAGCACGTCTTTTGCGCCGTCGCGTTTGCCGAGTTTTTTGCCGCCGGTTGCCGCCAAAATGTGCGGCATGGTTGCAAAAATCGGGCGCTCTAGGCCGAGGGCTTCATAAATGTTGAGGTAATTTGGTTGGCTAGAGATGAATTCTTGCCCGCGAATAATATGCGTGACTTCCATTTCAGCGTCGTCGACGATGTGAGCGAAATTGTAGGTTGGGTAGCCATCGGATTTTATGAGAATAATATCGTCAATTACTTCGGCTCCCGTAGACAGCTCGCCCATGACTTCGTCGTGCCATGTGTAGCTTTTTGGGTCGCTCTTAAGGCGAAGCGGCATCGTACCGTCCCAAGCTGGGGGGTTTTCCGGGCGGTGGTTGCGGTACAAAAATGGTTGTTTGTTGGCCTTGGCGCTGTCGCGGAATGCCTGGAGTTCCTCGGGGGTGTATGGGTCGGCATAGGCGCGGCCGGCGTCAATGAGTTTTTGCGCCCATGCTTTGTAGATTTCGAGGCGGTCACTCTGCTTGTATGGTCCGAATGGCCCGCCGATCTCGATACCTTCGTCGTACTGGATACCAAGTACTTCAAGGCACTTCAAAAGATGATCCGCACTTCCCTCTACCTCACGTTTTTTGTCGGTATCTTCAAGGCGCAGGATAAACTTGCCGCCCTCGTGCCGGGCAACGAGGTACGCAAAAAGGCCGGTACGGATATTACCGACATGTAGAAAGCCGGTCGGGCTGGGTGCAAAACGGGTACGAACAGTAGTCATAATTAGACTAATTATACCATGGTTTTATGTTTGGTCTCTGTGCTTTACATGCTTGTCGCAATATGGCGGATCTGGTCGCCAGAGAGTGGCGCGTCGCCGTGGATGGTATAGAGGACGCCTGCGTTGACCCATGCAGCGTTGCCGCCGTAGGTGTAAATGGTCAGTCCGTGTTCATCGTACGTAATATAGTTGTCGCCAGCCTTGTCTTTGATGTAGTTCTCAAGTACGGCGCTGGAATCCCAGCTGGTCTTGGACTGTGAAACGGTGAAGTTTTGCGGGCCGGAGTTGGAGGCGAATTTCATTGTCACTTGTCCCTGTGTGTAGGCGACCGGGCCGTTCAGGCTGTAGCCGTCTGGGTGGTACGAAGGAAACGATGCGTTAACGCCTGCTTGTGCTGCCGCCACGCGAACAGAGAGGCTCGGCATATTGAGATACGTAAAATACCCGCCAAGGAGCAGTAGCGCCAGTGATGCAGAGGCGACGCTTAAGACGCGTGGGTAGCGCTTTGTCTTGCGAACTTGTTGGTGGTTGGCGCTGTGGCTTGGCGCGGCATCGAGCGACTCTTGTATGGCCTCCGCCTTAATAACCGCGGCAGGCTTTGGCGCTGGTTGCGCCTGCGGTTTCATTTGCATAGCAGCCTGTTTGTGGTGTACGCGCTGCGCGATCGGGTGCGGTACGTGGTGGTCAGAGGCCGAGGGCACCGGCTTTTTCGCTGCTACGGGGTGCGGTGCGAACTTCGTTACTCCAGCGTGGCGTGAAATATCGGGGCGGACTTTTGGCTGGCTGTGGGATGAGACTGCCGGACCGGCCTTTTTTACGATACGGCGGTTGAGCGTTTGGGATTTTTGAACGGTGTGATGAACCGTATTCGAAGGGTGTGATTCCGCGGGCTGGTGCGTGGGCGTACTGTCAACGGGCATTCCAGTATGGACGTCATACATCCGGCCGTTGATCGTGACTGTTTTGCTCATGCTCGCATCCCCTACTTTCTGATTTGGCAGCGTTTTACCGCATATGTTTGTTACATTTCATAGTAGGTAAAATAAGGCGATTATGCAAGTAGTTTTAGGGTGGAGGTTGTATAATATAAGGTAATGTATCACCAACCATCTAAACGCAAATTGCTGATTCGGCGTATCGCTTCCTATGGGTTTATGACGATTGCCGTTGTAACCCTTGTGACTGTGCTTGTTTTTATTATGCTAGGCTATCGTTACAACGGTAACGACGGAAAAATTGAGCAAGGCGGCCTGGTCCAGTTTGACTCAAAACCAAATGGCGCCAACGTTACCATTGACGGCGTACCGTTTAAGACCCGGACACCGTCCAAAGCAACGCTTACTTCGGGCAGCCACTTTATAAAGATGGAACGTAATGGCTACAACCCTTGGCAAAAAAGCGTCGATATTGTTCCTGGATCGGTATTGTGGCTCAGTTACACGCGGTTTGTGCCGGTAAACCTACAGGCAGAAAGTACGGCCGATCTGCAAACCGTGACAAGCACTTCGGTGTCACCTGACGACAAGTGGATGGCAATTAAAGAAAAAGCTGATACGCCCGAGATCAAGCTGGCTGATATTAGTAACGATAAAGTTGCCATGTCGACTGTGACGATTCCTTCCGAGGCGTATACTCACCCGGCGCAGGGCAAATCGCAGTCGTTTACGATTTCTGACTGGGACTCCGGTAGCCGCTACCTAATGGTCAAGCATATCTATGGCGGTGATCGTATAGAGTGGCTAGTGGTAGACACCCGTGACGGCACAGCAACCAAAAACGTTACCCGTCTGCTTGATATCCAGGCCACGAAGATCGTTTTTAGCGGTAATGATAGTCAGACGCTATATGCTCAGATTGGCGGCGATGTCCGCAAGATCGACCTAGGTGCAGCGACCCTTTCCCGCCCACTGGTGACGGATGCGGCCGAGTTCTCTATTTTTGACCAACGGACCATCGTGTACACGACGACGCTTAACCCCGAAACTAAGACCCGGACCGTCGGCTACTACGAAGATGGCGACCCGCAGGCAACGACTATCAAGAGCTTTAAAGATGACGGTAAAGCACCGCTGCATATTGCGCTTGGCCGGTACTTTGGCAAGATATACGAAACCGTTGCGTATGGCGATAAGGTAACTGTTTACGTTGGAGACGGCGACCTGCCCGAGACGGCCGCTGAAGCCGCAAACCTAAAAGAAGTTGCCTCGCTGGACTTCCCTGGCGGTGTACGGTACCTCACTAATCGAACGGCTGGCCGCTTTGTTATTGCCCAGCGCGGTGACACGTTTAAAACCTATGACCTTGAACTGAAAAAAGAAACAACCACCAAAGTGAAGGGCGGCAGTAAAGTCACGCAAAAGCTTGAGTGGCTCGATGGCTATACGGCACTTGGCGACCGCGACGGCATGCTCCGTCTTTATGAGTTTGACGGCACTAACCAGCACGATATTATGCCCGTTGTTCCAGGATTCAGCGTGACATTGAGCCCGAACGCAAAATACCTCTACGGCATTAGCAAAGACAGCTCGGGGTATCACTTAGAGCGCGTGCAGATGATACTATCGTAGTATATGGATACTACTCCCCGCTTCACCGGACGCATGTTTGATAAGTTTATCGCCGCAGTATTGGCGATCGCGGGCGTTTGGTTCGGGTGGATGGCTGTCGTGTATGTCGTCGGGAATTTTTCGGGCTATTTGGACTGGTGGCCGCTCTCTGTGGCGTGCATGGCTATTTTAGTAGCCTTTTGTTTTACGTTTGCGATCCGGGTATTTATGGGCTGCAGAATTAACGTATTCGCGCTGACTGTCGCCAGCGTCGTTGCTTTATTCGCTTTAATCGCAGGCGCGTTCATGCTGTTTAATTCGAGCGCTACGGCTGTCGAATTTTTGATGGCAATACTACTGTTTATTTTCTTCTTGCCATACGCTTCAGGAGTTGCAGCCACACTGGCTATCCTCGGTTTTGTGGCCCTTTTTTGGCCGGCAAAGAAATCAATAAGCTAATCTACTCGTCGTTGCCGCCGAAAATGCGCTCGAGAAACGTCGGTGAATCACCGGGAATGGTCGTGGTTTTGCTGTTGCCTGAGTCGGCTGGGGCGGCTGAGGCATTCGTTGGGTCTGGACTCACCTGCTCTGCCGTGACGAGCAATCGGTTAAGCGATGTGCCAAGTGGCGTACAGGTAATGAGCGTCAGGATAGGCTTGTCGGTTTTGTAGACGAGCTTGTTCACCTGCGTTGGTTTTACGACCTCTGTTCGGGTAACGGTGTAGGTGTAGCGCTTGCCTTGGTAATTGACAAAGACAGAGTCACCTTTTACCAAGTGGTCGAGCCTAGCAAAGATAAACTTATAGTCACCCTTGTCGATGACGTCGTTACTAGAGTGTCCCGAGAGGACGGTATTGCCTACCTGTCCGGGATGGCTGTTGGCGCCAGGAATGCCAAACCATGCTACGCCGCCTTGCATGGCGGTCATTTGTGAGTTGTAGTCGGGCTTGGTATTCCACACGACCGGCACGTCGACGTTGATTTTTGGAATAATCAGTTTTGGCTCGTCACTGACCGCGACATCTGTTGACGGGTTGATGATGATATTTGCCGGATCGACGCCGCCCGGGCTAATGTACGCCTGGACATTTGCCATAAGTACCCGGTTGTACTGCAGGAAAAGGAATAGCACGACAACACAAAGCGCAGCCGTGATTGGTACGAAATGACGGCTTTTTCGGACTTTTTGCGCCGATGTGCGGACATTTTGCAGCAGCTTTCCGCGCAGGTCGTAAAGCGCCTCGCTGCGTGAAAGCGTCTCAGGCTCGTTATCTTTTAGTGGCGCTATCTGCTGTGGTTGTGACGGCTGGTGCTGCGAGGAGGCCTCCTGCGCCTTTGCCTCTAGTGTTTGCCGCGCGCGGTACACCTGCCCCATGTAGTAGCGTTCGTAGTACTTTTGGTAATAGTCCTGCCATGCGCTGTGGTATTGCTTCCATTGGTCGGCCTGAACCTGCTCGGTATAACTGTGGCTGCGTTCGTAGGGGTTCGGAGCTTCTTCTTGAGCTGGCTGCTGTTTTTCGGCTGGAGTCGCAGCAGGTTGCTGCTGAGGTTGTGCAACTGGAGCTACTGGCGTGGTTTGCGGAGTTGGCGTGGTTGTATTGCCAGCATAGATGCTGTTTACTTGGTCGCGTACAATGTTTGCCGCAGCTGCGTTGATAGCTGTAGAGTTACCGCGTGACGGAATATCGGGTCCCTGCAACGAAGCCCGCTGGGGAACGAGCGGTGCGTTAGGGCGCTTATCGTTGGGATTACTAGGGTTCATGGTCTGGATTCCTACTATCATCTATTGTACAATACATTGGTACAAGCCGATACTATGCCGCGATGGTGGAATCGGTAGACACGCTAGACTCAAAATCTGGTGAGCATTACGCTCGTGCCGGTTCAAGTCCGGCTCGCGGTACCAAAGTAAAAAGACGATCTATTCGGTCGTCTTTTTACTTTGCTATTTTATCTTCTTCTCTATTGAACGCTGTAATTCTTTCAGCTGACTCAACATTTTTTTATTTACGTCGAATTGAAGTCCTTTTTGGACGTATTGAAGGGACTTGTTGTAATTCATCTTTGAATAATAGTACTTGGCAAATTCATAATTAGAGAAAAGGATATTCATATCGCGATTAAAACTATCGGATATTGTCGCAAAAGCCTTCTCGTATAGCTCCTGCGCAGCTGAGGGATTGTCATTATAGAGCTCAAACAGTGCATTGGTCGAAATCACTATAGGGCTATCTCCTGCTTTATCGAGATAGGGCTTAGCTAGAGGAAGGCGTTCGAGTTTAATGAGGTTGTAGGCGAGGTTGTTGTACACTAAGTCTCTTAGAAAAGGACTCAGATTCGTAACGCTAAAATTATTCTCAAAATCTTGAAGAATCTTGAGCGCATGTGCATTATCAAGGTCTGCGACTGAATAGATATAACTCAAATTCAGAATTACATCAGCTCGTGATTTATCTATGCTATAAGCTCGCTCGGAGAGCTCTCGCGCTTCTTCTAAATTATGCTCATCGATCAATGTTCGGATTCGATACGAGAGAGCCGGTATGTTATTCGGGAACATCTTCAGGATGCTTTTTGCGGCTATCGATGCATCTTCTTTGTGGTCTGTCTTGATAGATAATTCAAGGAGGTTATTTAAAATAACGCCATGGATTTGAGGATGAGGAGAAATTCCTAGTGCGTTGAGATGATCGGCTGCTTGTCGGTAGAGGCGCCTGGCGTCATTTGTCTTCCCCTGGCGATTATAGTTCACGCCGAGATTATTGAGAAAAATAGAGTTAAATGGATATTTTTTTAGTAGATTTTCGTGAATATTGATAGCATCTTGTTGGTCAGGATTTATATCCCCTGATAATTGCGCTAGACTGCCGAGCCATTTATCTTCCAAGGGCAAATCGAGAGCTTTAGCTTTGCTTAGTATAGCGAGAGCTTTCTTATTGTTATCTAAGGTGAGGTATGTAGAGGCTAAGTTTTGATAGGCATACACGAATTTAGGATTTATTCTAATTGCTCGCATGAAATATTTAGTGGCACTCTGAGGACTTTTGCGTGCGACATATGAGACTCCGAGATTGTTTGCTGCATGGATAAACTCCGGATGTTCTCGTTCTAGCGATTGGAACTCCAGAAATGCAGCCTTGGATTTACCCAATTTTAACAAGGCAACGCCGTAAAGGTTTCTTATGTCTGGGCTATCGTGGTAATGTGTGCTGTATTGGGCGAATATGTGTATACGCTCTTCGGTTAAATCTTTGCTAAAGAAAAGAATGAAGTTTAGATAGCCGATAATATCGTTATAACTGGATGATTTTTCAAGCAGGAGTTTGTGAAAATGTTCTGCTTCATCGAGCTCCCTCTTTTCGGTATATAAACGGATAATCCTGCGAAGTATATGGATTGAATTATTTGTCAGTCTCAAGGATTTTAGATAATATCTCTCGGCTAATTTGTACGACTGCTTGGAATAGTGAATGTCGGCCAATTCTATTAAGGCGACAACGTTATCCGTACTCCTAAGGCTCTCTTTAGCTCTTTTTTCTATTAATTGCTTCAAGACATCATTGTAATCAAGCGTATCAACCTTAAGTCGATTATCCTTTAAATACGAAGGGTCAGGACGAGTATCCTCGTATGCGCTGATCGGTGTATCAACTTTTGGTTGCTGTAGTAACTGCATTGGTTAAATTATAAACCTTTTTAGCATTTTGATCGCAATGTTTAGATCAGGTTGTCGCTCCAAATGATTTATATTTGACAGGTCTCTGACTAGTTTTGTAATTGCCTCTGATTTTTCTTGCTCATCCAACTCAACTACTAACGACTTTTCTGACCACTCAGAGTTCTTCTTGCACCACTCAATGTAGTCTCTTTTGCGTGCGTCGAAATCACGATGCTTGATGTAGGACTTAGCCGACCCTCCATTTTTACTTTTCTTGAAGGCGATAATTCTTTCCTTTATATCCAGCAAATGTCCGATGTTAGAGGCAGCTTGATAACCTAAGGCCATCTTGATTAAATATCCAATTGCATAAGCGTCGCCAAGCAGGTAGGCTTGGTCGTCGTGATCCACCAAGCCAAACTCTATCTCGGGAGGCATTAGATAATAACCCCAGCTTGGTGCTGTATCTTCACTTTCATTTAAAGGCTCATGCTGGTTATAGCTTCGTCCGAAGTCCATAATTTTAGGGACAGGCTCTTTCTTTTCGTATGCTATAAAAATATTTTTCTCATGCAAGTCTCGATGAATATAACCCTCCGCTTGGATTGAGCGCACTGCTCCACATATAATCGACAGCATTTCAATTTTCTTAGGAATATCTTCATCGGTCGGATATCTGCTAATCCAGTCGAGCAGACTTTCGTCTGCTTTTTCCATAATATAGTGTGGATCCAGTCCATTTGAGCTTAATACCCTGCTATAAGGCAGAATCACGTTCTCATGCTTGAGAAGATTAAATAAGATCTCATTTTCTTGCCTGAATCGGGCTAGGTCTTCGTCCCTTTTTTTGGTTAAAAACTTTACCGCTACCTTCAAATTGCTCGAGTGATGAGTTCCGAACTTTACCAAGCCAGAGCGCCCCTCGGCAGTGTCAATCGAAGGGTCGATACTAATTTCGTCATAAGTCATCTGCATGTTTACTGTGGTCTATTCTAAACTATGGAGTACTTTTACTAAATGGTACATTTTCCATCAAACTTGCGGTAATCGCCTCTAATGGCTTGCCTTGGTTCCAAAGCCAGTACGCTGCAGCTTTTGTTGCCACGCTCCCCCGCCAGATGGCCATGGGGTTTTGCCAGTCGGTGCTGGTGACGTTGCCGCCATGGGCGACGAGCAGATAGTCTTTATGTAGCACGGTGATCGTTACGGGATACGTGACGGTAAACTTGTGCAGTGCTTCGACGAGGCTAGTAAGCTGCATGCTGAAGGTCAAAATCTTAGGGTAATACACGCTTTGGAACAGCTTTTGGAGCTGTGCAAACGACACGACTAGTAGCGTATTTGGCCGCTCAGCAAGGGCCTGGGGACTGTTTTTTATAAGGTCGACGGCGTCACGCGTAATAATGAGCGGCCCGCTGTAGTCGGCAAGAAAATCCTCGTATAAAATGGCGGTTTCGCTGTTGCGGCCGGCATCACCGATCAGCAGGATACCCGTCGCCCACTGCCCCAGTGCCAGCATTTCCAGGCGGGCATCTTTCGCCAGACTGCCTGAGGGGTTGGTGGCGGCAAAAATAGTATCAGTAATGACAGGTGGGATGGTTTTTTTAAGGACGTCGGGCAACAGCACCCGTACCTCGCCTACTCCGGCGTTCAGCGCGGTGCTATAGCCTTCGGCAACACCGGCGAATCCCAGCTTGTTGCCGCCAACGATCCCCAATTTACCTCGCAGCGCTCGCTGCTCGGGCTTGGACCATTCGATGTCGGGAAACAACGGCTTTTCAGCGGTTTGTTTTTGCCAGTACGGGTGCATCTCCATGGGCTAGACCTCTAGTGGCGTTGGCCCGTTGGGAAAGACGGTAATTTCCTGGATATCGTGCGTCCGCATGTTGTCAGCGTCGTCGAAGGTAAAGTTACCAAAGACTTTCCGGCCTTCGAGTACCATTGGCAGCCATAAAATGTCGTCTTGCCACATGCGGTCGTAAGGGATCTCGCTGATCTTAAACCACTCTGGAGCCATCTCGTCCGTTTCTGTAGGTTCGCCTTCCCACTCGGTGCAAATGTACGCGTGGACCCACATGCGCCATGGGTTGTCGGACTGGTCTTTTTGGGTCTGGAAGTCGTGCTCGGCCACCTTGTAAAACTTGGTCGGCGTGACCTCTATTTCCTCCTGGCATTCGCGTACCAGTGCTTGCTCGACGGTTTCACCTGGCTCGATTTTGCCGCCGATGCCGT
This sequence comes from uncultured Candidatus Saccharibacteria bacterium, assembly GCA_946480595.1. The sequence continues at coordinate 15,660 of CAMLKC010000016.1, forward strand.
TGTAGCGGTCCGAGCCGAAGCCGCGTTTTTTCATGGCCAGAAGAATCTGGTCGTCTTTTACTAAAAATAGCAGCGTACAGTTTTTTTCAGTCATGTGTCATTCCTTTTGTAATCTCTCAAGCATTGAGTGAGCGATCCTAAGAGTTGCAGGATCGGTTCTTTTATTGAATTTTACCGTATTTATAACGGATTGGACAGCCTCGGCTTCGTTTGACGAAGAGTTGTCTACCCAGTTGATTTCCTGAATATGCGCCGGGTCAAGCAACCACTGTAGGGACTGGGCGGCTTCTTGCAGACGCTTAGTGCGTTCGTCGGAGGGTTCGGGATAGCGTTCGTAAAACCGCTGTAGCCAAATGTCGGGGTCAACCGCCAGGCCAATAACATGGGTGGTCTGGAATGGCAGTCGTCTGAGGTTGTTCACGATGCCGGAGAGTGTTGCAAGCATGTTGAACGGTTTGCCGTAGTCGGCTATTTCAGACCCGTAAAAGCGGCCGGAGGTCGGGTGGACGGCGTATTGGACTACCTCGCCCTGCTGAATCTTATTAAGCAGCGCGGTGACGTTCGCGTCGTTATGCGGGAGGTTCCGAAACATGCCGGGTTCGTCGTCGCTGCGGGCTTCGCGCGTAGTAAATACCGACACGCGGCCAAAATCGACGTCACGCTCCATAATATGGTTCATGAGGAAGCTCTTGCCTACCGACGCTGGACCGACGAACATGACGAGGTTTTTCTCTTGTAGCTGCGCGGCGATAGTGGCGTTTGGCGTGTAGGTTGCCTGCAGCCGTGCAGCTTCGTTAACTCTGGCAGCAATGTCGGGCGCAAGCATTATAATCCTGCTTTTCGGTGGGCCAGCTTGTTTTCGATCCAGGTTTTTTGCATTTCTTCGCTGGTTTTGCCCTTAAAGTTCTCGGCTGGGTATTTTTTGGCGGCTTTTTCGAGCTTGCGTTGGATAGACCCGGCGATATCGATATTGTTGATCTGCGCAAATTGTATGCCGTAAATAAAGATGTCGGCCAGCTCGTCGCCGATAGCGTCCTTGCCGCCGACGGGCTCTTCTTGCCACTGGTAGTGTTCGAGCAGTTCGCCGGCCTCAAGGCTCAGCGAAATGGCCAGCCCGCGGGATGGGTTTTCGTGCCAGTCTCGCGCCTCCATGTGATTCCAGATCGTCTGGTTGAGCTCTTCGAGGGTGACGGGCTGTTGTTTTGGCGCTGGCATGTTATTCCTTGGGTAGTTCGATGGTGACGCTGATTGGACAGTGGTCAGAGCCCATGATATCCGGGTGGATAGCGGCGTTTTTTACCATACCAATGCCATTGCTGCTGGCTAGGAAATAGTCGATACGCCAGCCGACGTTACGGGCGCGGGAGTTGGCCCAGTGTGTCCACCAGGTATATTGTGCCGGTTCTTGGTTGAACATGCGGAACGTGTCGGTAAAGCCTGCTTCAAGAAACTTATCGAAGCCTTCGCGCTCTTCGGTCGTAAAGCCGTGCTTTCCCATATTTGGCTTGGGGTTCGCTAGGTCGATCTCTTTATGAGCAACGTTCAGGTCGCCGCAAAAGAAAACGGGCTTGGATTTGGCGCGCTCGGCGACGTACTTAAGAAAAGCAGGGTCCCACTGCTTGTGGCGAAGTTCTAGCCGCGAAAGGTCGTTTTTGCTGTTTGGCGTGTAGACGGTCACGAGGAAAAAGTCGTCGAACTCCATGGTGATGACGCGGCCTTCGCTTGAAGGGTCGCCGTAGGCGTCACTGTCGAGCTTGTACTCGGTCACAAGTTCGTCAGGTAGATCGTAAGTAATGTTGAGAGGCGGGACCTTTGTCCAGACAGCCGTGCCAGAATAACCTTTGCGGGTGGCTGAGTTCCAGAATTTTTCATATTCGGGAAACTCGAGGTCGATATCGGCCTCGTGGGCCTTTACCTCTTGAAAACAAATGACATCTGGCTGCTCTTTTTGAATAAATTCAGCAAGGGCGCCTTTTTTATCTACCGCACGGATACCGTTAACATTCCAGGAGTAAAGCTTCATTAGACCTAGTATAACATGGCGACGGAGATGGATTAAGTTTGGTGCGGCCTTAGCTATGTTGCTTTATAGCTCGCGCCGATTCGCGTTCCTGGTCGCGGCGCTTGAGAGTTTCGCGTTTGTCGTAGTTCTTTTTACCCTTGCCAAGCGCAATCACCAGCTTGATGAACTTGCCTGCTGTCAGGAGTTTGGTGGGGACAATGGTCATACCATCTTTTTTACGTGCGGCTAGGGTGGTGATTTGCTTGCGGCTGGCGAGCAGCTTGCGCGGTTCGGTGTCGATAGTGCGGGCGCCGGGCTGCCCTTTTTGGTTGAGTTTGAGGCTGAAGCTGGCGTTGTTGAGCCAAAGCTCGTCGTTACGAATGGTGACGTACGAGCCCTTTAGCTGGATATGGCCGTCACGGGCGGCGCGGACCTCGGGGCCCGTCAGAACAAGCCCTGCCACGATTTCGTCGCCGAGTTCGTAATCAAACCGCGCCCGGCGGTTTACGACGGACTTGGCGGCGGTTGGCTTCTTCTTTTTTTGTGCCATGTTGGTTTCAATTATAACAGATAAGAAGACGGGGCGGCACACTCGCGTGGGCCGCCCCTTGGCGTCTCCTCTCTTCTTCCTCAGCTCTTCGCCGTGACGGGGCGCAGCCGCCCGCTCCACCACAGACGGATCTTGCGGTAGTTGAGCGCGGCGACGAGCACCAGGGTGCCGGTCAGGCGCAGCGCGGCGTCGCGGCCCGATGCCATGTAGTCGAACCACACCAGGGTGGCGCCGATCTGCACGATGGAGTGGAACACGATCATGTTGCTGGCGGTGACCCACCGGCGGACCGGGGTGACCGGCTTGTTCATGATCTTGACCATCCACCCGCCGAAGGCGACCGTCAGCGCGTACAGGACGCTCAGGCTCACCACGACGATCGGGTCGTAGTGGAGCCAGGCGTAGACCAGCACGATGGCGGTTGAGCCGAAGCCGAGGATGGCGTCGGCCTTGCCGTCGATGTCGAAGTCGGGGCTGAGCACGGTGCCGTAGCGCCGGGCCGCCAAGCCGTCGACGAGGTCGGTGAACCACGCGGCGACGAAGATGAGGAAGGCGGTGTGCCAGTCCTCCATCCACGCGTAGGCGGCGATGGGGACGATGGCCACTCCGCGGAGGAGCGACAGTGCATCGGCCAGATATCTTTTCATACTGCTTGTCCCTTCGGGAAACCGGACTGTTCTTTTAATTATACCACTTATGTAATGTAAAGTCAATTAGCGCAAGAGGTGCGAGCGAATAATCTGCTCGACAACTTCGGGCTGGCGTACCGGCAAATGATGCCCTGAATTAACGGTCATAGCGCTGAGCATCGGTGGTACTTGCCAGTTTTGGCTATTTTCGTGGTACCTCTGGCGGTCATGGCGGCCAACCACGAGTAATCCAGGGACGCGTAGCTGTGTAGTATCGGCAAAAAACTTTCCTTGAAGGATA
>CAMLKC010000017.1 GCA_946480595.1 uncultured Candidatus Saccharibacteria bacterium
AAGACCTCGACAGGCGCTTTAAATATAACAATTATTGGCGCAGGCCCCACCGGGGTAGAGGTCGCAGCGGATATCTTGAGTTTTGCAAAAGCCGTCGCCAATAAATACGGCCTCCAGGAACCAAAAATAAATACCCGTTTAATCGAAGCGGCGCCACGGATTCTCAGCCGCCTAGAGCCTGAGGCTTCGCTTGCCGCAGAAAATCGGTTACAGGCAATTGGCGTGGATGTCATTACAGACGTAAAAGTACTCGAAGCAACCCCGGCCACCATTACAACCAACAAAGATACCTACGACAGTGATGTGACTATTTGGACGGCCGGCACGCGCACGCACCCTTTTATAGAGCAGTTTGCGAGTCTGTTCACATTAGACACGCGCCACAAAGTAGTCGTGAATGAGTACTTTCAGTCGAACAACCCAAATATTTACGTTATTGGGGATGCGGCGGCCACACCTTATAGCGGTATGGCACAAACCGCAATCCACAATGCCATTTGGCTTGCAGATAATTTTAAGCGCATGTCACAGGACGAACCGCAACAAGCGTACGTTCCAAAAGAACCAGAATACACCGTCCCGATTGGGGATGGGTGGGCAATACTTCAGACAGCTACTGGCATTATTAGCGGCAGTGAAGGCTGGCAGGCAAGAAGGCAAGCGGATCGCTGGGTACTCGAGAACTTTTTACCATACGCCATTGCAGACCAACATTTGCAATACGGAGAGCAGCTAGCGCAGCCTTTCAGAGACGTGCAGTCGCCTAAGGAAAAGCTGGTTGCGACACTCAAAAACCATATCAGCGGCGAGATAAGTATTGAGACCGAAGACCTCGACTATTATTCGACCGATGGCAGTATTTTTGAGATCACACCCTCGGCCATCGTATTCCCAAGAGATAGTGTCGACGTACAAGGGCTTGTGGCGGCTGCCAATGAACTGCGCCAAGCGGGGATGACAACCTCGCTCACGGCACGAGGCAACGGCACCGACCAAGGCGGCGGACCAATCGGCGATGGTGTAATTATTGGCTTCACTAAGCACATGAACCAAATACTTGAAGTTGGACAGGATTACGTAGTCGTACAGCCAGGGTGCATGTACGAGCGTCTGCAAGACAGATTGAGCCAACACGGCCAGTACCTTCCTCCGTACCCCGCATCGATAGGTGTATGTACTATCGGGGGCGCCGTGGCTAATAACTCGGCCGGCGAAAAATCAGTTAAGTACGGCTCGACAAGAGAGTACGTTGAAGCCCTTCAGGTGGTTCTTGCCGACGGTACGGCGACGTGGATATACCCCATGGACGAATACCAGCTGAACGAAAAGAAGAAGCTGTCGACACTCGAGGGTGATGTTTACAGGCAAATTGACGAACTGCTAAACCAGAATGCCGCGACCATTTACAACGACCACCCGAATGTCACCAAAGAGTCGTCAGGCTATGCCTTATGGAAAATCAGAAACGAGAATATATTCAATCTGCCTCAAGTAATCGTCGGCTCACAGGGAACACTCGCTTTAATAACGAGTATACGTCTTCGCACGCTGCCTCTCCCAGATCCCCACAAAGTCACGCTGCTTGTTAGCTTTTATGACGATATCAACAGCGTCTGTACAGCCGCGAGTCATATCCATGAGTTGAGGCCAAGCGCTCTGGAGATTGTAGATAAAAATCTGCTGTCGCTCGTTAACGAGCAAGCACCCTCACTACTAGCCGGGCTGCTGCCCGACGGGCCTTTGCCTGAGTTTGTCCTTTTGACAGAGTTTGACAATGCCGACGACAAGGAACGTGATCTCAAGGAAAAGGAGGCGAGTGATGTCTTTCTGCGCTACGCTACCAGCTCTGTCGTCAAGTACGACCCGCTTGAAAAAGCTTCGTACTGGAAACTTCGTCGTTCAGCAGCTGCAGTCATGTGGACTATCCCGGGCAAGCTTAAGGCACTGCCAATTATTGAAGATGGCACCGTTCCGCCCGAACAGCTCAGCCAGTTCCTCACAGAGGCGTACAAGATCTTCACCAAATACGAACTAACAATTGCCGTGTGGGGGCATGCGGGTGACGCCAACTTGCATATGCAGCCGTTCATGAACCTGTCTGACCATGCCGATCGAGAAAAAATCTTTTCGCTCACCAATGACTACTATAAAATGATCCAAAGCCTAGGCGGCACCGCTGCTGGCGAACACAACGATTCATTAATGCGCGCACCGTACCGGCACTTGATGTTCGGTGAACCTATGGAAGAATTGTTTAACAAAACTAAGACTATTTTCGACAGTTACAATATATTTAATCCAAAAAAGAAGGTAGGAGTTAGCCTTGATTACATCAAAGGCCACGTGCGGCATGAATACAGTATTAAAAGCCTGGATAGGCTGAACAAAAGTGAAGCAAAGTCTAAAATAGACAACTAATAAAGCATGATGACACGCACCCAAAAACTCACCACTCTACGACGCTGGCTCGCAAAGGCATTTAACGTCGCTGTCGCTATAGTAGGATTATTTTTACTCTTCATAATCTCTACGTACATACTGACCCCCAGCGCAATCCGGCACCCACAGGTAGATCACTATCATTTCCGCATGCAGGTTGTTATTGACGGTGCCGTACAGCATTTTGCTGATTCAAAGTACCAGACAGACTACATAAAAGACAGCTGTTCGGAAGAACTGCCAGCAAGCCCAATTCATTTTCATGACAACAAAAATCAGGTCGTTCACATTCACTGGAAGGGAATGACGGGAGGATTGGTGCTAAAGAATTACGGATGGAACCTCATTGGCGGACCCTCCGACTCTTTAGGCTATAGGTTCGACAATCTCCTTGCCGTGCGTCAGGTGCCAATCCATGGCAAAGATTTTCCCGACCTATCTCCGAGAAACAACGTTTATATTTATAGCGGTGACGAAAAAAGCTACAAGCAAAGAACTATCCAGGAGTTCACAACACAAGATCTAGAAACTTTCTTTAATAAAGCGAGTAACCTTTCTTCGGAAAAGACATCGTATATACCATTTATCAGCGATCTGCTTCCCGCTACCGCCTACGCACACGACGGCCATCAGCATAGCGAAAAACCCAGCATGGAGGAGCTCTCTCAAATAAACAACCTCATAGGCAATGTGGTCATTTTCGCCCAGAAAGATCGCCCAACGGCTGAAGAAGTGAAACAGCGCTTTTCGCATCTCGAGCCACTCTCTGACAGTACCTGCGGAGGATAGTTGTCAGCTGCGGGCATTAATTACGCGCTAGCGTCATCACTCCGTAGAATTTTCTCCATCGCTTTTCCGTGCGCAAGCTCGTCAATCAGTTTATCCATGTAGCGGATCTCTCGCATTAACGCGTCTTCGATCTCTTCGACCCTCACGCCGCAAATCATTCCTGTGATTAACCGGCGGGAAGGGTTGAGTTTGGGAGCTTTGGCAAAAAACCCCTCGAGATCGATTTGTTTTTCCAGTAAACTATGAAGCTCATCCTGGCTGTAACCAGTAAGCCAGCGGATTACTTGGTCGACCTCTGCCTGGGTGCGGCCTTTTCTCTCTACTTTTGTAATATAGAGGGGATAAATACGCGCAAAACTCATTTTGAAAAGTCGGTGCTCTGTCATATATTCATTATACTGGTAGCATGGATAAAATCGACTTCAAAAAATCCCTCGACAGCTACAAGGCAAAACATCACCAGTTCCGCATTCTCGACATTCCCAAGCGGCAATGCCTCATGATCGACGGTCACGGTGACCCGAATACCTCAAAAGAATTCCAAGATGCCATCCAAGCGCTTTATCCGGTCGCTTACAAGCTAAAATTCGCCAGCAAACAGCAGCTCGGCAAAGATTACGTGGTCATGCCGCTCGAAGGCCTGTGGTGGGCGGAGGATATGGCAACATTTACGTCCGCACGCGACAAGTCACAGTGGGATTTCACGCTTATGATCATGCAGCCGGATTGGATCACCCGGGAGATGTTCGACGCCGCAATTAAAAAGGTGAGTGAAAAAGGCCCGCCAGCCAACCTTGCTGAAGTTCGGTTTGAAACTCTCGATGAAGGCAAATGCGTGCAAACCCTGCATATCGGATCTTTCGACGACGAGGCCGCCGTCCTGAAGCAAATGCACGAGGAATTCATACCGCAGCAAGGCTTAAAGCTAGCAAAAAAGCATCACGAAATATACCTGAGTGATTTTAGAAAGGTAGCCCCGGAAAAACTACGCACTATCCTCCGGCAGCCCGTTGAAAAATAGCTGATAGCCACTTTTCACCTATGCGCAGCCGTGCTACGCTAAAAGTACAAGTAATCAGGGGGATCGTTCCATGAACGAAGATAAAGATCAGCAAACCACCGAAGTACGAGAAACTAACGAGCGCGCAGGCAACACGAATATCCAGCGCCAGCGCGTCACTACTGCAAGAGCCGCAAATCCCGGCGTCGTCGCCCGAAATATCATTTACTACATAGCAGGGATCATCGTTGTACTGCTGGCACTGCGCATTATGCTGCTACTCCTAGCAGCCAACCAAGGAAATGCTTTCGTAGACTTCATCTACGGGCTGAGCGGCGTGTTTGCATGGCCGTTCTATGGTATTTTCAGCTACCAGCCATCGTATGGACACTCAACGTTTGAAATCAGCAGTGTTGTCGCTATTTTGGTTTACAGCTTGGCCGCCTGGGGTCTCGCTCAGCTATTTACACTCACCAAGTCATCTGCCGAAGAATAAATTTCCAATTAAAAAAAGGCAGGGGAGACTGCATGGAGCGGCGCGTCATAGCGCCGCTCCAGCAATTCTGCCGCCTGCCGGCGCACCCCTTTCTACTGCGGGTCGCCCGAACTGACGCGCCCGTGCTCGTCGACGGTCGTCGGCCGGCGGTCGGCCTGGCCATCTGAGGTACCGAAGTTCCTCATCTGAGCGCCAGGCTCGGGAGTCGGCGTGTTGCCGTCGGCGTCCCGAGGGATCGCCACGGTCTGGTCGTTCCAGGACTTTCCGGCCCTTGCGGGCTGGGACTGGGACATATCGATCAGCTCCGGTTGCAGGAAATAGATGCAAAACTTATAATAACATAATATTAGTAAATCGTCATTACGATTAGGTAAAATAGGACTTTTAGTTCATACTAGTAGGTAATGTCTAGTCCGACACAAAGAAAAACGTTTTTTGAATCTAGTGAGGGAATCTGGCTTCGCAGTGAACTGATCGCGATGGTGGCAAGCACGGACTACAATACGCGCTCGACATATACCGCACTGTCAAACGACGCGCTGCTCTTCGTTGATAAGCACATGAACTACATGAGTAATTATCCAAATCTCAACCATCGCCAATATCTGTCCAACCTCAAGCTAAAAACAAAGCTGCATAACTAAAAACGACCCAGAACCGGGTCGTTTTGCTTAAACCTTTTTAAGGGCTTTTTTCTTGAGCGCTTTTAGCTTTTTCTTCAAAAGCCGCTTGCGTGTGGCGCCGTGCCAGTTTTTATGCTTGGCCATGTGTATCCAATCGTTTTTAATAACTTTGACTATCATACCATATATCCACACTTCTGCCGATACAAAACCGCGAAGGGGATCTGATATAATTCGGTCATGGTCATTCTTCTTCATTCGTCCAAAACTATGCGTACTAGCGACCAGCCTGCGGGTGTTTTGCGACAGCCAGTATTTTTAGAGGAAGCGGAGCAGCTTGCGGCACTGCTCAAAACTCTTTCCACTATCGAAGTTCAAAAAGCGATGCATATTTCTGAAAGTCTGGCCGCAAAAACCCAGGCAACCATCAATAACTGGGAAAATGGCACGCAAACCATGGCTATCGACAGTTTTATCGGCGATATTTACAGCGGCCTCCGTGCTGGGGAGCTTTCACCGGCGGACCGCGACTATGCAGACTCGACACTCTGGATTCTCTCGGGCTTATATGGCTACCTGCGGCCTTACGACGGTATTCGGCCATACCGGCTCGAAATGGGCTACAAGCTGCCACGACTAGGTAGTCTTTATGATTTTTGGGGCAGCAAAATAGCCTCTCAGCTCCCGGAAGAGGGGATTATCGTCAATACATCGTCGGTCGAGTACACTAAAGCCGTCTTGCCCTACGTAGATACAGGCAGGGTAGTAACGCCCAATTTCCTTACCGTTAACCCCAAAACCGGACAGCCCGCATTTACGGCTGTTCACGCCAAGATCGCCCGGGGAGCCTTTGCCCGCTGGCTTATTACCTCGCGTATTACCGATCCCAAGCGCTTTAAAGAGTTTAATGACCTGGGGTATGCCTTCGACGCATCACTCAGCACGCCTACAGAACCTACGTTCGTATGCACCGAATTTGGTGGCATCGGCCTTAGTATTCGCTTGCAATAACTGACAGTTTACTGAGTAAACTTGACTTTTTCGTTATTTTGTGGTAAACTTAAGCACAATCCCAACTAGTTTAGAGAGACTAACGGAGCAACGTAACGAAAGGATATACTTATGAAGGTAAGTAAACTCGTACTCGTAGCAAGCATTGCAAGCGTGATTGGCATCGCCAGCCTCACATCAACGGCATTCGCTTGGCATCCAAAAGGAATCATCACTAAAAAAGTTCAGAACGTCACCACAGGTGGCGCCCTCAGCGAAGCGGACACTGCCGAGGCAGCTGTCGTTGCAAAGCCAGGTGATACATTGAAATATGTCATCGAGGTCAGCAATATCGGCGCCGCGGACAGCAAAGGCTACAACGACATGGCAAAAACAGTCATGACCGACACGCTTCCTGCCGGCATCGAACTGGTAAGTAACCCCGCCGAGCGTCAGCTAAGCGAAAACCTTGGTACTATTAAGCCAGGAAAATCGGTCGTTAAGGAATACCTGGTAAAAGTTACCAGCAAAACTGCCGGAACCATCGAAAACACTGCTTGTTTTACCGGCGATAGCACGGCAAATGACAACCCACAGCATGGCTGTAACCCAGCTGTCGTTACCGTTACTATTCCTACGGTGCCAGTCACAACCACTCCGGAAACTCCAGAAACACCCGAGACTCCTGTCACGGAAATGCCTGCTGAGCTTCCACGCACAGGTATGGCTGAAAACATCATCTTCTCAAGTGTTGCACTCGGCCTGATCGTGTACGTCACGTACATTTATGTCAGCAGCCGCCGCAATTTAGCAAAAACACTCGGCTAAACAAGGCTGAAATAAAAGAACCGCCCCTTAAGAGGCGGTTCTTTTTTGTCACAAAACTACGTATCAAACAGCCATAACGGCACCTTAAGCTGCTCTAGGCTATGCGCAAAAATCTTAAAAACATATGTCGACTTGCTCGACGCGTAGTCGCTACCGTGCCAATATGACCAATCAATACCCTCTGCCGTACGTGATTTGTCTTCGTTAAACATATGCACGCTGACGATAAAACCCTGAGCTTGAAGAGTCTGTACTTGCGTGACGACTTCGTTCAAAAGCGACAGCCTCTGGGCGGGCGCTGCCGTGACCTTGCCTTTTTGGTTGACGTACGACGTAGCAAACGTACCCGTATTAAGCCAGATGTGTTTTACCTTCAGCGCACGAGCCGCCTCTACCGCAAAACTAATGCGCAGGTAATCTTTTGGCCGGCCGTTAGTTGCACCTTTTTCCGTTGCCGGAGGCGACCATGGGAAACCCTGCAGACCAAAACTATCTACCAGCCCTTTTGGTATGTTTTTTACGAAGGGAAGTAGGCTAACCGCCTTACCATTATCGTAGTTTTCCGGTGTCGTGTACGTCATCGTATCAAGCAAAATACTCGCACGGCTCGCTGGAAAATACCTTTTTTGATAGGTGACGGCACGGGTAACGCTGCCAACAAAATCATCAGGCTTAACACTCGTCCACTCCGGCAGGTTTCCTTCAGGAATCGGCACCCAAGTGCCCATCATAGTGTCGGTAATGCCGGCCTGTTTTATAGTGTTGAAGTATGTGTCGAGAGCCGTATTATACAAGCCCCTCCGATAAAGACTCAAATTTATCTTTCCGTGCGTCGTAACAGGCTCAAAAAATATCACCGGTGATACGTGATATTTCGCGAACGCGCGCAACTGCGTTATGACATCAGCGGCATACGTGCGCGCTTCGGCGGTAGTAGTTGGCGTCAGCGCAAAGATCGATAGCCGCGACACAACGCCGCTATTGCACACCGCTTCGTACTGGGCAAGTTTTTTGAGTTGCAGCAAAGGAGCAGCGGCAAGCCCCGGTTTTTTCTTTGTCGCCGTCGTACAGTCTGTCGACTGCGGGGGCGTAGGAGTAACCGCCAAAACCTCCGTGTCACTCGGCTGACCTAGCGACGAAACGCGATGTTTCTCGCTACCCGAAGTCGCCGTTTGCTTAAACGGTGAAGCTATCTTGGCTATATATAAACCGCTAAGACATACCATACCCACGGCTGCCAGAGACCCCACAATAACCCACCACTTTCGCCGATCATACCGCTTCTTTATTATCAGCATCACTACGGCCTATTGTACTCGCAAATAAAATAAACATGAGTAATACGTGAATATGTGGTATTTTTCACACGTTTAGGTATATAGTAACGACAGGTAACTAGTGAGAGATGGGGTATCACATGAAACGACGCATTATAGTAGCAATAGTCATAGCTTTTACGTTAGTTGTCGGACCGCCTAGTCTTCTTGTCTCTCAAGCTCACGCGCTCGGCGTCAATCTTATTACAAACCCTTCGGTCGAAACCTTGAATTCAAGCGGTACGGCACCCGAAGGATGGCAACAGGGTAACTGGGGCACAAACGCTGCAGTATTTACCTACGACACAACTGGACACACCGGCGCGCGTAGCGTAAAGCTTCAAATGAACAGCCATGTTGATGGTGACGCAAAGTGGTATTTTTCACCTATTGCCGTTTCTTCAGGCCAAACATACAACTTTTCCGATTATTATAAATCATCCGTCCCCACCAGCATTGTCGCCCAATTTGATGACGGCGCTGATAGCTACAGCTATATTGAAATGGCGACCGTCGTTACCAGCAGCGACTGGACGCAAACAACCGCGTCCGTCACTGTACCGGCGGGCATGAAAAATCTGACGGTTTTTCATCTTATAAATAGCGTTGGAGCGCTAAGTATTGACGATACGTCACTTACCGCGGCTGCCCCTGCATCTACACCCACTGTAGCTGTTACTACGCCCACTAGTGGCACGACCGTTAGCGGCTCGACCACACTCACGGCGACTGCCAGCGACACCTCTGGCATTGCCGGCGTTCAATTTAAGATAGATGGCGTAAACGTTGGCGGCGAGGTAGCCACCGCACCATACCAAACCAATTGGAATACGACAACCACGGCAAATGGCAACCATACAATCACGGCCGTTGCTCGTAATACGCTGGGCACAACAGCAACATCAAACGACGTCACCGTTACGGTCAACAACTCGACCGGTGGAAATCTCGTCCCTAATGCTTCGGTAGAGACTGTCGACCCACTGAATAGCAGCCAACCGCTTAATTGGCACGCGGACGACTGGGGGACTAACACTGCAAGCTTTAGCTACCTTACCAGCGGAGCACACTCGGGAAGCAGAGCCGTCCAGGCAAGAATTACCGCCTACACTGATGGTGATGCAAAATGGTATTTTGATTCCGTTCCGGTAAATCCTGGTAGCCAGTACCGCTTTAGCGATTTCTACAAGGCGACTGTCCAAACCGAGGTCGTGGCAGCATTTACCATGCCAGATGGATCGTCAGTCTATCAATCTATCGGCCTGCCCGAAGCTAGCAGCACCTCTTGGGTAAACTTTACTACCACGTTTACCATTCCCAAAGATGCTGTCGACATGACAATTCTCCACGTTATTGCTGCTAAGGGAACGCTGAGTATCGACGACGCCAGCCTAACACCGTACACGCCAATAGGACTCAACCGTGCACTCGTCAGCCTTACGTTCGACGATAGTTACGCAAGTACCTACAATAACGGACTACCCTTACTTAATAAGTACGGCTTTTTATCAACACAGTTCATCATTACTAACTTCGTAGATAATGCCGGCTACATGACCCGAGCTCAGGTAAAGGCACTTTCGACAGCCGGACACGAAATAGGTTCACATTCTCTCACACATCCCGACATGACAATGCTTAACAAAACCCAGTACGACCGTGAACTTACCAACTCACAGACCAAACTCCAAAACTGGACCAATAAACCCGTGACCAATTTTGCCTTTCCGGAAGGTCGGTACAATCAAGCGATCATCAACGACGCTAAGCCACTCTATACAGCTACCCGTGGCGTTGAAGCCGGGTTAAACGGCAAGGACAACTTTAACGCCTATGACATTAAGGTGCAGAATATTGATAACACAACCACGACAGCGCAAGTTGCCGATTGGATAGCCCAGGCCCAAGCGACAAAAACGTGGCTTGTACTGGTATATCACTCGGTAGATACCGCCAGCACGGGTGCGTACAATGTCACACCGACAAATCTCGACCTCCAGCTGGCAGCTATTAAAAATAGCGGCATCACCGTAACGACGATGCAACAGGCAATCACAGAAATAAAACTTCAGCAATAAGTATTTTCACAATCATCCTCAGTGTTGTTCTACATAAAGGATGGTTGTGATTTTTAAATCATTGTAATTTTATCAATATAGGTCTACAGTGAACCTGAGGGACAAATATAACCTCAGGGGCATAAGGGAATGGGAAAAAATGTTGACAGTACAACGAACAATACGCGTGCGAATCGCAAAAGATTGGCACTCCTGTTGCCAGCCCATAACGAAGAACTTATTCTAAAGACCACCATCCAGTCAGCCATAACCGCAGGCCTCAAAAAAGAAGATATCTATCTCGTTGACGACAATTCAAGCGATCGCACCCGTGAAATCGCGCTAAAGGAACTCGACAAGAGCCACGTCCTTAGCGTCACGCGGAGCGGCAAGGCACTCGCCGTCCAAAAAGCGTTCAAGCATTTCGATTTCGAAAAGAAGTATCGCTGGATGCACGTTGCCGATGCCGACAGTATATTTTCTAAGAATTATTTTCATACCTACTACAAATATTTAAACAGAGAAGACTGCTCCGCAGTGGTAGGATTCGTGCAAAGCATGGGCGGCAATTGGCTCGCAAATTACCGCAGCTTTAGCTACACGTACGGTCAACATATATTTCGCCGTATCCAGTCGTGGTTTGGTATGATCGCCGTTCTGCCCGGTCCAGTCACTTGCTTTAATACCGATATTATTAAGGACCTCGACTTTGATACGTCGAGTCTTACTGAAGATTTTGATTTGACATTGCAGCTTCACCGCAAGAAGCTGGGTGCTATACGATTCGCCCCCGAAGCAATTAACTACACGCAGGATCCACGCACCATTAAGGACTTCTACGACCAGACCCTTAGGTGGCAGCGGGGGTTCTTTCAGGGAGTACGCAAATATAAAATCGGGCGTCGGCCGCGCAAAATCGACTTTGGAATAGGCTACCAGCTTATCGAAACCATTTACTACCTATTGCAACTACTGGTCATCCTGCCGATCCTCGGGCTTTGGATGCGCCAACCTCAAGCAGTTAGTGCGCTCCTGCTGGCAGATCTTAGTATTGTCGTCCTACTGGCGATCTTCTCGGCTACCGTCACTAGGCGCCCCGTCATTTTACTGACCGTTACATACTTCTATTTTCTTCGTCTCTTCGAGCTAGTCATATTTCTTCAGGCATTCATCGAAATCATCATTTTACGCCGTTTTAAAAGCATGCAAAAAGGCTGGGCAACAGAGGGGCGTCGTTACGAGGTCAGCCTGAACGAAATCGAGGGACTACAGCAATGAAACGCCGTGCTCTACACGCCAAGGCCACCAGGCACTACAGACGCTGGCAAGAGAACATCGTGCTCGCGTCACCGTTCGTTATCTTTTGCGGAATTATTGCTTGTGTTTTTCTCCTCTATCGCTTTTTACTCATAGCGGCTCCAATCGCATCTATTAGCAATACGGTCGCTTCGCGCGGAGCGGCGGGAGTCGTTTGCGGCGAGGAGGAGGGGAGTGACCTTCCTGACCCCAAATCCCTCTTGTCGACGCACTACCAGGCGCGTATTCGTGACCAGACAAATCTATCAGTCAACCTCATTAGCAACCCCAATGTATCAAAAATAGATGCGGTAAGTGGTCAACCTGTTGGCTATATTCGCACCATCAAGCGCTCAGACGTCACGTACAGCCGCGGTCACGACACCTTATCCCAGATCTCTTACCTTCGCGTCACAGCAGACACCGACACCTCATCGGACGCCATACCCACAGCATGGCTAACAAAGCCTATCGCCATTCACCCAAAGCATACGTACGCCTATAGTTTTACTTACCGCAGCAACTCTCCCGTAGACGTGTCAGCCGAATACACTACCGGCAACAAGACGGATTACAAAGAGGTCATGACTTTGCAACCCAGCAGATCTTGGCAGCGGTTTACCGCCCATTTTACCAACTTCCAAGCAGCAACCAGCTTTCGTATGGACATTAGCAGTAGCAAAAGAGGCTCTGTCGATACGCGCAACTTCGACATTCACGAAATAGCGTCGTCCGAATTAGAGAAAGGAATCATCAGCATCGCATTCGATGACGGCTGGCAAAGCATAGCCGACAAAGCCGAACCGTTACTGAAAAAATACCAGATCCGCACCACCCAATACATTATCGCCGACGTCGCTGCCCATAATGTTCCTGGTTACATGAGCTACGCTACTATTCAGCAACTCCACCAAGAGGGACACGAGATCGGTTCGCATACAATGCGGCACTGCGATCAAACCCTAACCGATACGGCACACATCACAGATAACGCAACCGAGAGCAAACGAGTACTCGAAGACAAGAAGCTCGGCCCAATCATGAGCTTTGCATACCCGCTAGGCCAGTACAACGCAAAGACACAAGGCGTCTACAAAAAGGTATTCCCATTCATCCGCTCATCCGACTTTGGCTATAACGACCGCTATTTTGACGAGACCGACATCCACTCCATCGGCATCACCAACATGACAACCGACAAGCAGTTCCAAGCTTGGATCGATTACGCCAAAAAACATAAGTTATGGGTTGTCTTCGTATACCACAAGGTAGATGATGAGGGTCGCTATAACACGACATCAGCCCAGCTTAATCGTCAATTACAAATGATCCGGAAAAGTGGCCTAGAGATTACACCCGTAGGTGAAACAGCGCAACATATTCGATAATACGACAGTTAAAAGTTAAGTAGGCTATCGCTTGTTGGCTGTATTGTGGCGCACCTGAGTAGCACCAAACAACTCGACCCACTGTAACAACTTCATCTGCGACGGCTTGATATCCAGAGGTAGTCCTATTTCTTCACGTGGAGTTTTCGCGAATTTTCGTGGATCAGAAAAACAATCCTCGATAAATTTTCGATACGCCGGCATTTTGGCAGCCGAGATCAATGGACCGTCGCGTCGGATAAGCTCGACGAGCACCGTATCGACATTCGGATGCGGCCAAAAATCCGTTCGCTGCAGTCGCTTACGAATACGGGCCTCAAACAGCGGCCCGATCATCATGCCAAGCTGGCCGGTAAATCGCTCGGAGTCCGGCAATAGCTTGTTGGCAAACTGCTTTTGCACGATCAAATAGATCGCTTCAGGCGAGCGGTCCGACTCTACTAGTTTTCGTACGATAGGTGAGCTCAGATGAAAAGGAATGTTGGCAAAGATCTTATACGGCGCTTTTGGAAGCTCCATCTCTAAAAAGTCACCGACGCGCACTTCGACGTTCGGGTAGGACTGCATGTTGTCGCGCAGTTTTTCGGCCACGCGCGGCTCAAACTCAATCGCGACTACTTGTTTGCAGCGCTCCGCCAAGACAGAAGAAATGACTCCGCTGCCAGCGCCAATATCATATACCGTGTCGGTGCGTTTGATCGTCGTATGTCCAACCAGCTCTTTAATAAGGCGGGGGCTGCGAAGAAAATACTGTGAATAATGCGCCAGCCGCTTCATACTATCCCGCAATCGCTCCTTCAAGCGTCAACAGGTGGCGTTTGCGGTCGAGCCCGGCAACGTAGCCCCCAAGCGAACCGTCACTAGCCAGAACGCGGTGACAGGGAACAACGATACAAAGCGGGTTGCGCCCGACAGCCGTTCCTACGGCACGCACGGCCTTTGGCTTACCGATTTTTTGCGCCAGCGCGCCATAAGAAACCGTTTCGCGCGGTGCAATGTCTTGCAGCGCCTGCCACACATCCTGCTGGAATTCCGTACCAAAAAAGGCGATAGGGGTGTCAAATTGCGTCCGAGCACCGGCAAAGTATTCTGCTAACTCACGTTCAAACTGGATCAAAAGAGGATCCTGTGGCGCATGCTCCCAGTCTGTACGAATGCCGCTAAAATACCGGTCTCCCTCAATATGAACGCCGACAATAGCGCCATTTTTTGCACTAACCGTAATGCTGCCGATGGGTGAAGAAACAACTTTGTAAACCGTCATATATTGTCTACAATAGCATATCTAACCGTTGCGACGTGTAGCGACATACAGTCTGCGAGCAATCAGAGCTATCACAACCGCAACCACTCCGCCGACAGCAAATAGCCACCAATTCATACCCGCCGGTTCGACGGCACTGGTCGTGTCAACCGTGTCTTTTTGACCAGAAGATGGAGTTGTCGTAAGTAAAGCAAATTTTAGCTTTGCCGTTGCTTCGTCGACACTTGTCAATGTTATTCGTATATCGTCTTTTTTATCACCGGTCACATCATAATCGTCGGCCTGGCCAGTGTTTAACGTGGCATCCTCTGCCGTATCACTAAATGCCAAAACGGCGAAGTCTGCGCCAACTTGCTTAAGGGTAGCGCTATGAGGCAGCCCATCGATGGTGAAATGGATCATATCTCCCTTTTCCAATATCAGCTCTTTGCCATCACCCTCCGTAAATTCGGTGTAGTTGTCAAGAACAATAGTCTTAGAAAGGGGCGAGGATACATCAGCCTGACCAAGTGGCGGTATGTCTATATCTTGAGATGAGCCAATAGTCGTGTCTGTTTGCGGGGTATTGTTTGCTGCAGGTTCATCGCTTAGCCGATCCGATGATACCGGCGGCGACACTGGGGCAGGAGCAAGCGCAATGCTTGAGGGCGTCGAATACGCCGATACCCGTCCAATAGCGTCCTTAGCCTTGACGCGCAAATACCATGTGCCTGTCGCCAAAGACGAATTTGTCGTATACGAGTTGCTCGAAACGTCAGTCGAAGCAACGCCACTGGTAAAAGAGGCGTCCTGCGATAGTTCTACAGTATACGGCGTAGGCGCCAAGCCCGACCCACTGTCAGATGCTGGCGCCCACGTCCAAGTAGGCGAAAGGTCGGTAGATGGCGTGATAGGAGCCGGCGTTCCCGGTGTCGTCGGAGCATTTACGTCTACCGTAAATGCGATCGCATTGCCGTGCGCCATTACAAACGATGACGAAGCGCCCTGACTGTCCGTTGCTTTAACGCGCCAGTAAAACCAGCTGTCTGGAAGCGACTGGCCAGCACCTCCCGACGCATATACTCCACTACCAGCCGGCTGGCCGACGGTAAACGACACCGAACCGGCGACCGCAGGGCTAGAAGTGTAGTCGACCAGCGGACTGCTAAAGTCGAGCGTATCATCGATTTGGATGGTGTATTTTATAGTGTCACCCGCATTCGGATCGCTCAAGTCAAAGGTCATTTGCGGCTGATTGGTAGTAATAATGCTCGAGTCAACCAGGTTTGCGGGCCCAAGATTCGCAGGAGCATCGGGGGCTGTGTTTGGCGGCGTGACCTCGCTGTCGAGGAGCTTTTGCACTTGGTTGCCGCCGTATTCCACCGTGTAAATACTCCCGGCGTTATTCACAGCCACATTATAAATAGAGTTAAAAGGCCCTGTATACTTGTCGAGATAGACGCCGCTTGAATTGAACTTTTCGAGACGGGCGTTGTACGAATCTGTCACGTACACGTTGCCGCTGTCATCGACGGTCAGCTGCTGCGGGATAAACAGTTGGCCGTCGGCCGAGCCAACCGAGCCCCACTTGGCAATAAAAGTTCCGTCACTTGTGAATTTTTGCACCCGGCAGTTGCCGTCTTCGCTAACATACACATTATTGCTGCCATCGACAGCAATGCCGATAGGATTACTGAACTGACCGTCGCCGGTGCCGCTCGACCCCCATTGAGTCACATATGCACCGGAGCTATCGAATTTCTCAACCCGGGCATTACCGTAGTCGGTAACATAAAAATTGCCGTCAGAATCGACAGCGATTGCCGAAGGCGCATCGAACTGGCCGTCGGCCGAGCCCGCCGAACCGTAAGTCGCAAGTAGCGTACCGCTGGCGTTAAACTTTTTTACGTTGTTTGTAGCGCTATCTGCAACCCATAAGTTGCCAGAGTCGTCAAACGCCATACCCTGAGGGTGAGTAACGTCCGCATTATTGAAAATCGACAGAAAATTACCGTCAGCATCAAACACCTGAATACGGTGGTTGTCGTTCTCGCCAATATATACATTGCCATTACTTGCTACGGCAATACCCGTGGGCAAGTCAAGCTGCCCATTGCCAGAACCCGTAGTGCCCCAAGAGGTGACTGGACTGATGAGTGCCGAGGCGGTCGCGCCGCCATGCCAGCTCACTATTAGCACCATGGCCATGAACGCATATCCTATACGCCTGAATAGCGATAATTTGGGATATTTCATTTGTTTGCCCCTTTTATTTACAACCAGTATAGCGCAGCCTACCCCTTAAGCACAAGTAGAAAGAACGTCGGCTATTCGTCTTCCCATACCTTTTCGCTCTTTTCTAGGAAATGGTCGAAGGCCGCCTCCAGGCCGCCCATCACCTCGGAGCTGGTTTCACAAAGTGCGGCACATTTTGGATTGCTGACTTCTTCGGCGTGTGCCTTTAGATCGTCGCGTAGGTCACGTATTCTTTCGTGCAGGTCTTCAACTTTTTCATCATGTTCCATATGTCGTTCCTCCTGCATTTCAGTATGAGCCGAGCCTGAGCAGGGGCTATTAATTTTTTCACAAAAAAGGCACACTGGAATAGATGGCAACAGAATACGACGAAATTCGAAAAAAATACCAGCCGGACCACATCGCCTTTTTACTTATAGCCGAGTCGCCGCCGCCCGCGCCGCATATTCAAAGCAGCCGGCAGTTTTATTACGCCGATCGGATCCGTAAGGACGATCGCTTATTCACTAATACGATTCGGGCGATATATCCCGAAACGGCCGACATGCCCGAGACCGAACTGGAAGCACAAAAAGAGTCGTGGCTGCAGCAGCTAAAACAAGATGGCGTTTATATGATTGAAGCACTGGAAGATTCCCAGGAGCACGAAGTCACCAAAAAAGATCGTCAGGCCCGCATACGCGCTACGCTGCCGCGCCTTATTGAGCGCGTTGGCCAGCTGGCTAATGCCGACACAAAAATCATTCTCATAAAATCCAACGTATTTGACGTGGCGGCGGAGCCACTGCGGAAATCGGGCTTCACTGTGCTGAATACCGAGCTCGTCGACTACCCCGGACGATTTAACCAACGAGCCTACCGCGAGAAGATCGCCGGGCTGATGCACCGCTAGATGACTATGCTTGCCGACACCGACTTGATCAACCAGCTTTTTAACAATCTCCCCGAGAGGTATTACTCGGAGCAGACCAAGCACACCTTCCAAAACCAAGAGCTCGCCGCACTAGCGCAAGCCGACTATACCGCCGCCCAACTTGCACAGCTTGAACAGTGGCTAAACGAAAAGGGCACGCTTACGCTGCCTATTATTGACAGCTACTCCGTGATAATTGACGGCACACGGCAGCCTGTTTCTATCGTGGCTGCCACCGAAATAAATGAGCACACGCCGAACCACGGCGACATGTCCTCTATGCTGTACCTACGCGACCATATCCAAGCCGCCAGTGTTCTGATGGAGCTGTACTTAAACGACCAACACAC
>CAMLKC010000018.1 GCA_946480595.1 uncultured Candidatus Saccharibacteria bacterium
CTGGATACCGCTCATAGTACGCCGCGACAGTCTCGTTAATTTCTTCGTAGTTGCGACGGACTTCATCTTGCATCTGCTCGCGCCAGGCATGAGCAGCCTCGGGGCCGTTTTCTCGTACGACCATCGAATAACCCGCAGCGACCATAGCCGCAGCGTGAGTTGGCGGAAGCGGGCACTTTACTTCTGTAAGGAGGGTTTCGATTGCCGCCGGTGAGGCTTCGATATCAAAGAATTTTTCCTCAAAATCGGCGTCCGCAAGGTTTTTATTGCGGTTTGAGCTTCGTGAGGCTTCGCGGAGTTCCGCGGCAGTGAGTTTGAGTGTACTTAAAAACAGCACTTCGTCGTGAGGTTTGTAGTGATCCTGCGCAAGACCCACGATACGAAGCCCGTCAACGTCTTCCGGCGCAATACCAAGCTCTTCGCTCGTTTCCTTGAGGATACCCTCTTTCAAAAAATCAGTATCAACCGGATCGGGCGTTCCGGGTAACCTGTCGCTATCCATGCTCAGCGAAGCATCAACCATGCCGGCAACACTAGCGCCCGGAATGTCGGCATATGAACCGTTACCCCGTGTCATGCCCGGCTCGGTAATTTTTTGCTTCTTTACGCCACGGTGCTGAATAACCAACCTTCCGTCGCTTGTCTCTACCACCATGGCAACTCCAGATGCGGAGCTGAGTTTTTCAACCTCGGGGGTCATACCGGGCTGAGAAAGAACGTTATAAACAGGATACGATACCAGCTGCACGTCAGCTGCAAGCGTATTACCCGTCAGCTCAATGGCACGAAACCCTATCTTTTTACCGCGGCCGATATACTCACCCCTGACCCTCAAAAACTCGTCACGAAGACGGGCCGTCTCGGCCTCATCGCCACCCTGAAGCGACTGGCGCCATGCCTGACGAGCCTCTACGACGGGAGTAACGTTATTAAATTTCATTTCACGTCCCGCCGATGCACCGAGTGACTCCGCCTGGGAATCATCGAGCACGAGCCGCTCGTCACCATTCAGCGCGCCAGTGCGTCCAATAGCTTCTTTTGTCTCAAACTCAAACCCTTCGGGACTATCCGAAAAGTGTGAAATAGTAAAGGAGCCTGCGTTGAACTCTGTTGATGTGCTTTTTGTTTCTGGTGATTTCATTTGGTTTTATATTACCATAAATTAGCAAAAAAAGCAATGCTACTCGGCCGTAAAAAGCTCCGGTAATGCCCTGGTAAGTCCCGCGATGGCACTTGTCGTTTTCCACTCACCAGCTTGGATTTGGCGTCGTAATTCTGCCATTGTCACCCACTGAGGCTTACTAATTCCCTCTGTCTCTTCGTGGACGACTTCTTTTTGCCAGGATACGTTTCTAGCCCGTACCACAGTAATAGTGTGGGCGTCCTTTGTTGGGTACTCATATAGAATATCCACAAGCTTGTATTCTCCTCCACCGTAACCCGTTTCCTCGAGGAGTTCCCGGGCGCCTGCTTCCTCAGGCGATTCATTTTTATCAATTTGACCGCCAGGAAGGGACTTTAACGTTTCGTCGACGGCATACCGGTATTCCTCTTGTATAAGAACTCTGCCTTCGGTATCCGTGGCTACAACCATCGCAATGTCGCGTTTCTTGACCACCGTATAATCAATCAGGCTCCCATTTGGAAGCCTGACTTTATCTGAATATACTTTGAGGAACGGCGTGTCGATGAGTGATTCTCTGTCGATACGTTCCCAGGAGATCATCTGGTTACTTGTTGCCTTCAACAGCAAGGTCGTGCTCAACCATCAGCTTAACGAGGCCCGGGAAGTCGACTTTGCGGCTCCAGCCAAGAACAGTTTCGGCTTTGGTTGGGTTGCCAAGCAGCAGGTCTACCTCTGATGGACGGAAGAACTCAGGGTTGATTTTAACGAGTACTTTGCCAGTCGCAGCGTCAACGCCGGTTTCATCCGTGCCTTCACCTTGCCAGGTTAGTTCGACGCCAATCTCTTTGAAAGCAAGTTCACAGAATTCGCGGATCGAGTGCGTTTCACCTGTCGCAAGTACGAAGTCGCCCGGCTCGTCCTGCTGCAGCATGCGCCACATGCCTTCGACGTAATCGCCAGCGTAGCCCCAGTCGCGTTTTGCGTCCATGTTGCCAAGTTCGATGTGATCCTGCTTACCGAGCTTGATGCGGGCTACAGCCTGGCTGACCTTGCGGGTGACGAATTCTGGGCCACGGCGTTCGCCTTCGTGGTTAAAAAGGATACCGGAAGTCGCAAACATACCATAGTTTTCGCGGTAGTTTTTGGTAATCCAGTGGCCATATAGTTTTGCCACGCCGTAAGGGCTACGTGGATGGAAGTGAGATTGTTCGTCGTAACCTTCTTCAGGGCGGTTGTAATCGAGCCCACCGAACATCTCAGAGGTTGACGCCTGGTAGAAACGAGTCGTTTTCTCGAGGCCAGCCAAACGAATGGCTTCGAGTACGTTCAGTACGCCCTTGCCTGTGATGTCAGCTGTCAGGATCGGGTCGCGGAACGAATAGCCAACGTGGCTGATTGCTGCCAGGTTATATACTTCGTCAGGCTGGATTTCCTGCATAGCGCGGGTGAGCGCGGAAAGATCGAGCAAGTCGGCCATCACAAGGTTGACGTACGGCATTTCTGCTTTTATCTTCTGGTAACGAGGGTGAGAGGCCTCCATTTGGCCACGGATAACCCCATAGACTTCATACCCTTTTTCGTTCAGTAGTTTTGCAAGATGTCCGCCATCTTGACCAGCAATACCTGTAACCAAAGCTTTTTTCATAGAATCGATAGTTCCCTTATGTTGCATTTTATATAACTGCCTTCAGTATACCATTTATCCCCTTCTTTTACAGGGGTTAGCGGTTGTAGTCGTCGGCAAGACGAACGATGTCATCTTCGTCGGACGGCGCGCTAGTGTCGGTGTGTTGCCATATTTCAGCAACGATGGCGTATTTGCCGTCAACACCGACTAAACGGTGGCGTTCTCCCTTAGCAAACTGCACGACGTGGTCGGGTCGAGAAACCACAACATCGCCCTCGTCGTCGGTCATACTTTTGTTGTAGCCACCCTCGGTTAGGAACGTCCAGCGCTCGGCGCGTCGGTCATGGTACTGCCAGCTAAGGCGCTGGTTTGGCGCGACAATGAGGAGTTTCGGGCTCAGTTCTGCATCTTTCATGCCAAGACGAGCTTCTTCTGGAGTGAGCCCAGGGAAAAACTCCTCAACAAAACGATCAGCCTCATCGCTAGCGATACGAATGTACGCACCCCAAGGCTTCTTGTCATTCAGTTCAACAATTGTATACCCGGCATCCGTAACATAGCCGGCAATCTCACCGACAAACGCTTCTTTATCGACAGAATTATTGTTTTCAATGGTCTGTAGGTTGCGTGACAATTCATTCATGTTCTTATTATATCGTATACTATAAGGGTATGCATATTGCTATTGATGCCCGGATTATCAACTCTTCGACAGGAACGTATGTAGAGCGGCTCGTCCACTACCTACAGACGGTCGACAAGACAAACCAATACTCAATTCTTGTTCCAGCAAAAGACCTGAATTATTTCACGCCGACCAATCCGAACTTTACGGTCATGGCAGCGGATTTCGCAAATTACTCATTTGCCGAACAGACAAAGTTCAAGGTATTCCTCAATGAGCTCGCGCCCGATCTGGTGCATTTTTGCATGCCACAGCAGCCGCTTGGCTACAAGGGACTGCACGTTACGACTGTTCACGACCTAACTCTTTTACAGACCTACAATTCCGACAAAAATTGGCTAGTATTCCATGCAAAGCAACTCGTAGGGCGGCATGTTTTTAAAAAAGTTGGGCAAACGAGCGCGCATATTATTACCCCAACTGAATTTACAAAAAACGAATACGTACAGTTCGCCGGCATTCCCGAAAGCAAAGTGACAGTCACCTACGAGGCCGCCGACGTGTTTATAGACAAGCTCGAACCATTCCAACACCCCTTTGGGCAATTCATCATGTACGTAGGACAGCAAAGCGACTACAAAAACATTCGACGTCTCGGTGACGCACATCAAAAACTGCTAAAAGACCGTCCGGACCTTGGCCTTATTTTGGTCGGCAAAAAAACGCCGGCTCACAAAAGAAACGAAGCGTATTTTACTCAAAAAGGATATAAGAACATTATCTTTACTGATTTTATTCCCAATGAGCAGCGTGACTGGTTATTTACTAAGTGTGCCGCGTATGTCTTTCCGTCGCTCATGGAGGGTTTTGGATTGCCCGCATTAGAAGCTATGGGCTACGGAGCACCGGTCGTCAGTAGTTCAGCAACCTGCCTCCCTGAGGTCTACGGCGATGCCGCTCACTATTTCGATCCACTAAGTACCGATGACATGGCACGCGCCATCAATGAGATCCTCGTAGACAATGATCTGCGCGCTGGTCTTATTAAAAAGGGTTACGAGCAAAACAAAAAGTATTCATGGGAACGCATGGCCGAACAGACGCACGCGGTTTACATGAATGCCTTAAAAAATTAAGAAGATTTTTGTGCAATGATAATGCGGCGGTCGCGGCCTTCGCCTTCAGAGAAAGTCCGTATATCATCGTATTCGTCGGCGATCCGGTGAATAATGCGGCGGTCGGCGGCATTTAGGTCGGCAACGTGCGAGTCGCCAGTCTTACGGACTTCCTCAATCCATTCACGGGCTTGCTCGGCTACCTTTTCGGCACGCTGTTTTTTGTACCCGGCAACATCCAGGTTTACTCGGGTAAGCGCAGCATTCTTGTTGCGAAGCGTCGTCGAGATGGTGTACTGCAGGCTGCGAAGTGTTTCGGCGTTTCGGCCAATAAGCACGCTGTTGATTTCGGTTGATGGAACATTTAGTTCAATCACATCTTCTTCGTGCGATGCTTCAACCGAGGTATTGACGCCAAAGAAAGATAACAGATCCTCAAGATACTTTTTCGCAAAGTCGATTGATTCTTGAGTATCCATTTACTTCTCCTCCTTTATGTCCTTAGCTTTGATTCGCGTTACGGTTGCAGTCTTAGCAGCTTTTTCACGAGCTTTTGCGGTAGCTTTTTTACCGGACTTTGGTAGCGGTTCGTCAGCGATCTCGTCCATCTCTTCTTCGTCTTTTTTAAGCAGGTAGCTTTGCTGGCCAACGGCAACGAGGTTAGATACGGCATAGTAGAGCGCCAGTGCGCCTGGAACGCTGATCATAATAAAGAACATAAAGAATGGCAGGATTTTTGTCATTTTACTCATGACGATCGCGTTCATTTCAGACTGGTCGGCTTGCTTGCCATTACCAGCTTCAGCCATAACGTCACGCAGGCGCTTTTTGCTTTCCTGGTGCGGCATGGTTTGTTTGCTCATAACGTACTGGGTACCAGCTGCAACGAGTGCTAATACTACCAAGAAGATATCGACGCCTTGGTTGGTAAATGCCGTTTTCGTAAGATCGACAATGCCAAACAGTTTTTCATGGAACTGATCAGGATGATGAATGATTTGTTGGATCGGACCCAGGTGCTCCATGAAATCATAGGTATACTTGGCAACTTCGCCGCGGTGCTGCGTGAAGATCTGAATGACGCTATAAAGCGCGATAAAAATAGGCAGCTGAACCAGCAAAATACCGATCGAGCGGAATGGATTGACGCCGTGCTTTTTGTACAGCTCGAGCATCATCATGCTTTCCATCTGCTTGTTGCCCTTTGCCTTGGCTTTGATCTTTTTCAGCTCAGGCTGCATCTTCTTCATGGCCTGAGTTTGGTGCAATTGCCGCTTCACTAGCGGGAACAGCGCAAACCGCACCAGGACCGTAAAGATGATGAGGCTCACGCCAAAATCACCACCAGGGATTATGCTATATAGGCCAATAAGCAGGTTAAATATTGGCTGAACAATCAGAATGTCAAAAATATTCACTCGTTAAAACTCCAGAAAAAACTATCTTTGAATCTAGTATAGCAGCTCACCGCCGTTATTTATACAGGTCGGCTTGGCTAAAAAGTTGTTGGAGCGTTTCTGTCAGCTCCTCGGCAGGCATTGTGGCAAGCTCTGCGGAAAACACAATCACCACGACATCGTGCACACCTTGGAATTTTGGAAGCTCCCGTCGGATCGTTTCATACACCCGACGGCGCACACGGTTTCTTCCCGCGGCGCTTTTCAGTACTTTTTTACTGATGACGACAGCAAACCGCGAATGCTCACGGTGTGGATTGGTGGTGTATTTTATAGTGACATGGTGAGAACGGGCCGCCTGACCGTTTTTGTAAACGAACCGCAGACTACCGTGACCATGGAACCGATAAGCGTTAGATAGCATAAACTTTCTTTATTATACCTTAAAAATACGCTCCCGACCGGGAGCGTATTCATAAAAATTTGCAGACTAAACAGTCAGCTGAGCGCGGCCCTTGATACGGCGGCGCTTGATAACAGCGCGACCGGCTTTTGAGGCAACGCGTGCGCGAAACCCGTGGGTACGTGCGCGGTGGCGTGTGTGTGGTTGGTGAGTTCGTTTTGGCATACTTAGGTCATTTTACCGTTTTTATCTGTTTTTGGCAAGACGTTGTCCACGGTAACTATACCTTGAAAGCACGTAACTGAATAATTTCTTCTGTGATACGGTGGCTATCACAGTTTTGAAGTACTGCTAAGATTTCTTCTTGGTTTTAGATTTCTTCTTTTTTTCTTCGTGCTTAGTAAGTGTCTCGCCAATGGAACTATGTAGTTCTTTTAGCTGAGCAAGCGAAAGGCGTATTGAAGCAGCCCCATTGGCTAGAATTTCATCATCATTCTCTTTGATAACTTGGACAAAGGTAATACTAGCCGTATCGTCACTGCCGCGTATAGAAAGTGAATGTCCATCTATAGCAACAGCAGGGGTAAGGTATTTAATTTTCACGCTCTTACTCATATCTACTACACTTTTTCCTTTACTTTTTCTATTATAGCTTCTTTTGGCATTGTTTCAACGTCACCTACTTGCTCATAGGTATGGACAATCTCTATGAAAAAAGGCTGCTCTTTATAATATCCCACTTTCCAACTGTCGATTATCCTATTAGTTAGTCGGGGGAAATTCTTATCTATTACGCGACTATCATATAATTGGAGTATGTCAGTGTAGGGGTTATAGGATATAACCCATGCCTTCATGTCGGTCGTTAAATTATCAGATATCATGATTCAGCTTTACTCCGTACGTAAGAGTGTAGTTGTGAGTTGCGTCTTTCGTATAAAGCACCGTAACTTCGACTTTATGGTCAGTAATATTTTCTGACCAGTAAGGTATGTCTAGCTCTTTTACGAAATTATCCCGAGAATACGTTACAATTTGGCCTTTTTGAGCATTAGCCTGTGTTTTCGGGCTGCCACCACCCTTATATAACGTTGTATCGTGTGGCTTATTAATTACTACATCAAGATTATAGAATAAAGTCTTTTCATTGTCAAGCAATGCCCCTGTGTGATTATCGGGGTTCTTAGGATTAATATGGATAGGATTTCCATGTTTATCCTTCGCCTGATACACCTCAACGTCTCGATCTTCGGCATCATCCCAAGACGTAATGGAAATTGACTCGCTCATCTCTCTCTAATATTACCAAAGGTAGACTAAATGAGCCACAGCTAGTCCAATCGTCGCATAATCTCTGCTATTTGGTCTATAGTTAAGCCTTTTTGCATCTGTCGGGGTACGTCTCTAAACTTTCCCATAAGTCGGCTTTCAATATTCATCCACACTATATTCTTATCGTCTAGCACATAAGTATGACTGTCTCGTGTTTCGTCCCGAGCAACTCTATACGATAACTCTTCCTGGTTGAGGTGCTTTCAAGGTATAGTTATTTTGTCCACACATATGGTATTTTTATCCACATATTTTATAGAGGTAGCGTGAAATTGTGGATAAACCTCACCCCTATCTCACCTTCAAATACGCTACTGGTTGTGGAAAACTTTTTCACGCTGTATAGTAAGACATAACAAACGAGGTAGAAAAGCTTAAGGGGAAAGGACCAAGCAATGCATCATGCTTTATGGCAAAGCGTTTTAGGTGAAATCGAACTTTCCATTTCACACGCCGCTTTTACAACTTGGTTTAAGAATACGGAGCTTATCGATAACACGGGTGACGCGGTGACGATTGCCGTACCGAACATCTTTGCTAAGCGCCAATTTGAAGTGAAGTTCAACGACCAGATTAGGACTGTTCTGGAAAAAAACGGCGTTTCACCGCAGCGTATTACCTATACGGTAAAGACCAGCTCGGCGAGAAAAACCATTACGCGCGAAACAACCGCCACAACGACAAAGCCGGCTGTCGAAGAACTTATCTCTTCGCGCCCTGTAAAAACAATGTCGTCGTCCGGACCCGTGAACGGTACGGGGCTTAACCCCCGCTATACATTCGCTAACTTTATCGTTGGCGGTAGTAACGACCTCGCCTACACTGCCTGTCAGGCCGTAGCAAACAACCCGGGAACAAAATACAATCCACTCTTCCTTTACGGGGGTGTCGGACTGGGTAAGACGCACCTCATGCAGGCGGTCGGAAACGAAATCGCCGCTAAGCAACCAGAAGCGCGTATTCTATATATTAGTTCTGAAACATTCGTACAGGAATTCATGGATACAATCCGCTTCAAGAAAAAAGGGTTCGCGGACAAATACCGAAATGTCGACGTACTAATTGTTGACGATATGCAGTTTATTGCCGGCAAGGAAAAAACCCAGGAAGAGTTTTTTCATACTTTTAATGCGCTCCACCAAACCAACAAACAGATTATTATCAGCAGCGATAAGCCGCCAAAGAGCATCCCTACCCTGACTGAGCGTCTCCGCAGTAGGTTTGAGTGGGGCATGGCGATCGATATTCAGATGCCAGACTTTGAAACTAGGTGCGCTATTCTTGAGACAAAAGCATCGCTTTCAGGGGTAGAGCTTGGCCGCGACACCGTAGAGTATCTAGCAAATAATATTAAGACCAACATTCGTGAGCTTGAAGGTGCCCTCAACCAGCTACTCGCCTACGCGGAAATGCGTGGAGTCACTCCTGACATCTCCACCGCCGAAGGCTTAATTGGAAATGTTCGCCGGTCACGTCCGCAGCATGTTACCTCTAAGCAAATCATCGACAAGACAGCCCGGCACTTCCAGATAGATGCCAGTGAGATCTGTAGCGCCAAGCGGGACAAGCACATCGTCGTACCCCGACAAATTGCCATGTATTTACTACGGAGCGAACTTCACCTCAGCTTCCCAAAGATCGCAACCGAGCTTGGGCGAAAAGACCACACGACCGCCATTCACTCAGTAGAAAAGATCGAAAAGGCCATCAAGCTCGACTTCCTCATTCGTGAGCAGGTAGCTGACATTCGGGAGAAGCTTTATGCATAGTGGAAAACCTGTGAAAAGCAGCCGGAAAACCCAGGGTAAAAAGAGTGTGTCGCTGTCCACACTAATAGGCCGTCGGTTGCCGCGACGTGAGGGTAGCAGTGCACAACCCGCACTTATCCCTGATTTCACCCCGATCTTTGCACAGTACTTTTCCCCACTAAAAATAGCCTCTCTACCTCTGGTTGAACACTATTTTTACCCAGTTTCCACAGGACCTATTAATACACCCATCAAATGAAATTTAAAGAAAGGTAGTAAGTAATGGAACTTTCCGTAACTCAAGAGAATTTATCTAAAGCACTCAGTAACGTAGGACGAGTAGCAAGCAGTAAAGCAGGGCTCCCTATTCTTAGCAACATCTTGCTTCGAACAGACGGTAACCGACTACTTGTTGCAGCCACCAACCTAGAGATTGCCTCTACCCAGTACGTTGGAGCAAAGATCGCCACGCCAGGAGCAATTACCATCCCTGCCCGCCTCGTCACTGACTTTGTTTCGAGCCTGCCAAAAGGAACGGTGGAATTAAAAGTACAAGATAGTCATCTCACGATCTCTTCAGCTGGCTACAATTCAGTCATAAACGGTGTCATTGCCGATGAATTTCCTGAACTCCCGACTATCGACGAGACATCTTCGGTGCAGTACAGCATCAACGTAGCCGATTTTAAGCAGGCAGTGTCGCAGACTATCATCACCAGTAGTAATGATAGTACTCGGCCTGTGCTTACCGGGGTTTTTTGGCACTCGTTTGAAGGCTATCTGTACCTTGCGGCGACCGACGGTTACCGGCTTTCAGAGCGTCGCCTTGTGGAAACGAAAAGCGAAGTCGCGGCAATTATTCCTACCTCTACTTTGCAAGAGGTACTTCGGACAGTCAGTGACGATGTCAGCGAAGTAGATATGCTGTTTGATGAAACCCAGGTACGTTTTAGGGTTGGCGAGTCGGAAGTGACAAGTCGCTTGATTGACGGCAACTTCCCTCCCTACCGAGAGCTTATTCCAGCTACCTCGGAAACAACGCTGACGCTGGACACGAGCGAATTCGTCCGTGTGACAAAGATTGCCGGTCTGTTTGCACGCGATTCTGGCGGTAGCGTGACACTGACAGCCGACAAGGAGAACCAGGCGCTATCTATCCATTCAATCGCCTCGGAACTGGGTGAAAACACTTCTAAAACCTCTGCTGAAGTGAGTGGCGACGGTCAGGTAACGCTTAACTCGCGCTATGTTAGCGAAGCACTCTCTGCGATTGACGGTGACGTGGTGGAGTTTCGTTTTAGCGGAAAACTGGCTCCGTGCGTGCTGACCGCCAAAGCCAAAGATGTCAATTACAAACATATCATCATGCCGCTTAAAAGCTAGTTTATGAACATAACCAAGGTCGCCGTGCAGCACGTGCGCGTGCACAAAAAGTATTCACTGGATGTTTCGCCAAACGTGACGCTGATTACCGGCGCAAACGGCAGCGGCAAAACCTCGCTTATCGAGGCGCTGTATATTGCACTTCGCGGCACCTCTTTTAAGGGGTCTGACGGCGATGTTCTAGCACGCGATGCGGCTTGGTACCGAATTGATATTAAGTTTGACGATAGCACGATTCGGACGGTCAAGTTCGACCCTTCCCGGCCAACTGGCAAGAAGCAGTTTATTGTTGATGGCAAAACCAACTACCGGCTGCTAGATAAGTATAAATATCCGATTGTGTTATTCGATCCAGACGACCTTCGGCTCCTGAACGGTTCACCGACCCGCCGACGCCAGTTTATCGACAGGTTTATATCACAGTTAGATATGCAGTACGCCACAGCACTCCGTCGCTATGAGCGTGCACTTAAGCAGCGTAACGCGCTTTTAAAGCAGGGTGCGGTAAGTGACAGCCTTTTTGCCTGGGATGTGTCTCTGAGCGAATACGGTGCATATATAGTGCAGCAGCGAAGCAAGTTCGTTGGCGAGCTGAATGATCGTCTGAACGGTGTCTACGAGTCCATTTCCCATACCAACGATACCGTGTCGGTTGGCTATTCGTACAATTCTCAAGGCGACACGCGCCAAAAAATGCTCGGCGAGCTGCATCAGGCGGCCGAGCGTGACAAGCTGCTGGGGTACACATCTGTCGGGCCGCATCGCCACGACCTTCTATTTTCCTTTAATCACTCACCCGCGCTCACGGTAGCATCTAGGGGTGAGGTGCGATCGATCGTGCTGGCGCTCAAATTTCTTGAGGTGGATATTATCGAGTCTATTACTGACAAGCCACCACTCATCCTTTTAGATGACGTTTTTAGCGAACTGGACAAAGAGCGGCAAAGCTATCTGATTGATCTGACGAAACGCAATCAGATTATTATTACCTCTGCGACGAACAATTCAAATCTGCATACCGATTTTGTGACGCATTTGGAGTAGCTACTACTCACCTTTTGAGGTGGTGAAGATCGGAGTGGGGTCACCGTCTGGGTAGAGTGCGAGCCTGATTGATGAGATTCCTGTGCTCGCAACAACGGCACGGTATTTGGTTTTTCGGTTCATGGTAAGTTCGAACGAATATTTACTGCCCGAGTTTGGATCGACAGATTGGTGGATGGATGTCGTGGTGATACTGATTTCGGTAATTTTTTCGGTATCTTTTTGCTGCGTTGCGTAGTCGAGGAACGCTTCTTTTAGGTTATCTAGCTGATCTGCTGAAAATCCGACGTCGAGTAATTTTACAAATCCAAGGTAGACGGGTTGATCGGGGTTAACACCATAGGTCTCCGGTGATTTGCCTTCCGGGTCGTCGACTGTTTCTCCGGAACCTGGGTCGGTGTAGCTATTTTGCTTTACTTCGCCTGTTTTTGGCGCTTCGTCGCCATTGACCGCATAAAACAAAACAAGGATTCCAATAATGACAAGCGACATGACGGCGAAGCCAATAACGAGGTAGCTGGTTGGTATAGTTTGCTTATTGTTCATGTCCGGCTCCCTATTTAGTTATCGCAACGACGTTATCTGCGTTGGCGTTGGCAAGAATGGTTTGCGGATCCCACTCTTTTTTACTGTTCGCTATTCCCTTTTGGCCATTGGAGTCGCCGATCTTCCATTTGCCGCTGCTAGTGACGCCGCGGATGGTAATATAGTGTCCGCCGCTGGTAAATGGCGCCGAGCCGCTTCCCGAGGTGATAACGAGGGCGCCGCCCTGCAGGGCTTGGTTGATCGAGGAAACGCTCTTGGTGATATTTTTGGCGTTGAGACCCCAGTGTTTTGCGACCACCGGCGCGACATCCCAGCTACTGCCTGCTCCTGGGATATACATGCCCTTTGAGCCAGCGTAGGCGGAGGTGGCAGCTGGTGTTACTTTTTCACCCTTGAGCGCAGTAATGATCATTGCCATCGATGATGGGCCGCACCCTGAAGCGCCAATGGTACTGGAGCCGTACGGGTTGTTTGCCCACTGTGGGTCGTACTGGTTATAGATAACGAAACCATCGTCGGTAAAAGCTGAACCGTCGCCCCCTGAACAGCTTCCGCCCGTGCCTTCCTCGGTAATGCCATTGCCCGGTGCAAGATCCTTGAATTTCTTGTAGTAAGCCTCGGCGGCACTGTCACGGTTGGCCTGGTTTGGCTGCCCAGCGCTTTCATAGACTTTCTGGAATATATACGAGGCGTTCTTTGCCGTTTTTACGTCCACGAACCCGGCGTTAATGAGGCCTTTTCCGTAACTAGCGTTTATTTCCTTGCGGATCATTTTGAACTGGAGAGTGAGGTCGCTCCACTTTTGTCCTTCGGCGTCGGCAAGGTTAAATAGTGCTGTTTTACGTCCGTATGACCACTGTGCTAAACCATGGCCTTCGCCATTCCCTTCAATGGCCGCAGGGTTAAAACCTGACTCTTGGAAGAAGTTACCTAGTGCTCCGGCTGCCTGAATGGCATTGAAAGGCTTGTTGCCGAAGCCTGAGAAACTTGTACCTGTAAGGAATCGGAAGATCTTTTCGGCGTTGTCGTCGCCCGTTACGGCGATGTCGCCGTTTTGGTTACTGACACCACAGGCATCAGGATCGTAAAACAAAATGTCATTGGAGGAGTAAAAATCAACATCCATCGCGCGCGTTACTTGGACGGTCAACGCCGAAAGTAATACTGTCATCAGGAAAAAGCTGGTGATAACTTGTGAAAGTCGTGACCGCATTATTTATTTAACTCCCGAGCGACAACATCTGGTACGCCAATAGTTTCGGTAGATTCTTCTGGAAATGACGTTCCCGGCCCAAGCAATACCCGCAGCCCGCCGCTTTTGTCGCCGCTATCGTGGAGGAGCATCTTAGCTGGGTTATTGCCTTCGGGGTCGTCAATCAAGTGAATAGTAACAATGTACCAGCCCGTGATTGGTCGGGCGACGGCCTTGATGGCGAAAATAGCTTCTCCGTTATCCGTGAGATCTGTTTTTTGCGTGGCAATAGCTTTTGCCAACTCGTCGTTGGAGCGGTCTGGAAGTTTGGTGTTTGATGAGTCGTCGGAGTTGGGCGCGTTTTTAGAGGGCTCAGCCGGCTGATTTTTGGATAGCAGGAAGACAGTTACAGCAGGCACGACGATAAAGGTAACAATACAACCGATAATGATGATAGCGCGCGTTTTCTTATCCATAATCTCTCCTACTTTGCGAACCTATATGCCTTTAAGAAGTTTCCGTATGTATAGCTGCTTGGACCAATCTGCTTGGCGAATGCAGTATTGGCCGTGTGGGCACCAAATGTCTGGACAATCTTTTTGGCGGGGTCGTTGCTGACGATAATCTCGGTATGGCCGTCTTTGTAGAGGATGTCACCGGCTTTTGCCTGTGCTTTATCTACCTCTTTAAACTTGCTGTAGCCCGGGTAGCTGTCAGTCCCCATGCCGCCGATATCTACCCCAGTTGCTTCAAAGATCGACATGCGGACGAGTCCGCTACAGTCGAGGATCGAGTCGCTTCCTGCCTGGTATTTACCCGCTGTAAAGTCGGCCATGAAGCCCTTGGCGGTACCGCCGTGGCCGCCGCCCCATTTGTAGCCGTAGTTATCGAATTGGTAGGCTTTGCAGGCAATCTGCCCCAAGTCCTCTGCGGCCATTGAGCGGCATATTTCAGGCGTGGCAGAAGTGACCTGCGAGCCGCTAGCCTCTGAACCGTAGCCGTTTTCCATACCGTCGTTGATACTGTAGTCGATGTAGTAGACGCGGAACATGTCATATTTTTTCTCTTCATCACCTTTATGTGCATTGTTAACACACTCCTCGCCCTTGCTTGGGTTGTCTTCGGTGTAGCCGCCGATTGAAACAGACCGTTCCATACAGTTTTCAATGTATTTGGCGTAGTCATTGTCGTCGCTCTTAGGTTCGCCGGTGTCTTCGTCGATGTAGCCATTGTTGATCATGTAATCGAGGACTTGATCAGAGTCGAGTGAAAGCGAATCACCATCCAGTCCGAAACGTGGGTTACAGAATGGGTCGACGGCGAGGTCGAGTTCCTGATAGTCCATATCCTGACAAACTTTGTATTCGGCCGTTGGATCAGCGGCGGTCACGCTTGGGAACAAGCTGCTAAATGACGTGGTGGTCATACTGGTGATTGATGATAACGCGCCGGATACACTAGAGAATCCTGTGGCATACGGCATGAACTGGGAAACAAGCGCTCCAACAAATGTGTGCCGGTTCGTCGGATCTAGCGGACTGTGCTCGTAGCGGTCAAGCTCGGCGTATTCTGCCTGTTTTTCATCGGTGAGTGCCATGTAGGCTGGCGCGTCTTCCGTTTTGAGTGCGGCGAGTCCACGAGCCTGAGCGGTTTGTGCGTTGTAGCCGCCCATACCAGAAGTAATAGCGTTACCCGTTCGGTTGCCGTTAGAAAGTTCGTCATTTCCAATAACCGTTCCTGCAGCCATATCAATAAGCTTCGGTGTGAGCATGGCCATGGCAACGCTAATAGCGACACTCACAGCAACCTGAGCTGCCGTTCCCCAACCGAGGCTGGCTCCACCGGTAAAGAATGCAACAACCGCACCAACGACTGCTGCGCCGATGACGATGGCCTGGCCCCATCCACTTTTCACGAATCCACAGACGTCATCGAGCGTATCGGTAGCGCCTGAATCACCGACAGCGCCAATAAATTGAGCTAAGATGTTCTTCGATACTAGCTGCCCGTTAATGTATTTAGTCGTCTCATCGTTAACGAGGATCTTTTGTTTTTCTTCCTCACTGAGCTCGATGTTATTTCCATGTTCGTCCTTGGCTTCAGCCTTAGTATCCTCTGGTCGCGGCATTCCATTGATGTCGTTGTAGACGGCATATTTGTATCCATAGGAGTCGGTAGCGCCCTTGCCTTCAGAGTTAGGCGTGGTAAGGATCTTGCCGGCATACTCTATTTGCTCAGGCGTGGCGTCGCCGGCCTTTATGGAGTCGGCGGTGTTCATAAATACGTGCGCATAGCGCAGTAGCTGCAGCATACCAAGATACTTAGCAGCAAATCCGACAGTACGAATGAGCTGGTAGCCGGTACAAGCGGAGTCGACAGCACCAAGGCCAAGTGCCGTGACGGTAAGCGCACCCTTTAATGTTCCCTTTGCGATCTTACTGCCGGTTTCAGTAAGTGATTTACGCGCTTTAAACTCCCCATTAAGTGATGAGCTTGCGCCGATACGACTGTCGTACTCGGCTTTGTCGATAACATTTCCGGCCTCATCTTTATAGACCGTACGTTTACCTTCTTTACAATCATCCCCGCCGTCACAGTCTTGTTCTTCGCTGTGAACGCCAGCGGATTGTTCGGCGATTTTGTCACCACTGGCGGAGTCAATGACAGATTTACGTCTTGATTTTTCGTCATCCCCGTCGATATTCTTCTGTTTGTTAATACCAAGTTTTTGGGCTAACTTCATGAATCTGGAGTCGGCAAACCCGGCAAGTTTGGGGTTATAAGCTTTGAACATGGCGCTTCTAAAAGCGGTGTTTGTTCGTAGCTCGTGGGCAAAGTCAGCGGCTTTGATCGTCTTTCCCTGGAACTCGAAACTATCTGGTTTTACTCGCCCTCTAATAAGGGTCTTATCTGTCGAGTTGACTTTTATGCCATGTTTCTCGAGCTTCTTAACCATGCTTTTTTTAGGGTCGGTACTATCCTTCATGCTGTTGAACTGACAGCGTATATTGACGACTTTCGTACAAACGCCTTTTGTCGTGCCTTTGAATTTTTTCTTGATTAACGCAGTGGTGCGTACATCCATTGCTGCCAGCTGGTCATCGAATTTATCGACCATCTTTTCTTTAAGGTCAACAATAAGAGCGCCTGGTGTAAATAGTAGCGAAACGCCGCCCACTCCGCCGAGCAATAGTGCGACGATAATACTCATCGGCCCCTTTTTTGCGAGCATTACGTAGGCGCCGGGCTGATCCCTTTTTTTCTTTCTGCCACCACCCTTTGATTCAGATGGCGTGTAGAGATCGTTTTCTTCTCTCTCTTTGGTCTTGTCGATGTTCTCGGTTTTGGAACCGTCAGGGTTTTGTTGGGCGCCATTTGCAGCCGGCGTAGAACCGTTCGAGTCGTCTACCTGATCGGCAGCATCTTGTTCCTGGCGATAAAGGTCACGTGCATCACTATACGGATCGTATTTACTATCCGCGCTCTCCCTCTCGTTGTTTCCGTCGTCTGCCTTCGCCATGAGTTGCCTTTATTATACGCTAAATTCTCCAGGATTCATGTATCCTGTGGTTGGCGGAGCCTGTGGGCTTGCCGCCGGTTGGTTTGGCCCTGTCGGAGCGTTTGCTGCCGACGCTGGATTAGTGGTAATGAGCTGTTGCTCGGTATCACTGGCGACGATCTGAATATGCACGTGGTTTTGGCCGGCGAAGAACAGGCCTTGCCCTACCGGGAAGTTGGCGAGGCGTTTGCGTTCCTCTTCTGTAAGCTTAAATACATCCGAAAGCACGTCGACGGCGCTTGATGACTGCTTAAGAAGTAGTTGCATTGATGAGTTGGCCACGATTGCGCGGCCCATCTTGCTGCCCATAAAGTCTTCGACGTCCTGGGTGATGGTGGTGAGTCCAAGGTAGTATTTACGAGCGCGTTTGGCGAGACTGAACAAAAAGTTTGCTGAGTCATCGTATTTCATGAGCTGCCACGCCTCGTCAACGATCAACATACGCTTACGCTGGTCGCTGCGGGTGATGTTCCAGATGTGACTTAGGACGATATACATAGCAACCGGACGGAGCTCATCTTCAAGGTCACGGATATTAAAGACGACCATGTGATTGTTAATATCGATGTTTGACTGCTGGCTGAAAATACCGGCGAACGTACCTGTCGTGTACTTACGAAGGCGTTGTGCCAGCGCTGGTCCTGTGCCGCCCATGTGAAGCAGTGGGCGCCGCCGAACGCCTCCTCTACAGCTTCGCGACACGATCCCTCGCCCAGCGGCGGGAGGTTCACGGACG
>CAMLKC010000019.1 GCA_946480595.1 uncultured Candidatus Saccharibacteria bacterium
TTGACGGAACCGTCGAACGTATCGACGGCAGTGAGTTGGATATAAAGCAGCTCCCGGACCTTTTGATGGGCGTATCGCTATTTGCCAGTAAGCGTTTGGTGGTGATTAAAAATCTTTCCGAAAACAAAACCCTTTGGAGCCAATTTGGCGATTGGATAGCCCGCGTCAGCCCGGATATCCACTTGGTACTGGTTGAGCCGAAGCCCGACAAGCGCACCAAAACCTACAAAGACCTGCAAAAGGCCGCAGATGTCCGCGAGTCAAAGCTGTGGACCGAACGCGACGCCGGCGTGGCTGAACAATGGGTTGCGGCCGAGGCGAAACAGATGGGATTTGAGCTGGATAAAAAATGTGCGCAGTTCTTGGTGCGGCGGGTCGGGGTAGACCAATGGCTGCTGTCCCAGGCGCTCCACAAGCTATCGGTGGCAGAAACGGTGTCGGTCGAAACGATTGAAGATATTATTGAACCGAACCCTACCGAGAATGTTTTTATGCTGTTTGAGTCGGCGCTAAAAGGTGATGCGCTAAAGATAAAAAAGATGCTCGCCATTCTCGAAACCACTGAAGACGCCTATCGGCTACTCGGTCTTCTTAGCGGCCAGGCGGTGCAGTTTGCCGTGCTGGCACTTTCCGACAAGCCGTCAGCCGAAGTTGCCAAGGATATGGGCGTGCACCCGTACGCGATGTCAAAGCTGGCGCCAGCTGCCAAGAAACT
This sequence comes from uncultured Candidatus Saccharibacteria bacterium, assembly GCA_946480595.1. The sequence goes on from CAMLKC010000019.1 coordinate 716, forward strand.
TGGCCGTACTGGTGCAAAAAGAATCGTGGCGGCTTTCTCAGAGGCAGATGAAGCGGTCAAATCGTCGGCCGTGGACCCGTGGCTGTTGATTGAACGAGCGCTCATAAAAGTTGCCTGCCTATAAAAAATAGGCGCGAGTTGCGGCTATTTTGTTTGAAGCAGGGAACTATTTTTCAGCTTTTTTAGCAGCTGGTTTCTTGGCTGCAGGCTTCTTTGCGGCTGGCTTTTTAACAGCTTCTGCTTTAGGAGCGGCTTTTGCGGCAGCTGGTTTCTTAGTTGCAGCTGGCTTAGCAGCGGCAGCTTTTTTAGCTGGAGCGAGCTTTACGCCGGCGTCTTTTGCCACCTTAGCGAGCTGTGCTTTGCGGCGGGCAACGGTGTTCTTTTTAAGAAGCTTCTTTTTAACGGCGGTGTCGAGCTCGCTGTGAGCAGCTGAGAGACCTTCGCTGGTTGGCTTTGTCATGAATGCTTTAACGGCAGTTTTAATGTCGCGCTTGATACCGACGTTACGTTCGCGGCGTACGGCAGTCTGCTTCATTCGTTTGATAGCTGATTTGATGATTGGCATGTTGTTCCTTTACCTTATAGAATTTGTGAATACAATCAAGGTGAGATTATAGAGGAAAATGGCTGAATTGTAAAGTAGTTCGGATCAGAGCACCCCTTAAAATAAAACGCGCCCGCACCGGGCGCCCGCTGTGCCGAGGGTATCGGCGGCGGGCGGCCCGGTACGGGTAGGACGGTCAGGCCTGGTGCTTGCCCGTCCAGTTGTTGCCCCGTGTGAAGGTGTCGAACACCCGGAACAGGTCGCTGCGCGACATGGCGGGGTCGACGGCCTTCATCTCGAAGCTGCCAGGAGCGTTCCTCGTCAGCGTGACGCTGGAAGGAAGCTGCCGCTGGAGCGAGTCCAGGCGGGGATCGGCAGATCCGGTGAAGGTGAAGCCCAGCACGGCGGGGCTGGCGGCAGTGCCGTCGCCCTCCATGTGGTAGTGCAGGTCGAAGCCAGGCATGGCATCTCCTCGTACTCGTACCAGCTTACACGGACTGGAGTATTATATACTCTTTCAACGAATATTGCAATACATTTTTCAGAAAATGCAAGCATAAGAACGCGAAACTAATTGACTATATGAAAATACTTATGGTATAGTGAACTCAAAATCGATAAAAATAAAAATATAGGAAAACGCCTCATGAACGATGGCAACGCCAAGCAGCAAATCGCCGACAAGGTAAAGAACAGCAGTAACATCATGGTTACCGTCAGTTCGAATCCATCCGTTGACGAGCTAAGCGCCGCGTTGGGACTGACCCTGCTGCTGAATAAAATGAAAAAGCACGCGACGGCAGTATTCAGTGGCTCGATTCCGCCCGCAATTACCTTTCTTGATCCGCAAAAGACATTCGAGAACACGGTTGATTCGCTGCGTGACTTTATTATTGCCCTCGACAAAGAAAAAGCCGACCACCTTCGTTACAAGGTAGACGGCGATGTCGTTAAGATTTTCATTACGCCGTACCGTACAACTATTACCAGCGATGACCTCGACTTTAGCCAAGGCGACTACAACGTCGAGTTGGTACTCGCCCTTGGGGTAAAAAACCGCGATGACCTGGATACGGCACTTAGTGCGCACGGTCGCATTCTCCACGATGCAACAGTAGCGTCAATCAGTGCGGGCGGCACTGTGAGCGAACTCGGCAGTATAAATTGGCGTGAGGAAAACGCCAGTTCGCTGAGTGAAATGCTCGTCAGTCTTAGCGAGTCATTCAAAGACAAGGGTACGCTGGACGAACAGATTGCCACAGCCTTTCTCACGGGTATCGTGGCGGCAACCGATCGTTTCAGTAACGAACGCACCTCGTCTAAGGTGATGACAATTGCTGCGCAGCTTATGTCAGCCGGAGCCAACCAGCAGTTGATCGCTTCCAAGTTAGAAGAAGCCCACGAAATCGGCGACACTAAGCCGAGCGGACCGTCAGGTGGAAGTAGCACTTCCGAAGCGGCCGCCAACTCCGACGGCACGACCGACCTAACTGAAGGTCAGGCGACCAAGCTTGAACGCAAGGAGGCTGCAAAAAAGACCGAAGAGCCGCCAAAGCAAAAAGAGAACGACGGGTCGTTGACGATTTCACACGAGAAAGAGGGCGATCTAGACGAAGTAACTCGTCAAACCGAAGAAGAAGAGCGTGAAGCCGCGGCAAAAGCGGCTCAAGAGGAAATCGAGAAACAGGCCAAGGCTGTTCCAGACGAACAGCAGGAAGAAGCGGCGAAAAAGGCTGAGGATAACTTAGCCCAGCAGCTCCAATCAGTGGCTCCTGCCGCAGCAGCGCCTGCGACGCCGTCGGTAGCTGATCTGCAAAAGGACCTTGCGGCTGCTAATGCCGAGGTAGACAAAGCTGCTGAGCAGCCACCAGTCGCTCCCGTAGGCTCGGCCGAGATGAACCAATGGCAAGGCTCGGACCAAGCGCCAAGTATGGGCGGCACATTGAATGCGACTACTGAACAGGCAGAACAAGACAAGCGCCGTGCCCTTGAAGAAGACCGAAATCACACTATTTTGACGCACGGTAGCGGCAACAGCTATGTTGGTGATAGTACGCCGACTTTCCAGTCGCCACTTAACGCCGCATCGCAGCCACCAGAAGAGCAGCCGATGGTCGATCCTTTCAGAGGAGATTCACCAACGCCAACGCTTAATGCTGTCTCGCCGGTAACATTGCCACCGATTAATCCACCGCAGGAAACACAGGAACCATCTCTTCCTACGGAAACGCTCGCCGATATCGATAGGGAAAACCGCATGCCGCACGAAGAAGCGCGCGCAGCAGTTGACGCGGCGTTTGGCGCGGTACCGTTTACGCCGGCCAGCGCACCACAGCCGGACCAAATGCCAGCACCAGAACAACCAGTGGCTCCGCCTGCGGTTTTGCCGCCTATGCCGCCAATGCCGGACTTTTCGACATTGCCTCCGTTGCCTCAGGCTAATCCTGAAGCCGGACCTGATGCCGCGTTCTCTGGAGCGCTGCCCCCTGACAAGCTAGAAGACGTCTTCGGATCGTCACCAGCACCAGCGCCGAGTCCCGCGCCGCAGTCAAACGACCCAGCGCAGTTCAAAATCCCCGGCCAAGGCTAGTCTTTAATCAAAAAGTAATTCAAACCGAGGTTATCGCCTCGGTTTTTGATATGATTTTCGCCGTCGCTCCGCTGTGAATGGTGGGCGCGGACAACCTCAAGCAGCTGTGTATTCAGATGGCGGGCGTCCACGATTTCATCGACTTCTTCTTCACGGCGGCCGCGTTCCATGTAGATCCAGTCGGTATTGTCAGTCGGCCAGTCGCTATAGGGTACACAATGCAATAAAATTCGATTGAGGCGCTTGTCGGTCGCCTTTAGCCGGTAAAAGGCCAAGCAAGCCGCACGTGATGCGGCGATATGGTCAATGTGTCCCGTTAAGCCGTTTAAGTCGAATGCGACAAATTCAACTTCAGCATCTTCGGGCGCACTTTCAATCGTCGAAGTGACGATCGCTTCTATCTTTTCGGCAGCTTCAATCATGACAGCGTTGTCGATATGGCCGTCTTTAAACCCAAGGTACTGCATGCTTTTTGCGCCGAGCAGCCGGCCGCTTTGTTCCCATTCTTTTTGCCGTACGGCGCCAAGGTCGGGCTCGTTATCAGGGTTAGTGCCGCCTTCGCCTCTTGTAAGGGTAATAAGGTGTAGCTCTGCACCTCCGTGAGTTTCATGGAGCAACATGCCGGCAGGACCGATTGCTTCGTCATCCGGGTGCGCAAAAATGCCAAAAATAATCTTCATAAATTCAGTATAACGCACGTGTGGGGTGAGTGCCGGTTGCCGGCGGCGGGGAGCGTGTTGCTCCTCCCAGCCGCCGGCGAACCGGTGCCCACTCTCAGCTCACAGAAGCTGACTGTACGCCTGGGGCGACAGGCGGATCACGACCCGCTTGACCCCGCCCCTGAGAACGTCGTCCAGCAGGTCATCCCTGGGGTCGGTGACGAACCGGGGGTGGTGCTGGCAGGTGGTGATGCCTGCGAACCGCATGCGACAGGGGTCGGGCTCGACCAGTCGCTTCTTGCCGTAGGCGCGCACGGTGTCGTTGCTGATGACGACAGCCATCCGGGCGGGAAGGAGCCCGTCCTGCTGCACGATGACGCTGTTCGCCGGAAGGGCGAGCGGACTCGTGGTGCCGCCCGAGACGAAGTCCACGTTGAGGACTCGGCCGTTCTTGGTGTCGGCGAACCCGATGAGCGTGAAGTGCGGCTCACCGCGGTCCGTGTTGTAGGTGAGGGCCGGGTACGCCTTGTTGGCTTCCAGGCCCCTCGTCCGGGCGACGTCGGCCCGGCTGACGCCGGGGGTCTTGTAGTCGTCTGTGACCAGCAGGGCGACGCCGTTGATGGCGATGACGCCCAGAAGGGCTGCACCAGCGACGACGCGCCAGGCGCCCTTGGGGTTGTGTCGGTACGACTTGTACAGGCCCACGCACGCGGCTGCGAGCGTGGCGTAAAGCACGAATGCAATAGTCCAGGTGTCCATCTCGGTTCTCTCTGTGAGGCGGAAAGCGAACGGTGCCGATAGTATCATGAGAATTACATTTACGCAAACATCCGTTATAATTGAAAGTCTATGAATGACGAAGTACTTCTCATCGACAAGCCAGCCGAGATGACCAGCTTTGGTGTCGTGGCGCGGATTCGCCGCGTACTTAGCCAGCAAGCGGGCAAAAAGGTGAAGGTAGGACACACTGGGACGCTCGATCCGTTTGCAACAGGCCTCATGATTCTTGTGACTGGCAAAGAATGTAAGAACGCAGGCCATTACACCAAGCTCGACAAGGTTTACGAGGCAACATTTCGCTTGGGTGAAACCAGCACCACGGGAGATCCCGAAGGCGACATAACAAAAACATCAGACAAGCAGCCGTCGCGCAAAGAGGTAGAAGAGGCGCTTAAAAAGTTTACAGGGGAGATAGAACAGCGGCCGCCGATCTTCAGCGCCATCAAAATCAATGGCCGCCGCGCCTACCATATGGCGCGCAACGGCGAAGAAGTCGAAATTCCGCTACGAAAGATACATATTTATAGCTTGGAATTGCTGGACTACGACTACCCGGAAATAAAAATCCGTACGAATGTCAGCAGCGGCACATATATCCGTAGCCTCTGTGTGGACATCGGTGAACAGCTCGGCACGGGAGCGTATTGTACACATCTTAGGCGCATTTCAATTGGTGAGTGGTCGGTGTATGATGCTAAGTACCTGCAAGAATACGGCATACAAAACTAGGAGGGCACATGGAAGTAGAACTGGTATACGGCACTACAAAAGCAATCGTTGACCCGCAAGGGGCATATCTTACCAATTTGTCGGACGATAGGGGAGATATCTTGTTTCCTAAGCGAAATCTGACGGCCGAAGACGGCGCGACAAAGCTTCGCGGCGGTTCGCACATTTGTTTGCCTAACTTTGGACCCGGAGGAGCCAGCGGACAGCCGCAACACGGGTTTGGGCGGACAAGCTTATGGGAGGTGACCGACAAGACCGAGAGCAGTGTGCTTTTAACGCTTCTTGAGGGAAAACAGGGATACGAGGATATGAGCTCGGTACTGACCTATCAGCTGGCTGACAACATGCTGATGATGACCTGCGAACTAACGAATAACGGCTCAGCACCCCTTAGGGTGGCACCGGCATTCCATCCGTATTTCTCTTTGACCGGTGAAAGAGAAGTCGAAATAGACGGCGTGAAAACGGAACTGGGCGATCTTTCCGAAGCTCAGTTTATGGGCGACAACCGTCACGAACTAAAGACAGTCGTCCGCACGTTTACTCTCGATTCGACTGATCTGCCAATATGGGCCAAGTGGACGGACCAGCTAGGTAGGTATGTCTGCGTCGAGCCGTCGCTGGGCGGGTTTACTTTCCTGGAAGATTCGCCAAAACCCGAGGAAATCCTGCCACCGGGAGGCTCAAAAACCTACGCCTTTTCCATAACCTGGGGTTAACCTGTTGAAAAGTCGCGGCTACTCTGGTACAATACTTTTTGATGATAACAGCAGATAACAAAGCCAAGGCACTCGCCTTGACACAGACGCACAAAGAAGACGTTGGGTCTCCACAAGCTCAGGTCTCTGTTTTGACGTCTCGTATCAAGGAAATCACCGAGCACCTCAAGGCTAACAAGCACGACCACATGGCTCGCCGCGGACTTATCCAGATGGTAGGCCGTCGCAAAAGGTTGCTGAAATACCTCGAACGCAAAAACTTCGAAGCTTACGAAGCAACCGTCGCCAAGCTAAAACTCCGCAAATAATCGCGGAGTTTTTTGATTCTTTAAATAAACATGGTATAGTTTACGTATGGTTTACCTAAACGCCCACCATCTGCATATTTCGCCGGAGCAAGTCGGGTAATTTTCTTATTGTCATATTTTTACGCCGAACTTGTTTCGGCGTTTTTGTTTGTTGACTTTAATTTGAAATAAGGAAATATGATGAAAAACAGAGAAATACTTACTGGTGAGCGAGGAGCTCGCCGGTTGGATGATATAGCGATCCCGCTTGCGGATGTCTATAAAGCGGCGTTTGCCGGTGAACCGTGGTTTGAGGTGAGCAGGTGCGCGGTCGACGATTGTTCGGTAGGTTTTTGCCCGGACGCACCAGGGCTGCCGTGTGCTGGGTGCGGTAACGAGCTAACTGAGGCATATGAGGTAGATGAGCTTGTCGCCGCGTGGCGGCAAATGATAACAGGCGAAGATGCGATGATGGAGATTGGTTACATGGGCGACAATCCGGTCCGGGTTACGCTAGCGCGCCCAACGACACCAGCCGAATTGTACGCCCGAAAATACGCAGACGTGCCGGCGATGGAACGCTGGACTGCCGAAAACCTCGACCGCGAGCTGGTTTGGATCGAAGACACCTTTGCTGACCGAAGCAAACAGCCGCGCGGTAACTTAAAAGAGCGCGGCCGCACGCTCGGCACGATCGCGCTTCGCTACGGCGGCCTAGCGGTCGTAACGCGCACATTGGCGCCGCAGGTCATTGCGGCCACGCTACGCGACGCAGGGGAGAGAACCGACCTGTTTGTTGGCACCGAAGGAGTTGGCAGTACCATGCCGGGCGCCCGGTCGGTAATGATCGTGCCTGACAGGCGAACGCTGCTGAACGTGAAGGAGATAGAATGAATATCTTAGTACTTGGCGGCACGCACGGCAATGAGCTGCTGGGGATACGGCTGGTAAAGCTGTTAAAAAGGCGTCCAATCAAAGGTGTGAAGGCGGTGATTGCCAACCCCAGGGCAGTCCAAGCCGTTACGCGTTTTACCGAGTCCGATCTCAACCGGAGTTTCGGTGAAGGCTACGTGGGTACCTACGAGACGAAACGGGCCGTCGGGCTGAAAAAACTGGCGGCCGGCTACGACGCGGTGCTGGACTTTCACAATACCCAAACGCCGAACAACAACTGCGGATTTGTAGGGATGGGCTGTGACCCGCGCCTGTACGACGTGGCAAAAGCCGTCGGGTTTTCGATGTGCGTCGAGGCTACCTACGACTGTGTGAATAAGTATTGCCTCAACACGATTTCCATTGAAATAAGCGTGGACGATGCACTGGACGACCCGGAAATCTGGTACGAAAAAATAGCCGCCTTATCCGCGGAGAGGTTGCCAGTTCCGCAGCGCCCGCTTCAGCTGTACCGGTTTTCGCGCCGGGTGTCATGGGAAGAAAAGGAAGCGCTTAGCCTTGGGAATTGGCAGCCGTTTCAGCGAATAAACGCCGATGAAGCGCGCCGTCTGGGCGTCAAAAAAGAAACGGTGCCGATTTTCATCGGCTCACGGTTCACCAGCGAATACGCAACGCTGCTTTCGATAGAGCGGAGCGTTTAAAGACTCATTTGGTGGTAAATAAGTACCGGCTGCACGGTATTCACGTACTTGCTCAGATCGATTTCCTGCAGGAAGTCGGGCAGGACGACGTGTTCTTTCGGGTCGATAAACTCAACCAGCTCGACTTCCTCGACGCCGTGCGACGTGGCGGCAAGGTCGATAGTCTCGTAATCTTCGGGGTTTTCAATCAGGAAAAAGAACTCCATCTGTTCTTTTTTGCCGTCCTCAGTAAACTGCTGCATAAAGAGCAGGCGGCCGATCTTCGGTTCAATGCCGGTTTCCTCGATCATTTCGCGCTTTAGGCCGTCTTCTAACAGCTCACCCATGTCCAGTCCGCCACCGGGCGTACACCAAAAGTCGCGGTCGTTCCGGCGGTAGGCGGTCAGCTTTTGGCAGAGTAACTTTTCGTCTTTAAAAATGATTCCTCGTACGGCAATCCGTCGTTCTTGCATGTGTTTCTCCTTGGTTAAAATATTGACCGTTAGAGGTTCGGCTCGTCCGAACGTAGACGCATAGCGGATCCCGCAGGATCGTATTGCCACGATTATAGCACGAGGCTAGGCGGCGGAGCTACGGTTTGCTATACTTGGCAATTACTATGATCCGCTAGGATCCTCTATTCGCGAATGTTCGGACGGCCGGACCGCTGGCGATTCTCTTACGAAAAAATAAACGAAAGGAGCTTTCATGCGCGAAGAGCTCGTCATACTTGATGAGGATAAAGCGTACGCGGCGCGGCGGATTGCCGAGTTGCAAAAAGAGATTCTTGGTCTGGGGCCTGAGTTTTACGAAGTATTTAATCAATCATCAGAAACCTGGCACGACAACGCGCCCTTTGACGCGCTGCGCGACCGGCAGTCGCTACTCGATGCCGAGCTGCAAAAACTCCGCCAAGTGCTGCGTGACAGTGTGCCGGGCGTGCCGGTAAAAAAGAAGGGCCAAGCGGGAGTCGGGAGCATCGTAGAACTCTCGAGCGGCCAGCGCTATTTTGTTGCCGGTGATTGGACGCCGCATGCCGGACAGTTGAAGGACGCCGCCATAGTTGTCAGCCGCAAAGCACCGATTGCCGCCGCGCTGCTTGGCAAAAAAGTCGGCGCCGTTGTATCCGCAGGCAAGCAACAGGCAATAATAACCGCTATACTATAATCATGAACGCTCTATCCAGAGAAGCATTTACCGAGCTAACTAGTACGATGCGGCCGCGGCTTCGCCGTGAGCTGCGCTTCGTGCCCGAAGAAATCAGCGACTGGGAAAGCCGTGATTTTTTGGCGGTGACCAACAAGCAGGGGAATGAAGGCGTGCTGATCGTTCCGTTCTTAGGTAATATAGTAGCTCCATTCGTAGTACAGGCTCGCCAGCCCAATGCATCGGGGCGGGTAGAAGCGGTTATCTGCGATATTTGCGCGACCTGGCAGCGCGGCACGCACTCGGCTGCCATTACTTTTACTGTCGACAAAACACGCTCAGTATCGTTTTTATGCTGCGCCGATCTGCTTTGCAGCTTTCACGTTCGTAGCCAAACAGCCGCCGCGACACTCTCAAGGGCGCAGCTGCGCGAGCAAATCACGGTTGACGCGAGAATTCAGCGCCTGCGCGACCGGCTTGCGAGTATACTGAGTGTATATGAATGACATTCACATCAGGGATATGCGCGAGGCGGACGTACCGGCAGTAGCGGCGATTGGCCGCGGGGCGTCAGAGTTAAAAACGAATGAAGACGATGAATTCTGGAGCGAAGACCTCCTAAAAGACTGGGTTGCTGGTGACGATGTCATGCTTGTCGTTGAGGCAGATGGCCGGGTTGTTGGCTTTATGCTGACGCAGATCCACAAGGCAACCAAAGCAGGGTATCTGTCGGACGTCGCTATTCATCCGGACTTTCGCGGCCATGGTGTCGGCTCACAGCTCATCGAAGCAGCTCTTGCCCGGTTGAAAGAGCGTGGCGTTAACTACGTCTATGGCCTTACCAAGGTAGAAAACGAGAAAATACACGGCCTGCTGAAAAAATTTGGATTTACGCAGGGCAATGCTTTTTACTGGTTTGAGAAATATCTGGACGTTTAAGCAGCCAGATCGACTGATTCTTGGGTCAGTGCTTCGCGCAGTAGCTGGGCTTTTTCGGCTGCCTTAGCAATTTCTCCGCCCCAAACGGTGGCGGGCGGATCAGCACGGGACTCGTAGCCGGCAACAGTCACGCGCAAATCACCCTCGAGGCATAGTCGTTCGGTCTCGAATTTTTGGCCTAGAAAGTATGGTTGGTGGCTGACAAACAGGGCTTTATCGCCTGGTTTAAGTTCGGCGATCTTGCTAAGAAACGCGATGGTTTCACCAGTACTCGCACGCGGCTGGCTATCTTTCTTGTAGGGAGCTGACAGGTTAACGATAACCTCAGGTGCCCATTCCGGTCGTTGCTGGTCGTCGTCAAAACTAACTGTCTGCACCTGGTAGCGGCTGTCGTAGTTGTCATCTCGGTACCAAGAGGTCATGGGCGAGTGTGCATCAACGCGTGGTGCGTCATAGCCGTGTCGCTCGAACCAGTCTTTTGCTGCGAAGGCTAGCAGGTTGGTCTCGACCTGTGAATCATTGACGTAGGGATATTTGCCGGCGTTTTTAAGGTCGGGGGCGAGCATAGGGCGTTCAGCGCCTAGGCCAATCAAATACTTAGCCGTGGTATCACCTTGCTCTAGTGTGTCGTACAGAAAGTCGGTGCGGTTTGCAACCGGCGCGACCGTGGCACCAAAAACAGCAGCAACGGTATAGTCACCTTCGGGTATAGGAGCAGCTTCGGTCATTGACAGCTCGGCTGCAACTCGTTTGATTGTCGTGCGAAATTCGGGTGATAGGTCATCATCTTTTAGTTGGTGACGCTCCATTTTAGGGTCATTACGCCAGTTCATAGCTTTGTGGACCAGCCTGGCGACAACATCAGGATAGACTTCTAGGTTATCTTGCGCGGCTATCAGCTCGTTCATTTCCTCTTCACTGATACGTCCTTCGGCTTCTGACGCAACCAGTAGTTCCTGTAATGCGGGGTGAAAGAGGAAGGCTTCGGTTTCATCTTTCAGACGTTCGCGGTAGTCGGCTTTGGATAGTGAGTGTTCTGGGGTGATTTTTGTGATTTCGTGGTTCATTTGTCTATACTATAGCATAAACGCAATGAATTTTCAAGAGGTACATAACTAGGGCAGTAAGGCTGAATAGGGTATAATAACAACAACGTTCGCCGCCAGCGACTAAGTGGTGGATGCGCTATTTCTGTTTCGCAGAAGTACTCGCACACCCGTTACTTACTCGCCTTATACATTAACAGGCGAACAAAAAAGGAGGACAGCAATGTCTACTATCAACCCTCATGGTAAAGAGATCATCTCTGTTACCACTGATCTTTGCGGCCAGCCGCTGACACTCGAGGTTAACCGCGTTGGCTTTCGTACGACTGCCAGCGTACTGGTAAAATACGGCGACACCGTCGTGCTCGGTACGGCCATGGTCGGCAAAAAACCCATCAGCGGCATGGATTACTTTCCGCTTTCTGTGGACTACGAAGAAAAATTTTATGCAGCCGGCAAGATCAGTGGCAGCCGCTTTATTAAGCGCGAAGGTCGTCCAAGCGACGAAGCCATCCTTATTGGCCGTTTGATCGACCGTCCGATCCGTCCGCTGTTTCCAAAAGGTTACCGCCAGGAAGTCCAGGTGGTCGCAAGCGTGCTTTCCATGGACCCGGCATTCCGTCCTGACTCTATTGCCATGATCGCGGCGTCAACCGCCCTTATGCTGACCGGCGCACCGTTTGACGGTCCTGTTGCCGGGCTTCGCGTTGGCCGAGTTGGCGGCGAGTTCAAGGCTTTCCTTACAGCTGAAGAGCGCGAAGAAAGTGATCTCGACCTCGTTGTTGCTGGTATTGAACGCGGCGTCACCATGGTTGAGGCTGGCGCCAACGAAGTCAGCGAAGCCGTCGTCGCCGAGGGTATCGCCTGGGCATACGAGCAGCTCCAGCCAGCTATCAAACTCCAAAAAGAGCTGATAGAAAAAGTTGGCGTTGAGGCACTCGAATTCGAACTTATCCTTCCGAACGAAGAGTTCCAGCAAATCGTCGATGAGTGGATGAAAGACAAGCTTGGCGAAGACCTCCGCCGCCCGTACCCTGAACGGAACGAAATGGTTTCAATTTTACGTGACCAATTCCACGACGCAATGGTCGAAAAGTTTGGTGAAGAGGACTACAGCATCCTCCGCGGCGAATACGACGAGGCTTTCACGATGGCACTGCATAAAGACGTTCGCCGGGGAATTGTTGAGGACAACCTTCGTCCTGACGGCCGTAAGCTCGACGAAATCCGTCCGCTTTCAAGCGAAGTCGGCATCTTGCCGCGTACGCACGGTTCGAGCATCTTTACCCGCGGCGTGACCCAGGGTATGAATATTGTCACCCTGGCACCGCTTAGCTACGCCCAAATGGTAGACACGATGGAGCAAAACGACTACGAACGCCGCTACATGCACCATTACAACGCGCCGGGCTACACTGTTGGTGAAGTTCGCCGTCTCGGCTCACCAGGACGCCGCGAAATCGGTCACGGCTATCTTGCCGAACGCGCCCTTATTCCTGTGCTTCCAGCCGAAGAGGATTTCCCGTACGCTATCCGCAGCGTCACGGAAATCATGAGCCAGAATGGCTCGACCTCTATGGCCGCTACTTGTAGCAGCTGCCTGGCGCTAATGGACGCTGGCGTGCCAATCAAGCGTCCGGTTAGTGGTATTGCCATGGGTCTGATGATGGACGGCGACACGCCGTACGTTCTGAGCGACATCGCCGACGCCGAAGACTTTGCCGGCGACATGGACTTCAAGGTAACGGGTACCGAACAGGGAATCACGGCTATCCAGATGGACATGAAGGTCCACGGCCTTCCTGTAGAAATTTTGCGCCAGGCACTTGAAACTGCCAAGCCGGGCCGTGCGCATATTCTCGAACACATGATTTCAACGCTGGCTGCGCCTCGCGAGGCTATCAGCCCGTACGCGCCACGCATCGAAAAGATCAAGATCAACCCTGAAAAGATCGGTGCGGTCATTGGTAAGGGCGGAGAAGTCATCAACAAGATTACCGCCGAAACCGGCGCACAGATCGACATCAAGGACGACGGTCTTATTACCGTGGCTGCCAGCGACACTGCCAAGATCGAAAAGGCAATCAACTGGATCAAGAGCCTGACCGAAGAGCCGGAAGTCGGCCGCATTTACGAAGGCAAGGTCGTCAGCATTAAGGACTTTGGTGCATTCGTGAACATCCTTCCGGGCATCGATGGCATGGTCCACATTTCGCAGCTTTCTAACGAGCGCGTCGAAAAAGTGACCGACGTACTACACGAAGGCCAAATCGTAAAAGCAAAACTGACTGGCATCGACGAGCGTGGCCGTCTCAGCCTTAGTCTGAAAGACGCGAACGAATAGAATGAACAGCGAACGGCCGCTCCTCGTAATGCTCCTTGGCGTTCCGGGGAGTGGCAAAACGTACTTTTCGCAGCAGCTTGCTGCAAGGTTACGAGGTGTTCGGCTGAACAGCGATGCCATGCGCCTGTCGATTTTTGGCTCGCTTGAAATAATGGACAAACTCTACAATTCGGGGGACCGTCGGCAGCTGAACGCATATACGTTCGGCGCGATGGACCACGTCACCGATCAGCTGCTGGCCGCCGGAATAAGCGTGATCTACGATGCTATTCACACCAAGCGCGCCGATAGGCTCAAGCAAGAAGCGGCGGCTAAAAAGCATGGTGCGCTGCCCATACTCCTCCGAGTAACGGTGCCTCGCGACGTTGCAGTCCGCCGTGTTGTCGAACGGCCTGCAGCTGGGGATGCGCGCCAGTTTACGCCGCAAAAGGCAGAAGAAGTGATCCGTCATTTTGAAGACACGACAGAAGCGCCTGATGCGGGCGAAGTGGTGATTGATATTAACGGCGAACTGCCATTTGAGCAGCAGTTCCAATCGTTCCAGGAACAGTTAAAAACAGTACTGCACGAACAGCAATAAATTGGTACAGTAGAAGAGATATGGCAGACGAAAAACAAGCCCAGCTCGACCAAATACGCGCGGATATCCTGGAAAAGAATATCTGTCCGGAGCTCGCCGAGACGGCGCATAATTTGGTGATGGGTGATGGCAACCTGAACGCCGAGATTGTATTTATTGGCGAAGCACCTGGCAAAAACGAAGACGAACAGGGACTACCGTTCGTCGGCGCGGCTGGCAAGTTCTTAAACGAGATGCTAGCGCAAGCGGGGATGGAGCGGAGCGACGTGTATATTACCAACATCGTCAAATACCGTCCGCCAAATAATCGCGACCCGCTGCCAGAAGAAAAACAGGCTTTTTGGCCGTACCTGACCAGGCAGTTGGAGGTTATCGCGCCAAAAGTCGTCGTAACGCTCGGCCGTCATAGTATGGAGTACTTTTTGCCTGAGGCTAAAATCAGCCAGGTTCACGGTGAAGCCAAGCGCGTTGTGTTTGGAGATAAAAAGCTGGTGATTGTGCCGCTCTACCATCCGGCCGCAGCGCTCTATAACGGCGGAATGCGCGGGACGCTGATTGATGATTTTCTGCGTGTGCCAAAAATCATTGAGATGATAAAAGCTGGAGAATAGTCTTTAGAAAGGGAAAAGGCCGCAGATCACTCTGCGGCCCCGCCCTTTCGAGGTCTTGTCCGCAGGTTGCGGACCGACACTTTAGTTATCGAACGGGCGTGTTCGTGTGTTCGGTTTCCCCCTCAGTTCTCGTAGCCGAGCCAGTGCAGCGCCCAGACGCGGTTGGTCAGGGTGCCGCCGAGGCCGACGATGAACATGTAGCCGACGTCGATGAACGCCAGCTCGTTGATGGACGGCTGGAACCCGTACGCGTGGAGCACCGCCGGCATGGCCGGCAGCGCCACCAGGGCGGTCATCGGGAGGACGAGCTCGGCGGCGAACAGGATGGCCCGGCGGAGCTTGTGCTCCTCCTTCCAGCCGGCCCGGCGGATCTTGTACTCGACGTACAGGAGCGCGGGCAGCAGGAGGATGGTCAGCACGGCGCCGTAGACAGTCTGCGGGTCGTCGGTGCGCACGAGCGCGCCGATCGCCGCGACGGCGAAGGCAGCCAGCATGACCTTGTACGCGGCCCTCGCCACGTGGTGGCGACGGGTCGGCAGGGGGATGTGGAGCACTCGGCCGTTGTCGGCGTCGACGGGAATCGTCTTCGTCAAGGAAAACACCTCTTTCGGGGGATGGGGAAGAACATCTTGCGACGAACTTATTAATTATAGCACTAATATGAATAAAAGTCAATATCCTGCTTATGTTACCGTATCTGTTAAGCGCGCGTCTAAAGGCTGCAAAACTTGCCAGAAGCACCTACCTTTGCTATACTGTAATCACTGAAACGCACGCGGTAGAAATGTCACTAATCAGTGAACCGCTGCAGCTTATGGGAATTTCGAACGTAACTAATAAAAAATACTTTTTTAGAAAGGTAATACATATACACTATGGGTCAACGAAGACTCTCTAACGCCCAAGGCGACGATACATCAAAGCGTCCCCAGCAAGGGCAACAACGACAAAAATCAAATAACACCGTGCTGAACAACACGACCACACGCAAGGGAGAAGTCTTCCGTGCGCAGCGCCGTACCAGCGAAAACGTCAATCTCCGTGCCTCACAGCACATGATTAACGTGCCGGTGAACAAGTCTATCTATAACGGTTATAGCGGTCGCCAGTTCAGCTTGGCCGAACAGCCAAAGCGCTCAAAAGCACCACGCCCAACGCTTAAGATCATGCCTATCGGCGGTCTTGGCGAAATGGGTATTGGTAAAAACATGATGGCGATCGAGTACGACAACGACATCATTGTTATCGACGCGGGTTTCTTGTTCCCGGGTGCCGATTAT
>CAMLKC010000020.1 GCA_946480595.1 uncultured Candidatus Saccharibacteria bacterium
ACTGACAGCAACAGGGCAATGGTTACGCGACGAAAAAAGAATCGTCTGGTTTGAGTATTGTGTCCCGGCACTCGCAATCTTGTTGCCGCTGCTTTTGCCGGGCTTCATACTCACGCTCGACATGGTGTTTACGCCAAATCTTGCTTTTCCGTCAGAACTAACCAATACGTATCCGCTCGAATTGCTTCTGTGGCTCGCTCATTTCGTATTGCCCGCCGATGTCATTCAGAAGATTCTGCTTTTTATAATTCTGCTTTTCTCGGGCGCGGGTATGCATTTGTTGCTGCGTTCGCTCAATATGAAAGAGAAGGTGAGTCCCGAACTATGGCGCCTTGCGCTGTACTTTGGCGGTATTTTTTACATGATCAATCCGTTTACGTACTCGCGGTTTATGGCAGGGCAATGGCTGTTTCTTCTGGGCTACGCCATGTTGCCGTTCTTTGTGCGCGCGCTCCTGAAGTTCTTTGCCGCACCGTCATCTAAAACAATGCTCCGCGTATCAGCATGGGCGTTTGTTATCATTTCCGTCTCTATTCACCATATGGCGATCCTGATGATTATCGCGTTGCTTGTTCCGCTATTCGCCACTATATTTAAGTACTGGCGCAGTGGCCAGGCCAAGGCTTTTTGGGGATGGTCAGCTGCAGCGCTCGGTTTGTTAATAGTCCTATGCGGTTATTGGTTAATTCCGGCGGCTCTTGGACACGGCGCCATTGGTTCAGTCGTCACCAGCAGGGGTGATGCGGACTTTGCCGCTTTTGCGACAAACGGCAGCGGTGCACTTGGTGCATTCGGTGAGGTGATTCGCCTTCAAGGCTTTTGGGCCGAAACACGCCAGTTGTACGCGCTACCGCAAAATATGGTACCTGCGTGGGGCGTATTGTTCTTGCTTGTCTGGATTATCATTATCGTTGGCGCCAGCAAGGCATGGAGGGCATCGCGCATGCTGGTCGCCATTGCTGTCAGTTGTATTGCGCTAGGAATTATTCTTGCCGCCACGCCGCTCCTCGCATTTCTCAGTCATTATCTGCCGTTTGTTTCTGGGTACCGCGAACCGCACAAGTTCACCAACCTCATCGCTCTGGGATACGCTATGCTCGGCACGCTAGGCGTTGCATTCACCGCCCAATGGGCCACGCAGCGCTTTAGGGAAGTCGGGGGACAGGTAGCTGTCATGGTATGCCTGCTTTTGCCGCTCGCAATCACACCCGCCATGTTGTGGGGATTTGGCGGCCAGCTCTCGCCGCGTGAGTATCCTGCAGGATGGCATCAGATAGACAAACAGCTGCATGGACTGCCGGGCCAAAAACGCGTCCTATTTTTGCCTTGGCACCAATATATGACGTTTCGCTTTACCGACCGTATCATTGCTACGCCTGCTGAAAAATTCTTCAGCGTTCCCGTTGTTGCCAGCGATGATCCTGAGTTCGGAGAAATTACACCGACCATACCCAACCAGGAAAAGGCTGATGTAACGGGGGCTCTCGCACATCCTGAAACGCTCGCCACCGAACTCGCACGGCGTCACATTACCCATATTCTTTTAGCTAAGGACGACGACGCTGACTCGTATGCCTACCTGGACGAGCTAGCAGGCATCAGAAAGCTGTCAGAAAACGACTCGCTTAAACTCTACGAGGTATCACCCTAATGCTCAGACTCAAAAAGCAGCCGAGACACAGGCCAAAACTGCCGGGTTTTTTGCAGCGGCACGGCTCATTCCTCCTTTTTCTGCTTGTCATGGCGTTCTTTGGCTTTTTGGCGCAAATACAGTGGATCGGCTACGTCGTGATCGCGCTCTACGTGTTATTTGCTTACAAGCGTCATCTACCGCCTCAAACAACATTTATTCTCGCGCTGTCGTCGCTTGGCGTCGTGCCGGTTGCTATCGTGATAGGCAACTGGCTCATCGCTCAGAACTTTGCCGCGTACAGTTTTGTTCTCTTTGCAATAGGTGTAATTGCACTGATTTTTGACTTACAGAGAGCGCCACGAGCCAAGTAGTACTATGCACAACGCTACTAGTGTAAGCGTTTTGACCATAAGCAGTATGATTGTTAGCATAAGTAACTGTGAATACTAACGTAAGGGAGAAGAAAGAAATGAGCAAAACACTCACCCGGTCGGTATCACAGAACAAAACGATGTCGACCAAACTGGTCATGGGGTTGATGGTTGCCGCCGTCAGCGTCCTGGTTGGTACGTCGAACATCGCAAGCGCTATGCCAGGCGGGGGTCACGGACACGGCAATGCCGGTGGTCACCACCAAAACAATGGCAATAGCAACAGACACGGCGCTGTAGGCCTCGGACACGGCTACGGCGGCGGTAACGTAAGCGTCAATATTGGCGACATCGTTGGCAATAATAACGTTATTGTTATTATTATCAACTACTTTGTTGGCCACTAAAAGACCGATTAGTTTGACGTTTAAACCGAAGAAGCCCCTCATTGGGGCTTCTTTTATAGTTTGCGATGCTACAGTGCTGCTTTGAGTTTATTCACCGTCGCAGGCGCTAAATGCGGCTGCGTCAGGTTTTCGGGACGGAGGATCGTATCCAGCTGCTCTCGGGTCAAAAGCCCGCGCTCAAGCACGATTTCGCTGACACCCACGCCTCTTGCTGCTGCTTCCTTAGCAACGCTACTGGCATTTGCGTAGCCGATGTGAGGGTTCAGTGCCGTCACGATGCCAATAGAGTTGGCGACGGTCTGTTTAAGCACCTCGTGGTTGGCGGTAATGCCGCTGATACAGTTGCGCGCAAGCGTCAGACAGCCCTGTCGCAGGTAGGCAAGGCTATTGAACAAGTTGTAGGCAATTACCGGTTCAAAGGCGTTCAGCTGCAGCTGGCCGGCCTCAGCAGCAAACGACACAGTGACATCATTGCCAATCACTTCAAACGCGATTTGGTTGACCACCTCGGGAATCACCGGGTTCACCTTGCCAGGCATAATACTCGAACCAGCCTGCACGGGAGGCAGGTTAATTTCTCCAAGACCAGCACGCGGGCCCGATGACAGCAGGCGGAGGTCGTTACTAACCTTTGAAAGCTTGATCGCCATCTGGCGGAGCGTCCCGGAAAGTTCAATAAATGCTCCCATGTCCTGGGTCGCCTCAATCAGGTTTTCAGCTTTTACAAAACTATAGCCAGTTAAACGCGACAGTGTTTTACATACCCGAACAGCGTATTCCGGATGAGTATTAATACCCGTTCCGATAGCTGTCGCGCCCATGTTGGTTTCCTGAACGGTTACCGCGGCACGCAGGAGCCGCCGCTTGTCACTAGCCAGCATGCCAGCGTAGGTTTTAAACTCCTGGCCAAGGGTCATCGGTACAGCCTCCTGCAACTGCGTCCGGCCCATTTTAAGTACGTCGCCAAATTGCTTGGCCTTCTTATCAAATTCGCCGTACAGCTCATCAACGGCAACAATAAGCTCATCTATCTCAAACCGCAGCGCCACCTTAATAGCGGTAGGGTAGACGTCGTTGGTGCTTTGGCTCATGTTAACGTGGTCGAGCGGGTGCAGCTGTTCGTAGTCGCCGCGTTCATACCCCATAATTTCGAGGGCGCGGTTGGCAATCACCTCGTTGGCGTTCATATTCATAGATGTCCCGGCACCGCCCTGAATAACATCAACCACAAAATGCTCGTAGAGCTGTCCGCTTAGAATCTCTTGGCAGGCTTTTATAATCGCGTCGGCTCGTTTGGCGTCCAGGTGGCCAAGCTCCTTGTTAGTCATGGCGCAAGCTTCTTTAACGTAGGCAATTGCGCGTATGAAGCCAGGATATATCTGTACTGAGGTCCCCGTAATCGGGAAGTTCTCCTGTGCCCGTAGCGTGTGTACGCCGTAGTAAACATTTGCTGGTACTTGTCGATCTCCAAGAAGGTCGTGTTCGGTCCTATACTGCAGTTTCTTCATGTATAGATTATAACGCTTTTGTTTATTTGGGAAAATAGTGGAATAGTTGGTATTATCAACTATTCAAAGTTGAAGGTAATTTTCGTATATTTGTCTTTTATCACTGTCACTTGTTGAGAAGGTGCCGTCGATTTTCCCTCGACGTCACTAGCGCTCGCCGTATAGGTACCCGGGGCAAGTTTCATCTTAAACCGGCCGTCGATATTCGTCTTTACTCGCGAGCTTATCCCCTCGGTATTAGTAATAGCAATGTTGGCAATCAACCGCTTTGCTGAGCAGTCCTTCTTTTTATCGCAGTCGGTCAGCGCGATCGTCGAGCCTTCTATGCCGGATTTCAGTTTTTCATCGACAGGCAATGTCTGGCGGGAGGTAAGGGCAATGAGTGCGCCCACAATCGCCACAGAAACAACAACCAAAAGGATGCTCAGATACGCCCGCTTGTGCTTACGTAGGTTCATTAGTAATAGCTTCGCATAAGCAGGTTGGGCTGTAAATAGCTAATTTAGAACACAGGCAACCACCGCTATTGAAAAATACATGGTTTCATTATATAATCTACTGCGACATGCCCCAAGAGATCGCGCCGCGATAGTACAAGTGCGGCGTGTCGCTCTTTTAAGCACCTCCGACAGGAAGGATCCACTCATGCGACGATTGGTCGCACTCCTCGGCGCAGCAGCGTTGGTTTTCACAGTCGCTACCGGCTGCGCGAAGCCAGACGCTGCACCGAGCAACGAGAACACGGCTGCCGAACAGCCGGCCGCGGCGGCACCCACGACACCTTCCCAGGCACCAGCAAGCAAGGTCAATCCCTGCACGCTGGTGACCTCGGATGACCTCACCAAGATCTTCAGTGCCACTTCGGTGGCGCAGGTGACGGCCGACGGCGTCGAGGCGGGCAACCCGCCCGTAACCGGTGAGTTCGACGAGCGCAACTGCGGCTACACCGTGACTGTCTCCGGCATCTACGGTGACAACCCCAACGAAGACACGGGGTCGCAGCTCACGCTCATGATCACCACGCACGAAGACAACGCCGCCGGCGACCAGTGGCAAGCCACCAAGCAGGGCGGCCAGCTCGCCGCCCAGGGCGGAGCTGACCTCACGCGCACGGAGTACCGCCCCGTCACCAACATCGGCGACGAAGCGTTCTTCTCCGGGCCAGGGTGGCTCGCCGCCCACAAGGGCGACGTGATCATCGAGGTCACCAGCGTGGACGATACGGATGGCATCCTGGACGACCAGCAGGCCGCAGCCGTGGTGCTGCAGGCCTTCACGCGAGTCCACTGATCCTGCAAGAGGTGCATGGCAGCCGTACAGGCAGCCAGCGCGGGGCGGCGGCACTTCGCCGCCCCGCGTCACGCACTCCAGAAATTATTTATAAAACTACGCCGTCTACGGATGCCCAATCAGCACGCTCGCCAGTTCATTCGCGTCACTTACGATATGCGTCGAACCTTCATTCTTAAACTCCTCAGTTGAACCATACCCCCAAAGAACACCTATTGAATCTAGACTATGTGCATTAGCAGCTTCGATATCGTGTTTACGATCTCCAATCATAACTACCCTGGACTTGTCGCTGACATTCAACCGATCTAGAACTCGTGAAAGGATGACCTCTTTTTCTACCACCTCGTTTGATTGCTGGGCACCAATAATATCAAAATACTTGAGGAGTCCCGTACTTGCGAGAGCGTCTTTTGCAATATGCTCAATTTTGGATGTTACAACAGCAGTTGTTTTTCCTGCTTTTTGTAATGTTTCAAGTAACTCGGGGATACCGTCGTATGCCTTGTAAAGTTTTATACCATCCTTTTGAAGTTTGTCTCTAAATATACTGACAGCCAGATTTACCGTGACCTCATCAAAACCGTAATAATCTCGGAAAGCATGCTCAAGCGGCGGTCCAACGAAACGACGTAGAGCAATTTCATCTGCCTCATCAACGCCTAGTTCAGCAAGTGCAAAACGCGCCGATTCGATGATAGATATACCTGGATCACATAGCGTTCCATCAATGTCAAAAAGAATAATGTCGTAAGCCATAGTGATATAATAACAAACTTGATTCTATCTCCATGTTGCTTAAAACAAAAATCAGAACCGAATAACAGTTCTGATTTCATAATTTCGACTTGGCAGGGGCAGCAGGACTCGAACCTACGACACCTGGTTTTGGAGACCAGTGCTCTACCAACTGAGCTATGCCCCTTTACGGTACGAGGATTATTATACCACAGGCTGACCCCTGAATGGAAAAAGAAAAATACAACGCGTGCGGTACGTCGGGCAGTGTATGCTTAGTACATGAAGGTAACAATTTGCGGTTCGATGCACCACATCGAGGGAATGAAAAGGGCAGAAGAAATATTAACCCAAGCGGGCCACGAGGTTGAAATACCCAATCCCCGCGAAGGGCAGGTAGACTACCACTCGCTCAGTGACGCCGAGCGCGCCAGTCTCAAAAGCACGCTCATACAAGAGCACCTAGATAAAATTAACGAGTCCGACGCAATCTTTGTATATAACGAAGAGAAAAAGGGAGTAGCGGGCTACATTGGCGGTAATACGCTGATGGAAATGGCATTTGCTTTCGCGCAGGGGATCGAAATTTTCGCCCTGCGACCAGCGCCAGACCTTAGCTACACCGACGAGATCGTGGGCATGTTGCCTATTGTAATCGACGGCGACGTAATCAAAATAGACGAATACTTTAAGGGCCTGCCGACCACCTATGTCAGCAGTAAAAGCCCTATCAAACTCCGCGCCGTCAGTCGCGGCATGCGCCGGGCTGGTATTGCCACACAGGTACTGCCGCTGCCAACCGAATCGGGCGTATCAGAGCAGCCGCAAAACCTCGAAGAAACCTACCAAGGCGCTAATAACCGCCACGATGCACTTGCTAAGGTGAGTAAAGATAAGAACCCTGACTATCTAGCGACTGTCGAAAGCGGTTTATACCAAGTACACCCTGACCACAACTCATTTTCCAGTACGCTCGTCGTCCTTGAAAAGGTAGGTGGTGAGCGCAAAATCGGCGTCAATGTTGAGCTAGAATACCCGCGTGAGATGACCGACAAAGTCCCGTCTGTTTACCCCGACCTAGGCGTACTAGTGCAGCAAGAATACGGCTCGACGCTCAAAGACCCGTTCCCGCACTTTACAAATGGCAAAGTAAACCGCCTACAATTGGTTGAAACGGCCGTCTTTAATGTCGCCGCCCAACTTGCCGAGAGCAGTAATGAATAGGGCAGATCTACGCCAGCTCGTTGATACGATCATGCCGCATGATGAGCGCGAGGCGGCAGACAAGCAGGATGCATTAGATTGGATTGCTGCCGATGCGCCCCTATACCGTATTCAAAAGCCTGACATTCCACCCAAGCATCTTGTGAGTTATTTTGCGATTGTCGATCCGAAGGCCAAGAAAATCCTCCTCCAAGACCACCTGCTTGCAAAGCTGTGGCTACCCGCCGGCGGGCATGTCGAACCAGACGAAGACCCGGCCGAAGCGGCACTACGTGAATGCGAGGAAGAGTTGGGGTTCGCCGCTAGTTTCTTAGGCGAAAGAAAGCCGCATTTTATAACGGTCACCGTCACGAATGGCCAAGGTAAACACACCGACGTGTCTCTTTGGTATGTGCTGGAGGCAAGTGAAGATACGCCGCTCGTCATCGAACCTGACAAATTTGCCGAGGTGCGATGGTGGGGACTCGACGAAGTTCTGGAAAGTCCGCTGGCTCTTTTCGATCCAAGCATCCACCGATTTATACGTAAAATCCAGGCAGCCTCGTTGGTGTAATATGGATATCCCAAACCTCCGTCTTTCTAGCCAGCATATCGCGGCAGCTGATTTTACTACCGCTAGGCAAACAGTCGGCTGGATGGGCGCCATGCAGGCCCAAGATTACGGCGGTGCGCTGTGGTCAATTGCTCTTCGCACGCCGCATTTGACGCGTGAAGATATTGAAAAGGCGATTGCCGACAGGCAGATTGTCCGCACTTGGCCCATGCGCGGGACATTGCACTTTTTAGCCGCCGAAGATGCCCGCTGGATGACCCGCCTGCTTGCGCCGCGAACGATTGCCGCGTCAGCGGGTCGCCGCAGACAGCTCGACATTGACGACAACGTCCTCGCAGCAGCCCAAGACATTATTATAAGAGCGCTGGTGGGAGGGAACTGCCTAACGCGAAACGAGCTATGCAATAGGCTCGAGCAAGCTGGTATTGCCACTGCCGGGCAACGTGGGATTCATATCTTGCACCACCTGGCTGAAATGACACTGCTTTGCTTTGGCCCGCACGAGGGCAAACAGCCTACCTTTGTTTTAATGGACGAGTGGCTCCCCAGAACACCCGAAAAAGACCGTGACGAGGCACTAAAAGAGCTGGCCGTCCGCTATTTCACCAGCCATGGACCCGCAAGCCTGAAAGATTTCTCGGGCTGGAGCAACCTTACTATTAAAGACGCGCGGCTCGGCATAGAGCTGGCAGGCAACAGCCTGGAAAATAAAGAGGTGAGCGGTACCCTTTACTGGTTTGATCCTACAGTCACACCAGCAGCGTCCGCCACGTATCTTTTACCTGGATTTGACGAGTATATTCTTGGCTACAAAGACCGCTCGGGTGTCCTTGCCGCCGAATTCTCCAACCGAATTGTCCCTGGCAACAATGGCATGTTCTTGCCAACGCTGGTTATCGACGGTCAGGTGATCGGCACATGGAAAAAGATCGTCCGTGCAAAAAGCCAAACGATCCTCATCACTCCTTTTACCAGTCTAAACGACGCTCAAGCGGCTGCAGTCGAACCTATTATTAAACGCTACGAAAGCTACAGCGGCATCCCAACAAGCTGGGAAGTAGCTCCTACAGCTTAACCATATCGTTTTTGTTGTCTTTGATGGAGTTGGAGATGGCCGCTGCAATTACGAGCAGCCCCAATACTCCGACATACATCTCGGGGATTTCAAAGAAAATACCGAGCAACAACGTTCCAGCCAGTGCGCCGATTACGTAGTGTGCCGCGTGCTCTAGGTAACGGTAAGTGTTAAGAACCTTACGATGGACGATGTACAGTGTCATCGAGCGGACCCACAGGGCACCGATACCCAGGCCGACCGCAATCAGCACGACATCTTTTGTCACGGCAAACGCACCGATAACTCCGTCGAAGCTAAAGCTGGCATCAAGTACTTCTAGGTAGAGAAACGACGCGAACCCCGCCATAGCCCCAGCCTGGAGTGTTTTGCCCGCTCGCTTTTCGGCTTTTTCGTGATGACGGGAAAAGGCTTCTGAAAGGCCATGGATGACAACGTAAATGGCGATACCAAGCAGCCCAGCCTTCAGCGTTTCGCTAGGATACGGGTTGGCGGGAATAAGCGTAATGATCGCAAGCAGAACGGCGCTGACGATAATATAGAGACCGCGACGATTGATCTCTTGCATCGGGCGTTCAATGGCATGCAGCCAGCGAATTTCCCTGGAACTGTCAAAGAAGAAATGGAGCGCAAGGGTAAACAGGAACATACCGCCAAACGCCGCAATGCTCGGGTGCGCGTGATGTAACTCGGTGGCATATTTTTCCGGCTCGTTAAGCGCCAGGTGAATCACCTCATTCCACGATAGACCCGCCGTTGCCATGACAATGACGATCGGGAAGATGACACGCATGCCGAAAACGGCGATAAAAATACCGACCGTCATAAACATGCGCTGCCAGAACGGGTTCATCTTAGCGAGCGTACGGGCATTGATAATAGCATTATCAAAGCTAAAGGTCAGCTCGATAATCATCAGCATTGCGGCAATAAGCATTGCCTCGGGACCCATAAAGTACAGGACGAGTCCGAGTGTCAGAACAGTAATAACCCCCGACGTAAGAAAAACGCGGGGCGTGGCATGTTTATGTAGTTTTTCAGGCATGACCTAAGTATATAGCAAAAGACCCCCTTGCGGGGGTCTTTTTACGTAGCGTTTTTTACTTAACGGCCAAGCAATTCTGCAAGGAGGCCGCGGCGGCTAGCGACGTAGTAGCCGATCGAAGCGATCAGGGAACCGACGCCGACAACACTGCCGATAGTCTCAGCAGGGCCAGTGTGTGGCAGCTCTACTGGTGCAGGCTGGCAGGCAGCATCGCCAACTGGCTTATACTTGTCTTTGTCTTTTTCTTCAACGGTAATAGTCTTACCGGTGTTCTGGTCACAGACTTGTACCTTGTTTGGAGGAGTAACAGTAAACGGCTGCTTACAGTCTGCGCTGGTAACTGTCTTTTCAACACCCTTTACCTCTACAGTAAGCATTGCTTGAACGCTGTAGGCTGCAGGTTTGTCCTGGACGTAAGTGTCACCATCAAGGCGTGCGACTTCGTTATCCTGAGCGTCACGGATGATGTAGGTTACTTTTTTAAACAGAGCGTTCGTAACGGTGTAGTCGGTAGTAAATTTAAAGTGAGTGCGGTCAATTTTGTCGACAGTCAGGCCGTTACAGATGTATTCAGGCACTGGTGGAGGAGTGGAAACGGTAATAACTGTCTTACATGCAGGACCCGTCACAGGAAGCGTCTTGCCATTTACTTTGATATTTACTGTCAGCGTTGCGCTGTAGTTACCTGGCTTTGCGTAGGTGTGGCTTTGGGTAGGAGCAGCGGTCGTTTCTTTGTTGCCGTCACCAAAGTCGTAGGTGTAGCTAACAATCGTTGCGCCGTTCTTGGCTTCAGCACTAGCTGCGAACTTACGTTCGGTACGGCTGATCGTCTGGGCCGTCAATGCCTTACAAGCATAGACAGGCTTTGGTTTAGGGTGAGCGTGGACAGGGTTGCCACATGATGTCATCACTGCAGCTTTGAAGTTGCCGTCTTTGTCAAAGAATACGTAGGCGACAATCGATTCAACGCCCTTAGCGTAGCTGTACTCAGGCGAACCTTCGTAGTAGTACTTGCTACCAATTTTTACCTTGGTGCGGTTGGCATACAGCTGTTGGCGGCCAATGCTGGTTGCACCGGTAGCGACCGTTTCGCCGTTTACCGTAACGCGGCCATCGCGGTGAACTTCACCCATCTTGGCGCTCGTACCGGCGTGGGTCATTTCGTAGTCACTCAGACCATATGAACTATAGACAGTCTTTAGGTCACCGGTTTTGTTGGCGTTGTAGCGAGAAGCAAGCTCGCTTGGTGTAATACCACCACAATAAATAATAGAGTTGTTATCACAGTCACGGGGTAGTGCCGCGCTTGAGTTCGCTCCCATAAAATTGAACAGTAACAGCCCAGCGACTACCATTGTTAGGGCCGCGAGCGATGCATAAAATTTCTTCATGCCCAGTGTCTCCTCCGTTGGTTCTCCACAAACCTTAGTTTGTTGCATCTTATCATACATTTTGTTAAATGTCAACTTTGTCGTCACTTTCTTAAGCATAAGCGATACAAAACATACTTTGCGCATCCAGGCATGCCATTCGGCCATATTTTTGCTATACTGTCATATATGAAATCGTTAAGCCTTTCAAAACCGCATCTCATCATGGTGGTAGGCATTCCGGGTAGCGGCAAGTCTTTTTTTGCTGATAAATTTGCCGAGACGTTCCACGCGCCAATCGTGAGCCGCGGGCGGATCGTTGAGCACCTTGGAAAAGACTCCGATGTTGCCGAGGAAATCGCACGTGATCAGCTTAACGAACTGGTAAAAACCCAGCAGTCTGTTATTCTCGACGGCATTGCCGATAGCCGCACGACAAGGGCGGAGCTGGCCCAAAGCGCACGTTCGGCAGGCTATAGCAGCCTTGTTGTTTGGGTACAAACCGACCCAGCAACCGCCAGGACTCGTTCAAACCGCAAAAACTCAGACACCCGCAGCCGTCACCTAAGCGGCCACGAGTACGACAGCGCGCTCAAAAACTTTTCGCCTCCAACTGCACCAGAAAAGGTCGTTGTTATTAGTGGCAAGCACACCTACGCCACACAAGCAAAGGTCGTGCTAAAAAAGCTCTCTGAGCCGCGCGCCAGCATTTCGACACATACGACCGCACCCGTCCGCCCTGACCAACCAACTAACCGGCGCAATATAACCATCAGGTAGGGCCGTTACTTTGCCAAGCGTCATCGACGAAGAATTTGGCCGGATAACCCTGCGCCGCAGCGCCAAAGCTTCGCATGTCCGCATTCGTGTTGCACCCGACGGCAGGCTGCGGGCGTCGCTGCCGCTATATGCTCCGACTTTTCTAGTAAAAAGACTCATCAAGACCTCGCGTGACCAGCTGCGGGAAATGCTCGCCGAGCAAACCAACGAAATAGCTTTTGAGCACGGCATGCGGATAGGTAAAAGCCACACGCTTATCATCCGCGAGACAACCTCTCGCCGGGTGGTCGTAGCGCGGCACGGGCAGCAGATCATTGCGTCGCTACCACAGGGGAGTTCTTTGCAGGACACCGATGTCGTGCGGAGTATCCGCGACATTGTCATCGAAGCACTACGTCTGGAGGCCAAAAGTTACCTTACTAAACGGCTGGCATATTTAGCCGAACAGGGAGATTTTAGTTATACAAAGGTGCGTTTCTCGCACGCCAGTGGTAGATGGGGAAGCTGCAGTTCCAGCGGCACCATCAGCCTAAATATCGCCCTTATGAAGCTACCTTTCGAGCTGATTGACTACGTACTAATACACGAACTCAGCCATACCGTACACATGAATCACTCGCCGGAGTTCTGGAATGTGGTCGAACAAACCGATCCCCACTACAAGGCGCATCGGCGCGAGCTGAAAAAAGAGACGCCATCTATTTAAAAACATAAGCAGGACTTGTATAATAAGGGCAATATGAAAAGAGGGGGGCCTGCAGTCAACGAGCGCACCGCGCAAGTCATGCGATTTGCTGGCTTGGTCATGCCCGTTATCCTCCTTATTTATGGGATTTTGGTAAAGTTCGGCCTTGCCGACGATTCACACTATGCAGGTGACACCATTTTCTTCCTGCTTATGGGTCCATGGGTGCTCCTTGCGTTCCTCCAGTTCCTTTATCCGTCGACTACATGGAAGGGGTCCGGGGTCCGGTTCGCGCTGTACCATCTGCTGTCTGCGGTTTACGTCATCTTTGTTTCTGGCTTTTCGACGCCATTTATCGCAACCTGGATTTTACTGTTTCTGGCGGCGTACGCGTATTTTTCGAGTACCGGGCTTCGCCTGAGTGTTCTTTGTTTTGTGCTCACCGCCGAGGTAGATGCGCTCCTGCATATTAAGGACAGCGCCGTGCTGATAGAAGACGCGCTCACGCTCGCGGCTGTGCTTATTGTCGGCGTCACCGCTGTTGCAATTGCCCGTATTCAAGAGATCGACGGGGCCGAACTCTCACGCAGCAAAGCCCTGGAATCGCTGCAGCGCGACCGTATCCTTACTATTGTTAACAACCTCGCCGATGCGGTGCTGAGTACCGACGAAGATGGTATCGTCCGAGTGTTCAATGCCGCGAGCCTCAACCTGCTCGACACCAACATCAGCCTGAATGGCCACCATATCGATGAAGTACTTACTCTTTCCGAGGGCGGCGACAAGCCCGTCAGTCTGTACGAAGAACTCAAAAAGTCACAAAGTGTCGTTATTCGCGACGACCTTACAATGGCACTCGAGGATGAAACTATCCGGCTAGAGGTAACGTATTCGCCGATTCGCAGCAGCTATAGCAAAAGCAAAAAAGCCAAGCCGCAAGACGGTTTTATTATCATTTTGCGTGATGTTACCAAAGCAAAAAGCCTCGAGGAAGAACGCGACGAGTTTATCAGTGTTGTCAGCCACGAACTGCGAACGCCTATTACTATCACTGAGGGGACGATCAGTAACGTACAGCTGATGATGGAACGATCGAACATCTCACAGGACATTTTAAAGGAGGCGATCACCACCGCTCATGACCAGGTTATCTATCTGTCTAAGATGGTAAACGACCTTAGTACGCTCTCGCGCGCGGAGCGGGGTGTCGCCGACGCGCCCGAAACGATTGAAGTCCGTGGCCTCGTTGACGACTTATACAAAGAATACGCACCACAGGCAGAAGCCAAAAAGCTCCATTTCAACCTCGACCTCGGCACACGGCTCGGCGAAGTAAATACCAGCCGACTGTACCTAAAAGAACTGCTACAGAATTTCGTCACCAACGCCATCAAGTACACCCGCGAAGGCAGCGTAACTTTAGCAGTCAAGCGTGACGGCGACAAGATTACGTTTGAAGTAAAGGATACCGGCATCGGCATCAGTAAGACCGACCAGGCAAAAGTCTTCACTAAGTTTTATCGCTCTGAAGATTACCGCACCCGCGAAACCAGCGGCACCGGCCTGGGTCTATATGTTGCCGCCAAGCTCTCAAAAAAGCTGGGAACGCACATTAAGTTCAAGAGTCGCCTTAACCACGGATCGTCGTTTAGCATTACAATTCCGGCCGTAGAAGAAAAAGTAAAGTAAGCTAACGGTCAATTTTCAGGCTGTTCGACCGCAAAACTGGAGCCGTTACGGAGCGGCCTTTCCATTTGATCGTACGGCGGGCGTACCCGATCATGCTCCACAAGAACAAAGCGAGTTCCTGGAGTACAATCACCGGCCAAAGCAGGCCGCCAAGCCACCAGTTATGCCGCCATGCCATACGGGCATAAAAGGCGTAGAGCAGAACAAACATCGCTAGCACGACAATAGGGAAACTGGCTCGGAATGACCAACCGGCCATGCCGTCGGTCAACAAAACGAATGCAGGAACGTTCAGGAAGGCAAGCGCCAAAACGGCAGGTATGGCCTTCCAGCCGCGTGCCATTGGGTAAAGGATTCGCCGTCCGGTTTCCATCTGTGACTGCCACTTCTTTTCATAACGAACACCTAAACGACCGTCGTCTACAAGCATTTTATAGCCGGACCCCACAAGGGCAGCTATACGAGCCTCGGCTGAAACCTCATTTTTATGAGGTGCAAGGCCGCCTAGCCCCAATAGCGTGTCGTGCTTTATCGCCCAAAACGCCCCCGAGGCCGCAGGCGATGCTAACGTCAGTTGCCAAAAATAGCGTAGCGGACTAAACAGCACGCTCGTTCGCCAAGAATCACCACGCTGCGGAATGACTGAAATCATATCTTTTTTTGCCGTCTGCATATAGCTTGCTACTTTAGAGAGCGTGTCGGGAGCAATAAGCGCGTCGACGTCCATAAATACGACGTACGAGCCGCTCGCCTCCTGGGCAAGAACGTCCAATGCGTGGTTCTTACCGAGCCACCCCTCAGGTAGCTGGGTTCCGGGAACAAAACGCACACCAGCGTGGGCAAAGGATCGAATGAGGATAGATGTTTCGTCATCAGAACTGTCATCGAATACGATAATCTCCAGCTTTTTATAATCGCTTGCCAGCACCCGCTCCAAGCACTGAGTCATGGCGTGCTTTTCGTTTCGGGCTGGAATACAGACGCTGATAGTCGGCATCTCCGTCACATACGGTATGTCCTTTGGTGGAAGGTTCTGGCTGGCTGTACGCAAAAGCCCCGCGGCAAAGTACAGGGCAAGGCCCGTATCGATGCTTAGAATTGTCAGGAATATACCCTCGATCACTGCCTATAATAGTAGCATGCTTGACGCCCTGACGGTAGTCAGCTATAGTGGTACTTGACAGTCTGCTTGAAGCAGGCTTTTTAATTGGGAGAGCACACGCTTTGGCAACCAAAGGTAAAAAACCAGCAACCAAAAATGAAGCGAGTACAACCAAGGTAACGCGCATCACCGCGACCGACACCGCGGCACCCGCTAAAAAAGAAACCAAACAACCAAAAACAGCAGTTTCGCCAAAAGAAACTGCACCAAAGAGCGGCCGTCGCAACCCGGCAACCGCCATGCTCGACTATTTCAAGGGTGCTTGGTACGAACTGAAACAAGTTCGCTGGCCAAACCGCCGTGCAACATGGGGTATGACGATGGCAGTACTTGCTTTCACCGTCTTCTTCATCGTGCTGATCTTGGTACTCGACGCGTTATTCAAATATCTATTTCAATTAATCTTAGGATAAGGAACAATGGCAAAAACCCGTTACGACTCAACTCGCAAGTGGTACGCAATCCACACTTACAGCGGCTATGAAGAAAAAGTAGCTGACAGCATTCGCCAGCGTATCAACGCCGTCGACATGGCAGACAAGATTTTCGACGTCATGGTACCTAAAGAAAAGCAAATCCAGATCAAGAACGGCAAGCGCAAGGTCGTCGAAAGCAAGATCTTCCAGGGCTACGCACTGGTAGAGATGAAGCTGACCGACGAAACTTGGTACATTGTTCGTAACACCCCTGGCGTCACTGGCTTTGTCGGTAGCGGCACCGAACCGACTCCTGTTTCTGACAGTGAAATCACTAAGATCAAGAAGCGCATGGGCGTGGAAGATCCAAAACACCACATCGACTTTTCAG
>CAMLKC010000021.1 GCA_946480595.1 uncultured Candidatus Saccharibacteria bacterium
ACCGTATTTTAAAGGTGGGTGAGCTGGCGTCGCGCGAGCTTTCGGTCCGGCGGTTTATTGCTTTTCGGGCGATTGAAGCCCGCGAAACGGTCAATATGTTTGGTGATACGGCCACGCCGCACGTGGCGGAGCAGCCAAAGTTTGAGGAAGATTTTTTACCGGTTCTGCGAGCGCTTGGCGAGGCGGCGACACTTTGGGATTCGCTGATTGACGGCCGTCAGGATGTGCGTGACGGCAAACAGACGCTTCAGCCAGATGCCGAGTATTACAGCGAAATAACCAAGGCGCTGCTACGGCGGGTGAAGCTCGGCGGCAAGGCGCTGTTACACGCCGAGCTGTATGTGCACTTGGGGGCAAAAGCCGCCGAGCGCGTCAAAAATCGCCTAAAAAACGGCATACCCGAATATTCCACCCTTCACCGGCTGAGATTCAAAAAGGAATGAAGCCAGAATAGCCGTGTTACTATAAAATTGGCAGTTGACCCTAGTTGGAGGTGCTGTGAGGGAAGTGCGAGTAGGTCAGCGGGATCTGGAAGATTTCGCCCGAAAGCTGCTCCCATATCTGCGAAGCAGAAGGGTAGATACCTCGTGGTTCACGAGGTCGACGGTAAGCGATTTGTGGGAACTGCTGGGGAGCGACCTCCCCCGCTACGCCCATGCAAAACGCTGGCACTGTATAGAAATGTTCACCGCGGAGACCGCTGTCCCCTGGGATGAAACATACCAAACGGACAAAGCGTACTTGCGGATTGAGGGCTACGTCTTCAGCCGCGGTTCGCTTGCTCAGTTGCCGACCGACCCCGAGGCGTGGGACAACCGCTTTTTCGGGGACGTCGGCACGTGGTTCCTGCTTCGAATGTGGGTGTACTACCTAAAGCACGCAAGGTGGCTCGAGTGAGCTGCCCAAAAAGGGTGCTGCCTATCCCCCGTCTTGCCTGGCTTGACGGGGGATATGGTCCAAGCTAATGAAATGATATACTGTAGATAACCACGCGATACTCACTGGCCTTCTGGCTAAGCGTCCCTCGCGCACTGGTCATTCATCGTCTTCGGATTTTTGCTAGAAACGGGCAAAAAGACGGGCGAACAACTTGCAAACGTTTCTCTAACTAACTTTTTAGAGGATTTTTAGCATGAATGACGAAACTTTTTTGAACGAACGCGTACAAGTGGTAGCTAGCTTTGGTGAAGGGCTGAACCTTTGCCGACCGCTTGTTTTTAAACGCCCGAACGGCCGGGAAATAAAGGTGAGCGAACTGGGGTTGCGGCACCCGGCAAACAAGGGCGTGCGGACGGTGCACATTTTTGATGTGACCGACGGCGGGACGGACTACCGGCTGGAGTTTGATACTGAACGGCTGACCTGGCATTTGACGATGGAGGCTGACCACTATGAATAATGGGTCGTACAATATGGAACGGTCAATGGTAATGCACATCGACCTTAACTCGTGTTTCGCGACCGTCGAACAGCAAGCCCGGCCAATGCTGCGCGGCCGTCCTGTTGCTATTGCCAACCGCCGCACCGAGCACACTTCTATCGTGACGGCCAGTTACGAAGCTAAAGCACTTGGCGTGAGTGTGGGCATGAAAGTCCGCGAGGCGAAAAAACTGGCGCCGGGCCTGGTCGTACTCGAGAGCGATCCGCCAAAATACCGCTACGTGTACCACAAGCTGATGGATATCATGAAGCGCTATTCGGCGCACATTACCATGAAAAGTATCGATGAGGGGATTATTGATTTTCATCAAACGACGGAAGATGCACAGCGCCGTGATTTGGTGGAGGTGGGGCATGAAATTAAAAATAGTTTGTACCAAGAGGTGGGCAAGGTTATGAACTGCAATGTGGGCATTGCTCCGAACAGGTTTTTGGCCAAAACTGCCGCAGGCCTTCATAAACCAAATGGCCTGGATGTCATTGACCACACCAATCTGCGCCAAACGATGGCCACGCTGAAGCTACGGGAGCTGACCGGCATTGCGTATCACAACGAAGACCGCCTCAATAGGGTGGGAATTTATACGCCGCTGGAGTTTTTGGATGCCGACGTGACGACGCTGCAAAAAATCGTATTTAAAAGCATTGTCGGGCAACAGTGGCACCAGCGACTGCGGGGCTGGGAAGTTGACGACGTGGCGCGTGACGTCAAAACGGTCGGCCGCCAGTATGTCCTTGAAACCCGGAACCTTTCGCGCGGGCAGATTTTGCAGCGGTTGCATAACTTGTGCGAGTCGGTCGGGCACCGCATGCGGTCACAAAACAAGGTGGCCCGCGGAGTGTTCGTGTACGCCAAATCACCAGACCGCAGCTACTGGCACCGCCGCCACATGGCCGCCCTCCCCTTTTTTAGCAACCAGGCGATTTACGCCCAGGCGGCGATGCTTTTCGCCGAAGCCCCGGAGAGTATTAAAGAAATAGGGATAAGCTGTTACCAGCTAGAGGACGATACGGACCGCCAGCTGAGCTTGTTTGGCGACGAACTTGCCCGCGTGCAACGTGTGACGGCGGCAATCGACGATATTAATCGGCGCTTTGGTGATGGCACGGTGCATTCAGCCGATACGTTGGGAACAAGCCGGCACGTTAAGCAGAAGGTCCCGTTCGGCAGTACTCGCTATTTGTAAAATCTGCTACAATTTAAAAAACATAAGCAGAGTGCTGGGTTCATGAATAAAATGCGCGGCTTCACGATTGTCGAACTCCTTATCGTTATCGTAACGATTAGTATTTTGGCCGGCGTTGTCCTTGTGGCGTATAACGGCGTGCAGAACAATGCCAAGCTCGCCAAGATCCAGGCTGACCTTAAAAATGTGCAAAAGATGGTAGAAACGTACAAAACGTTCAATGGGACGTACCCCGTGACAAACGCGAGCCTAAACATCGATTGGGGGACGACTACTGCCCGGACGGATGCTAAGTGCAGTGTCGGCACGAAAAGCAGCGACTGGGTACCTGGCCTTAACGCTACCCTGCCGCAAAGCGACGGCGTTTCGACCGGTGTCGGCGGTTATCCGGGCTGTTACATATATGTGAGCGATGGCACAAGCTATGTTATTTCGGCCTGGAATATGCTGTCCAGCTCGCAGACCGCCACGATGTACCGGCGTGTTGGCATGCGCGAAATGGATCCTTCGCATACCTCCGGAATATTTTATGTTTGCAATCACTCGGCTATTGGCGGCAAGCCGGGCGGCAGTTATAGCGCAGACCTCGACTATTACAAACACTCGATGACTGTATCGAACATCACTTCATCGCTTTGTAGTGAGACGCCGCCTGCGGGGGCGTAAGGTATACTTGTAGTATGAAGCATAGGCGATTTAGTGTGGGATTTACCGTTGTTGAGCTTTTATTGGTAATAGTCGTCATCGCTATTCTGGCCGCCATCGTGATAGTCGCGTATAACGGTATTCAGGAAAAAGGGAAAAACGCCAAGCGCGAGTCCGATCTGAGCAGTCTGCAAAAAGTAATCGAGACGTA
This sequence comes from uncultured Candidatus Saccharibacteria bacterium, assembly GCA_946480595.1. The sequence continues at coordinate 3,484 of CAMLKC010000021.1, forward strand.
CAAAATCCAAAATAGCCAGTATCCACAAACAACAACTCAGTCGCCGGCTAACTGGCACAGCGTTGACGTGCGAACCGACAGTAATTGTTTTAACGGTTCTAAAAGTACCGATTGGATCCCTGGCGTTAATTCGTTGCCGCAGAGTACGCCAAATCCAGGAGGCGGTGTCGACGGAGCGGGCGGCTGTTATTTGTATGCAAGCGACGGTGAGTCGTACATTCTCTCTGCCTGGAATATGGTGAATACGCCGCAGACCTCAAAATTCTATCGTCGCCAGGGCTTCCGGGAGTTTCAAACGGCAAACTCAACCCAGTTTTACACTTGCAATGTCAACAATATTGGCGGAGTGAGTGGCGGTACGTACGATATTACGAAAGATTATTACAAGCATTCGTATACGCTGACTAATATTACTAGTTGCAATGAAACGCCGCCGCCGGGAGCGTAGAGGGTATAATTAAAATAGTATGAATAAACGTGTGATCCTACTGTTTGCAACCGTTTTTGGTCTCCTGGGGGGCTACCTGCCCTCACTATTCGGTGATAAGGAGCTGCTTGATGGCTGGGGAATTCTAGGCGGCGTCGTTGGCGGGCTGTTTGGCATTTGGCTGGGCGTATACGTTTCAAAACGGTGGGGATGAAATTGAAATATTTACTGGCGATCAGCGGCGGCGTGGATTCGGTCGTACTGCTGCACAAACTAGTGAAGGCAGGCGAGCACGAACTTATCGTAGCGCACTTTGACCACGGTATACGCACCGACTCGGCAGCAGATGCGCGGTTTGTGGGCGTCTTGGCGGCATGTTATGGGTTGCCGTTTGTCGCCCGGCGGGAAGAGCTGGGTGAAAAGGCGGGCGAAGAGCTGGCCCGCCGGCGGCGGTATGCGTTTTTGCGCGAAGAAGCCAGAAAGCATGATGCAAAACTAGTGACCGCGCACCACGCCGATGATGTCGTAGAAACGATTGCTATCAATATCTTAAGGGGCACGGGGTGGCGAGGGCTGGCGGTACTTGACGCCGCCGACATTACTCGACCGCTGCTTGCAAAGACCAAGCAAGAAATTTTGGAATACGCGCTGGCCCACCGGCTGGAATGGGTAGAGGACAGCACCAACAGTGAAATACGCTATCTGCGTAACCGGCTGCGGCGCAAAATCGCGCTGGATCTTTCGTATGAGGATAAACGCGAGGTGCTTAACTCATGGCAGCGCCAGCGAAGGGTCAAACAGGAGATCGATGCCGAACTAGCCAACCTTGAGAAGGGGTATGACCAGTCAAGATATTTCCTGACACACATCGAACCGACAGAGGCGTACGAGCTCCTCCGGCATATCGTCCGCAGTCGCAGCGGACTTAGTATGACGAGGCCGCAAGCTGAGCGCGCGCTGATTGCTATTAAGACGGCTCGTTCGCAGACATCGTACGATATTGCAGAGGGTGTGGCACTTTGGTTTACGGCACGGACTTTTGTTGTTAAAACCCCTTGAGAGGTGCTATGATAAAACGAGTAGGAATTTCTTATCAGACCCAATCTAGGAAGGATTAACTTAATTTTTTATGCCAAAGCCACAGTCACCTAAAAATAAGATGAGCAACATGATTCGCCTCAGCCTGTTCTGGGCCGTTCTGGTATTCGTCGTTCTCGTCGTTATTGCCATTACTACGCCGCACGGCGACCTGAAGGACGTTGCGATTTCCGATGTTATCCAGCGTGCTAACAGCGGGCAAATCAAAGCAATTGAAATTCAGGGCAACGACGTCAAGGTGACACCTGAAGGTCAAGACAAGCCAACGGAAAAATCCGTTAAAGAAGGTGGCAGCAGCCTGTACGAGCAGGGACTTGAGCATAACAAGACCAAGGTGACCGTTGCGCAGCCGTCTGAAGTCGGCTCGACACTCTGGAATCTCGCCATCATTATTGTTCCTGTCGTGCTGATTGCCGGGTTCTTTATGTTTATGATGCGCCAGGCACAGGGGCAGAACAACCAAGCGATGGGCTTTGGTAAGTCAAAAGCCAAACTGTACGGTATCGACAAAGAAAAAGTCGTCTTTGATGATATCGCTGGTAACGACTCTGCAAAGCAAGACCTTGAAGAAGTCGTCGATTTCCTCAAACACCCTAAAAAGTACGAAAGCCTTGGCGCTAAAATTCCAAAGGGCGTGCTGCTGGTCGGTAATCCAGGTACGGGTAAAACTATGCTGGCTCGCGCCGTTGCCGGTGAAGCTAACGTACCATTCTTCTCGATCTCTGGTTCTGAGTTTGTGGAAATGTTCGTTGGTGTCGGTGCTAGCCGTGTTCGTGACCTGTTCGCCAAAGCGAAAAAGAACGCACCAGCCATCATCTTTATTGATGAGATCGACGCTGTCGGCCGCCGTCGTGGTAGTGGTATGGGCGGTGGACACGACGAGCGCGAACAAACGCTTAACCAGATTCTGGTAGAGATGGATGGTTTTGAGACGGGAACGAACGTTATTGTTCTCGCTGCAACCAACCGTGCCGACGTGCTTGACCCAGCCCTTCTTCGCCCGGGCCGTTTTGACCGTCGCACCAATATTATGCTGCCAGAACGAAAAGACCGTGAAGCTATTTTGAAAGTACACGCCAAGAACAAACCTGTTGATGCAACAGTAAACATTGAAGCCTTGGCTGCCAAAACCGCCGGTTCATCAGGTGCGGATCTTGCCAACATGATGAACGAAGCTGCTATTGTGGCAGCTCGTCGTAACGCCAAGAAAATCAGCAACGCTGACCTTACCGAAGCCTTCGAAAAAGTGGCGATTGGTCCTGAGCGCAAGACCAAGGTTATGAACGAAGCCGAAAAGAAGCTGACTGCTTACCACGAGGCCGGCCATGCGATTGTTGGGCACGTACTACCGGACAGCGACCCTGTCCACAAGGTGACTATTATTCCTCGCGGCGGAACGGGCGGTGTGACATGGTTCTTGCCGCCAGAAGACCGCAGCTACACGAATGTCTACGAATTCAAAGATATTCTGGCCCGTGCTATGGGCGGCCGTATCGCCGAGAAAATGATTTACGGTGATGACGGTATCACGACTGGTGCTGGCAGCGACTTGCGCAAAGCAACCGAAATTGCCCGTGACATGGTGATCGAGCAGGGTATGGGTACGAAGCTCCGTGACCAAGTATTCCACGAAGATAACGGCGGCATGGTATTCGACAAGATTACCCACGAACGTCCGTACAGCGACGATACCGCCAAAGAGATTGACGGCGAAGTTGAAACGCTTATTAAAGAAGCGGCAAAACGTGCCGAAGCGGTTATTACGCACAACCGCGCTGGCTTGGACAAGCTTGCCGATGCACTGCTTGAGGCTGAAACCCTTGAAGAAGACAAGGTTCGTCAGATCCTGAAGGACGCAAAATTACCAGCCGAGGCCAAGCTTCACTAGAAAGTAGACAGGCCGCTATATGGGTAGAGTAAGAAGCGCCGTCGCCAAGGCAAACATTAAGCTATCAATCCCGCACGCGGCAACGCTGCTTGCGGGTTCGATGTTGCTTTCGAGTTTGCTCGGTTTTTTCCGCGACCGTCTCCTGAACGCGGCGTACCTGCCAAACCTGGCTGCCGGAACAAAAGGCTACCCTGTAGGCATTGACGCCTATACGGTAGCCTTTACCATTCCGGACTTTATGTTTGTGATTTTGGTGTCAGGGGCGCTTTCTGTAACGTTTATCCCTGTATTTAACCAGCGGCTTGCGACTGGCAACAAAAAATCGGCATGGGAACTTTCGACTAGTCTGGTTAACTTTATGGCGTTGGTCACCCTCGTCGCCAGTGTACTTATTATCATTTTTGCCGATCCGCTCGTGAGCTATGTGGTAGGGCCGGGACTCGATGAATCTGGGCATAGCTTGGCGGTAAGCATGATGCGCGTTATTGCCGTCAACCCGTTCTTGTTTGCGGTGGCAACGGTTATTGCCAGTATGCAGCAAGCGGTGGGGCGGTTTACGTTTTATGCGCTGGCGCCGACGATCTATAACGTCGGTATTATCATTGGTACGGTGTTCTTTACGGACGGTATCAACATATTCGGCTGGCAGGTGTTTGAAGGCGGTATTATGGGTGTCGCGCTGGGTGTCGTACTTGGCTCGATCATGCAGCTGGTCGTCAGCTGTATCGGCCTTATGGGGCTCGGGTTTGATTATCAGTTCAAGATATTCTGGAAAAACAAAGGTTTTCGGCAGGTGCTGCGGCTTCTTCCTCCTCGTTCGCTCGACCAAGGCGCCGACTACCTAAACGGCATTGTTGAAATGAACCTGGCGTCGCGGATGGCGGCAGGAACAGTGCGTGCGTACCAGCAGGCAACAACCCTTCATCTGGCGCCGATCAACCTCATTGGCGTGGCGATCAGTACGGCAGCCTTTCCAAAGATGACCGAGCGGTTGAGCCAAGGTCGCCCCGATCTTTTCAAGTCGGAGCTGCAATCAGTCCTCCGGGTGATTATTTGGTTGGCGCTGCCAGTGGCGACCATTACGTTCTTTACGCGTGGCTATCTTGTGAACTTCATTAAGAACGGTGGAGACCCGCTGATGGCAGGGTTACTCGGAACGCTCGTGGTCGCTATCTTATTCCGATCTATTTATTACATTGCTGCCCGCAGTTTTTATGCGCAGCAGGATACCAAAACACCGCTTTATATCTCTATCTTTTCTATCGCGCTGAACATCGCATTGGCGGTCTTGTTCACGATGGAATTCAACATGGGCGCGTACGGCCTTGCGTGGGCGCAGTCCTTTGTGGCGTTCGTCGAAGTGATGATACTTTTCTATGTCATGTCAAAGCGTATTGGCGGATTGTTTGACGCCGACTTTATGCGCGCCGTGTGGCGAATGACGAGCGCTACAGGATTTACCGCGGTAGTCAGCTACATCGCAGTTCAGCTTTTCCAGCTGGGAGCTAGTGACCAGAGCTTCCTCGCGACATTCCCGAAGTTCATTGTCATTATCGTTATTAGCCTGGGGGCGTACGTGTTGTTTAGTCGCATGCTTAAGCTTCCCGAAGTCAATCCGGTCCTGTCGCGCCTAAAGAGACTTTTCTTTGGCCGGGCACGCTCGTAACCGCACTATCTATCACCTCTAAAAGATGGTATAATTTACCCCTGAACTATGGATCAATCTAATATTAGAAACTTTTGTATTATTGCGCATATCGACCACGGCAAGTCGACGCTTGCTGACCGTATGCTTGAGCTGACAGGCACGGTCCAGCACCGTGATATGAAATCGCAGCTGCTCGACAGTATGGATCTGGAGCGCGAAAAGGGAATTACTATCAAGCTGGCACCCGTTCGTATGCAGTACAAGGGTAATGACCTAAACCTTATCGATACGCCGGGTCATGTTGATTTTAGTTACGAGGTTTCGCGCAGTCTTGCGGCTTGTGAGGGGGCGATTTTGGTAGTTGATGCCAGTCAGGGAATCCAGGCGCAGACGCTTGCCAACGTCTATTTGGCGCTTGCGGCTGACCTGACGATTATTCCGGTACTCAACAAGATCGATCTTCCGGCTTCTGACGTACCGCGGGTGAGTGCCGAGGTTATTAACCTGCTTGGTTGCCGCGAAGAAGATATTTTGAAGATTAGTGCTAAGACAGGCGAGGGTGTCGGCGATGTGCTGGATGCCGTCGTAGAACGGATAACTCCTCCGCAAGGGGCTGTTGAGTCACCGACCCGCGCACTTATTTTCGACAGTTACTATGACGATTATCGCGGCGTTATTTTGTACATGCGCGTTGTCGACGGACTGATCAAAAAAGGCGACACGATAGAAATGCTGGCAACCAGCGCGAGCGGCCTGGCACTTGAAGTCGGGGCGCTCAACCCGACCATGAAAGCTGGCGCCGATATTTCGACGGGCGAGATTGGGTACATTGTGACCAACCTCAAAACCACTCGTGATGCAAAAGTGGGCGATACAGTGACGGTCAAGCGAGCGCATGCCGAGGCGGCACTTCCCGGGTACCAAAATGTAAAGCCGTTCGTGTATGCCGGATTTTTCCCGGTTTCCAACGAGGACTACAACGATCTTAAAGAGGCTGTCGAAAAGCTTTCGCTGAGCGATTCGGCCCTGCAGTTTGAACCAGAAAATTCTCCAGTACTTGGTTTTGGTGTGCGCATTGGCTTTTTGGGGTTGCTGCACATGGATATTATCCGCGAACGGCTAGAGCGCGAATATGATCTCGATTTGGTCGTGACAAACCCTTCGACCGACTACCAGGTAACGCTTAACAACGGCGAAGAAACAGATATCAAGTCGGCCAGCGAACTGCCGGACGCGACAAAAATAAAAGAAATCCGTGAGCCGTGGATCAACGGTGAAATTGTTGTACCGCAGGAATACATCGGAGCTGTCATTCAGCTGGTTGTCAGAAAGCGTGGCCGCCAGAAAAACCTGAGTTATATTGACGAGCGGGCGTTGATATCGTTCGAAGCGCCGCTTGCCAACTTGCTAACGGATTTTTACGACCAGTTAAAATCAGTCACAAGCGGCTTTGGCAGCTTTAATTACGAGCTGTCTGAGTACCGCGCCGAAGATTTGGTGAAAGTAGACTTTTACGTGGCCGGTGAAATTATTGATGCGCTGAGTATTATGGCGCACCGCAGCGAGTCGCAGCGTGTTGGCCGCGAAGTCGTAGACAAGCTAAAAGATGTCATCCCGCGTCAGAACTTTCAGGTGAGTTTGCAGGCTGCTATCGGTGGCAAATTTATTGCCCGTGCCGATCTCAGCGCATACCGAAAAGACGTGACCACTGGACTATACGGCGGTGACGTTTCGCGCAAAAAGAAGGTCCTCGCCAAGCAGGCAAAGGGTAAAAAGCGCATGAAACGCTTTGGTAAAGTAGATATTCCGTCCGAAGCCTTTACGGTCCTTCTGAAAAAATCATAGCAGCGAGGTTCCTAGGCAATACACCTCGTATGTGTTATAGTCTGTATATGGAAAAGGTGCTACCATCTCTACAAAATAAACAGGCTTTTCAAGAAGCGTTAAAAAACTATGAGGTATCTCCTCACGGCAAAGAGGTGCTTAATAAGACTCCCTTTGTGGCGCTGAGCGGCATTGCTGGCGGCGGTCGTAATACAGTAATCCGTGTACTTGTCGAAACCGGCAAGTATATTTTCGCTGTTTCCGACACCACTCGTCCGCCAAAAGTCCGTGACGGCCGCCTTGAAGTTGACGGAGTAGACTATTACTTCCGCGACGAAGCCGCGATGCTTCAGGATATTCAGAGCGGTGAGTTTATTGAGGCTGAAATTATTCACAACCAACAGGTTTCAGGCACGAGCATCCGTGAAATTGAGCGAACAATCGCCACTGGAAAAATACCGATTCATGATTTTGAATATGGCGGCATAAAGAACGTCGTAAAAGCCAAGCCCGACGCTGTCATTATTGGCCTGGTACCGCCAAACTACGACGAATGGATCCGTCGTTTGTATAACCGCGAGCCGCTACACGATCAGGAGTTTCTTAACCGTCTGGTTACTGCAGAAAAAGTGCTCGAAAACATGCTGGCTCATCCGTACTTCAAACTATTAGTAAACGATTCGACCGCGGAATGCACCGAACAGCTTCGTCGTATTGTCGAAGACGAAAACTACACCGACGAAGAACACGCCAAGGGGCGACGCGTCGTTGAAGGGCTGCTTGAAGCGGTCAAAAAAGGCCTCTCGGAGCGTCTTCCAGCCTAGCACTCGATTGCAAAGAGTGCCAAAAACCGTTAAAATGGCTGTATGACCGATCGTCAACTAGCCATTCTCGCCGCTATCATTGAGCAGTATGCAGAAATCGCCGCCCCTGTAGGGAGTGTTATTTTGGCAAAGCTGTTTAATGTTTCAAGCGCGACTATCCGCAGTGAAATGGCCCGTCTGGAGGAGATGGGGCTCATTATGCAGCCGCACACTAGTGCTGGCCGTATTCCGACTGACAGGGGCTACCGGTTGTACGTGAACAGCATTACCGAGGCTGCTGGCGACGACATGCCCGCCCTCGATCGCAGTACAAGAGCGATTGAAGCGCGCGTGGCGACACACAACGATTCGGCCTCGCGGGCGATTCGCAGTGCCGTGGACAGCCTGGTCGACCTGACGCAGAACCTGGGTCTTGCTACCATTGGCGACCAACTGTATATGAGCGGTATTGGCAATCTTTTCAGCCAACCCGAATTCACCCAGGGAAAGCACACACAGGCGGTGGCACGTTTGCTCGACAATCTTGAGCCGTGGCTACGCGAGGCGGCTCCAAACGAACCGCTAAATGTATATATTGGTGCTGAAAACCCTATTGGTAAAACCAGCGGCGCCAGCCTGATTATCAGTCGGTTCCGCTCGCCGTATTCGGACCGTAGTTATATCGGCGTGCTTGGTCCTACCCGCCAAAGTTATGGCAGGGTGATGCGTCTTGTCCGTCATGCCGGCGCGATGCTTGAAGAAGTACTATAGTTTTAAAGGAGGCTTTCATGGCTAAAGATAAAAAAACCGAGGAACTCGAACAACAAATTGCAGAACTGACGCAAGACCTGCAGCGTACCCATGCTGATTTTGAGAACTACCGCAAAAGGGTAGAGCTTGAAAAGACCTCGGCGCGTGAAGCGGGCCAAGCCGGCGCTATTTTGAAGTTGCTTCCGGTAATCGACAACATTGAGCGTGCGGTACTTCATATTCCTGCCGAGCTGAAGGAAAATAAATGGGCTCAAGGTGTTGCTGGCCTGGTAAAAAATCTCGAAAAGTCACTCGATGCCCTTAACCTAAAGCGTATCGAAGCGAAAAAGGGTGATGTCTTCAATCCTGAACTTCACGAAGCGATTCAATTTGACGAGGAAGCCGAAGGCGATAACGAAATTATCGAAGAAGAGCTGCAAGCAGGCTATTTGCTTGGTGGCCGGCCAATCCGTCATGCCATGGTAAAAGTTACCAAAAAGTAACTTCTTGTCTTACATTCAAGCATAAGCGTATACTATACGCATGGGCGAAATTCTTAAACAAGAACAGACGGTCGACGAACCAGATAATAGGGGTGAATCGGAAGAATATATGAATCCGCGGCTGCGGATTTCATTACGGCACGTTGATTTTGTCAGTCCGCTTGGTGCGTTTCGGGCGCAGCACGACAGGACCGATCTGCAGCTTGCGCCAAATACCTCAGAGGTTTGGGCTGACTGGCGCAAAGATCTTGAACGGCGGATCTCTAGGACGGCCGTGCAAGCCGATGCTATCCTTGCTGAAATAAATTGATACGATCATTTTAGAAGTGCACCTCCCCGCTGGCGTCCAGGGGGAGGTGTGTTCACTCATAGGCGCTGTTGCGAGCGTTTAGCTCTCGGCCTGGAAGGCGACATCCTTCAGGTTGACGTTGGTGTCGCGCAGCATGGGTGCGACCTTGTTGTTGAGGTCGCCCTGTGACGACACCGTGGTCTTTCGGCCGCGGTAGGTGACGACCAGCTTCTCTCCCGCCCTCAGCTCGCCAGCCAGAGCGGCGTAGCTGTTAGGGCTTTGGTTGTCGAGCTTGCGCAGTGCCATATCCTAGCTTTCCCGTGGTGGGTAAATGAGCCCGCCACGTTTAATAGGTAGCAATCAGTGGTGCCTGGATGAACGTAAACTATCTAAATACAAAGTCTATAAAAAGTCAAACTAGCACTCTTGACACGAGAGTGCTAGTTTATTTACAATGAAATTATTGGCAATCTAGTCTGTAGAGTGCTAAAATAAAGCTAGATATAGTTTGATCATCTAAACGAAGGAGAGTATACCTATGGGTAAAATTATCGGAATCGACCTTGGTACAACCAACAGCGCCTTTGCCTACTTGGTTGCAGGTAAGCCAGAAGTCATCGCAAATGCCGAGGGCAACCGCACGACTCCAAGTGTCGTAGCTATTAACAAAAACGGCGAACGCCTAGTTGGACAGGTAGCTCAGCGCCAGCGCGTCACTAACGCCAAGAACACTATCTATGGTGTAAAGCGTCTTATCGGCCGTAAGTTCAGCGACGATGAAGTTCAAAAAGACCTCGACATTATGCCATATGAAATCGTTAAAAAAGGCGATGGCGTTGCCGTAAAGATGGGCGACAAAGAGTACACGCCAGAAGAAGTTTCGGCCATGATCCTCTCAAAGATCAAAGCCGACGCCGAAGCGTTCCTTGGCGAAAAGGTGTCAGAGGCGGTTATTACCGTCCCTGCGTACTTTGACGACAGCCAGCGCCAGGCAACCAAAGACGCTGGTAAGATCGCCGGTCTTGAGGTTAAGCGTATTATCAACGAGCCGACAGCAGCTGCGCTTGCGTACGGTCTTGAAGGTAAAAAAGAAGAGAAGATCGTTGTCTTTGACCTTGGTGGAGGTACGTTCGACGTTTCCGTGCTCGAGCTCGGCGACGGCGTGTTCGAAGTCCGTTCAACCAACGGTGACACGCACCTTGGTGGTGAAGACTTTGACAACCGTATCGTCAACCACTTCATCGACGTTTTCAAAAACGAAGAAGGTATCGACCTCAAAAATGACAAAGCTGCCATGCAGCGCCTTAAAGACGAAGCTGAAAAAGCGAAAAAAGAGCTTTCTAGCACGCCTGAGTACGAAATCAACCTGCCGTTTATTACCGCTGACGCCGATGGTCCAAAGCACTTTGAGTACAAGCTGACCCGCTCTAAGCTTGAAGACCTCGTGAAAGACCTGATTGACCGCTTGGCGGGACCTGTCGAAAAGGCGCTCAAGGACGCTGACATGACGACAAGCGACATCAACGAAATCGTCCTGGTTGGCGGTATGACCCGTATGCCAGCCGTCGTTGAAAAGGTAAAAGCTATCTTTGGCAAAGATCCGCTTAAGGGTGTGAACCCCGACGAAGTCGTTGCCGTTGGTGCGGCTATCCAGGGCGGTGTGCTTCAGGGTGACGTCAAGGACGTACTGCTCCTCGACGTGACACCGCTTTCACTTGGTATCGAAACTATGGGCGGCGTTTCTACCAAGCTGATCGAGCGCAATACGACTATTCCAACCAGCAAGAGCCAGACCTTCTCGACTGCTGCTGACAACCAGCCGCAAGTAGAGATTCACGTCCTGCAGGGTGAGCGCGAGATGGCCAGTGACAACAAGTCACTCGGTACGTTCGTACTTGATGGTATTGCTCCAGCGCCACGCGGCGTTCCGCAGATCGAGGTAACCTTTAGCCTTGACGCCAACGGCATCCTTAATGTCACCGCCAAAGACAAGGGAACGGGCAAAGAAAACTCTGTTACCATTCAAGACAGTGGCAACATGAGCAAAGAAGACATCGAAAAGGCGCAAAAAGAAGCCGAAGCTCACGCTGATGAGGACAAGAAAAAGCGAGACGCCGTCGATGCCCGCAACACGCTTGAAAACGCGATCTACCAGGCTGAAAAAATGCCCGACGAGTACAAAGACAAGATTTCTGAAGAGGACGTAAAGATCATCAAAGAAGCTGTCGAAGAAGCGAAAAAGCACGAAAAGTCTAACGACAAAGAAGAGCTGGAGGCAGCTGCCAAAGCCCTGATGGAAAAGCTTCAGACTGTCGGTGCCAAGCTTTACGAAGCTGCCGCTAAAGAAGAAAAACCAGAAGCTACGGCTGAAGACAAAAAAGAAGACGGCCCCGTAGAAGGCGAAGTTGTCGACGAAAAGAAGTAGACCCTTCTGTCCCTAAAAAAATCCCGCATCCGCTTGGTTGTGGGATTTTTGTTTGACACAGCTACATATTAGGTGTATATCTTATGAAAAGCGAAGTCGGACAAAAACGACTTTTTATTATTCCAAAAAGGCAGGTGACGCGTGGCAACATTGGAGCGGGCAATTCAGATAGCACACGAAGCACATGACGGCCAGTTGCGCCGTGACGGCGGACCGTATGTACGCCATCCACTACGGGTCATGGCCCGACTAGCAGCAGCTGGCTATTCGGAAAAAGCTCAGATGGCTGCAGTTTTACATGACGTCGTGGAGGATAGCGAGTGGACGCTCGAAGATCTTCGCCGCGAAGGCTTTGACGAAGAGGTCGTCGATACCGTAGACCGCGTTACCAAACGAGAAGGAGATACTGACGAAACAGTCATGGCACGGGTGATCGGACATCCGCTTGCTGAGCCGCTCAAAGAAAAAGACATGGATGACAACTACGAAGATAATCCAACCGAAAAGCAAAAAAGAAAGATTGATCGCCGCCGTGCAATACTTGCCATGGCCCGGACGGCAACGCAGGCTCAAGTCGCTATTTAAAAAATAAATACGCGCATACTTTCCCCTTTTGTGTCCAAGGAGTACAATAAAAATAAGCTTTGAGAGGCGAAAACACAAAAAAGAGGAGAAGGTATGAGTTCACTAAAAGTGGCCGTGTCGAACATGAAAATAACGGCTGATTGCCGCGAAAACAGCAAGAATATTCAAGAATTAATGAGAAGAGCAGCCGAAAAGGGTTGTACGCTGGTTCAATTTCCCGAGGGGGCACTGAGCGGCTACGCGAAAGAGCAAATAGAAACCTGGGCCGATGTTGACTGGATCGCGCTGGAAGATGAGCTCGACGCTATAAAGAGTGCGGCCAAGCGCTTTAATATCTGGGTGGTCGTCGGCAGCACCTATCGCCTGCCCGAACCCGACTGGCCGAATAATTCACTGTATGTCATATCTGCCGGCGGCGAGGTAGTTGCACGGTATGACAAAAGA
>CAMLKC010000022.1 GCA_946480595.1 uncultured Candidatus Saccharibacteria bacterium
TTGCTGAAAAAGCCTATCCGTTCAAAGAGGCCAAAGAAAAAGTGGTTGATGACAGGGTGCTGCTGCAGGTGACACTTAGCGACGCGGCAGACTCGCTCGCTGCACGGGATACTGTCGTCCGACTTCGAACAGAGGTAGAGAAGAAGGATTCAACGGCTCTTATTGGTGGCACAAGCGCTATCCAGCTCGATACGAACAAAGCAGCGCTTCGTGACGAGAAGGTGATTTTGCCGCTTATTCTCGGGGCCATTACTATCATCTTGATGCTTCTGCTGCGCGCGGTTGTCGCACCTCTGCTACTACTTCTTACGACAGTTATTTCGTTTGGCGCCACGATGGGTATTGCCGCCTTTTTGTTCAATCATTTCTGGCATTTTGCCGGTGCCGACCCCGCGGTGGTTATTTTCGGATTTGTCTTTTTGGTCGCGCTGGGAATAGACTACAATATCTTCCTCATGACACGCGTGCGTGAAGAAACGCTTGGGGCGGGCGTGGCGCGCGGAACGATTAAAGGTTTGGTAGTGACGGGTGGTGTCATTACGAGTGCCGGCATTGTGCTTGCAGCAACGTTTGCGGCGCTGAGCGTCATACCTATTCTATTCCTTGTAGAGATTGCCTTTATTGTGGCATTTGGCGTATTGCTCGACACTATTATAGTGCGCTCGCTTCTCGTGCCAGCCTTGACGCTCGAGATCGGAAGGGCGATGTGGTGGCCGTCGCGGCTCTGGCGCCAAAAGAAATAATTATTCGCCTGTAGAATGATCGTGCGAGCGGCCTACGGGCTTTGACTCTGGCGATCCTGCCTCGCGCAGTTTAATAGAGAGAACGAGCAGCGTGCCGATAGCGAGGAACTCGCTTTGCCAGTTTTGCAACGATTCGTACCAGAACTGCGATGAGGCAATGTAGCCTAAAATGGACACCGTTGGTGAGCCGTGGTGCATGGCCTCTTCATTGTAAGCAGACGTACCCTCAACGGCGTGGAGTGAAAAGGCCGCAACGAAGAGCGCTAGCATAGCAAGACTCAACGAATGCCGGTATAATACATGCCCCGCTGCTTTCTTGCGCTGGCGCCAGGTACCAGCGCGAATAATCGAATAGCGGGAGGTCGTGTCTGTAGGCGCGTTGCCTCGTAGCGGTTTAGAGTCGGCCGATCCTTTTTGTCGAAGAAAAATCGTAAGGATAATCAGTGCCCACATCTGCAGGAACTCACTCTCCCAGTTTTCGAACACACCTTCACCGAACTCGCCGCTGGTAACGTATTCACCATAAGAGATTGTTGGCTGGCGGTGCTCGGTTAGTGTTTCGTTGTTGCTTTGCCAACCGGTAAAGCTCATGCCGATAATCGTAAGAAAGAAGATGCTAAAAAGAACAATTGCCAAGCTGTTGTTGCGTAACGTCTGTTTAAAACTCATGCTAGTAGTATGACATGGATGGTGAATTGGGTAAAAAAATACCCCGGATATTCGGAGTTACGAGGGGGGGTCGTGCACTCCCGCCCGTCGGAACCCCTGGTTGGGGCTCACGACGGGCGGGAGCTGGTGCGGTGTCTGGATCAGACGACCACACCGAAGATGCCGAGCGTGTGGGTGGCGATGCCTACCACTCCGCTGGCGACGCTGCCGATCGACGTCTCCCAGGCGAGCCACTGTGGTGACCCGACGGTGAAGACGCCGCCGACGACGTAGAAGACGATCCGGATGATCTGCTCGGCGGTCGTGCCGGACAGGAAGATCAGGTTCGCCGTGCTCAGCGCCACGAGGGCGATGAGCGCGATCACGGGGACGTACTGCGCCGTGACGTGAGCCCAGCCGGCGCCGGCCTTGCTCCAGTCGTCGATGAAGTCCAGGGGGATGACGTTCAGCACGAGGCCCGCGAGGGCCATGCGCAGCATCACCTTGAACGCGTCGACGATCAGACCCGTGATGGGCCTGAGGAGGAAGAGCACGATGCCGATGTCGACGATCAGCTTGAGGGCGGTTCCCGAGTCCATATCAGCCTCCTTCGCCGGACTCGATCATCAGGCGGTTACCCTGACTCAGGGTGAAGACTCGCTGGGAGCCTTGCTGCTCGCGGACGAGCGCCTGGAGTTCACGGGTGCAGATGCCGACCATCGCGGGTTGGTGGAACACCGTGGCAGCAATGCTGCGGGCAGTTGCCGCAGGGTTGTGCTCGGTGAGCTCGCCCTTGAAGGTGAACTCGTTCTTCACCGCTCCGTTGGGCGTCGAGATGCCGACGCCGACGGTAACGATGCCGTCCCCCTGCTGGATGGCCAGTACCTTGAGCTTCGGCTTCTCCGGTGTTGCGTTGAACAGGCTCTGCGCGTACCCGCTGCCCGCCCGGCTATCCGGGTCGGACTTGGGCATCCTTGCGGCACCGCTGGCTGCGGTCACCATCGCCTGAATTCGCATCAACACCGTAGGGCCGATGAGCGTTCTGGTGCTGGGCGGCTTGGGCCGTTTGCCCTTGCCGTCTTTGTCCTTGTCGCCGGACTTTCGAAGAAGTCCCATGGATCACTCCCTACGTGACGTTGCCCGTTTCTTACTTCGGACTTGCAAATTATATACTAGATATGTGTATATTGCAAGTCCCAGTGAAGTAGCGTAAGATATGGCGGGGACGGCAGAATTATCCGTCAAACCGGGAGCGTGATGTGATGGCAGGGTACATGGTTCGGCACGATTCGAATCGCACCAAGAGGGAGCTCGATGAGTTCCTGAAGGGAGTTCTTGAGATCTTCCAGGAGTCGAAGGGACTCGCGTTCAACAGGCGCAAGGCCGGCAACATCGTCCTCCAACTCATGGTCTGGGACGCGCAGGTCGAGGAGTTCTCCAAGTACTGCGGTGAGTCCGGCGAGACCACGGTCGCGGACTACTGGGGCGCGAAGGCGCTCGCGTACGCCATGGCTGGCAAGGCTCGTGAGGGCGAGAGCTTCTTCGAGAAGTCAAGGAAGCGCCGCACCGGTGGTCGCTTCGCCGAGTGGAACCAGGAGTTCTACTCGAAGTAACCACGTCAACGCCGTCCCCGTAAGGTGTCTGTCGGTCCGCCGCCTCGAAGGCACGGACTGGCAGATGCCGGAGACACCGTATATAAGTAAAAAGCCGGATGCTTTCATAGCTCCGGCTTTTTTGGTTGGTTTTGATTTATTTTAATGCGAGGTAACAGCGGCAGTTTCCAGCTTTTGGCCTGGTTTTTTATCTTCACGAATGACAAATACCGCTATGAGAAAGGCGATTCCAGCAAACACGCTTGCTGCGAGAAAGGCGCTTTTGTCACCGTTAAGGAGCGCTGTTAGAGGGCCAAGATGGGCTGAGCCCTGCGCGGCAGACGTAGCAACGCCGGAAAGGATCGCTAGGCCAAGCGCTCCACCCATCTGTTGTGAGGTGTTAAGCATCCCCGAAGCCAGACCGGCTTCGTTTGCCGGGACACCAGAGGTAGCGGCAATATTAATAGAAATGAAGCTCATTCCCATACCGGCGGCCATGAGTATGATAGCCGGAAGAATACCAACAGCGTAACTACTCGCTAGGGTAAGCTGGCTGAGCCAAATCAGCCCTGCGGCCAGGAGCACCGAACCCATCATAAGGAACCGGCGGTAGCCAAGCTTTGCCAGAAAACGAGGCACCGTATTAGCCACGATAGCCAAGGTGATAGGGAAGGGGAGGAAGGCGATTCCCGCCTGTACCGGCTCGTAATGCATGACTATCTGAATATAGAGCGACAGCAGGAAGAACATGCCAAGCATGCTGGCCATAATAGGAGTCATCATGGCGTTGGCGCCGGCAACGTTACGGATCTTAAAGATCGAGAGCGGCATAAGCGGGTGCGATGCACGCGACTCGTTCCAGACAAACCCTGCAAGTAGCAGTGCGCTTACCCCAAGGAAACCAAGCGTTTGACCACTTAACCAACCCCAGCTTGAGGCTTCGGTCAGCCCGTATACCAACGTCATAAGACCCGAGGTAACCAGGGCTGCGCCGCGCAGGTCAAGGTGACGGTGTGTGGCAGTCGAGCTGTGAGCGGGAACGAACTTTAGAATGCCTACTGCGGCAATAATACCGACAGGAACGTTAACAAAGAAGTTCCAGCGCCAGTTTAGGTACTCGGTCAGCAGTCCGCCAACCACAAGTCCAGCTGCGGCGCCACCGGCAGCGACGGCCGTCCAGACACCCAGAGCCATATTGCGTGCTTTGCCTTCGCGGAAGGTGGTCAGCACAATAGATAGTGCGCTTGGTGACATGAATGCCGCCGTCATCCCCTGCAGGGCGCGTAGTACTATTAGCTCGGTTGGGTTTTGCGCCAGGCCGATAAGCAGCGACGTAACGGTAAAGCCGGCAATACCAGCCAGCAGTACGCGGCGCCTTCCGAACAAGTCGGCAGCGCGACCGCCCAGAAGCAGCGTCCCGCCAAAGGTCAGCGCATATGCGGTGATAACCCACTGTAGGGAACTGGCATCAAATCCAAGGGCTTTTTGAATGGCGGGCAGTGCGACGTTTGCGACAGAGGTGTCGAGAACGACCATGAACTGTGCCAATGCCAAAAGGCCAAGGATAATCATTCGAGATCGTTGGTTCATTGAATTCCTTTCATTAAATTTACTTGAACACGTGAACTATCATATATCCAGATAGTTGATATAGTCAAGTAATTTGCAAAAAAAGATATATTGCGCTAAAATACCCTTATGAACAACGATCCCATGCACGATAATTTGTACTGGATGCTACTTCAGGTTGCCTTTCGGTCCAAGCATGGTCTTATGCGGTTGGCTGAAAAATACGACCTGACTGTCGTGCAGCTGCACAGCCTTGGCGTTATGAACCCGGGCGAGGGAATTCCTATGAACACGCTGTCCAACCTACTGCTATGTGATGCTTCGAACGTCACGGGAATTGTTGATCGACTGCTAGTACAGGGGTATATTAAGCGCGAAGAGAGTTCGAAAGACCGCCGCGTTAAGATGATTACACTTACTGCCGAGGGCGAATCGCTCCGCGCGGCGCTGCTTACCGAAATTTCTCAGTACGAACTGCCTGAGTTTAGCCGCCTGACCCAAGCCCAGCGTGCCGAGTTAAAAGCCATGCTCGGGGTGATTCTGCAGCGCACCGAGGCATAAGCTCTTTTAATTTCTCCCAATCTGTGTTACAATAATAGAAAGGAACTGTCCCCGTAGGGGCATTATTTTTATGATAGACCACAAATTCATTCGCAATATCGCCATCATTGCGCACGTCGACCACGGAAAGACGACGCTTGTTGATGGGCTCTTAAAGCAGAGCAACACCTTCCGTGACAATCAGGCCGAGATGGGACAGAGTCTCATTATGGACAGCGGTGACCAAGAGCACGAGCGCGGCATTACTATTACTGCCAAGCAAACCTCCATTTATCACGGCGACTACAAAATCAACATTATCGACACCCCGGGCCACGCCGACTTTAGTGGTGAAGTTGAGCGTACGCTTAACATGGCCGACGGTGTTCTGCTGATCGTCGACGCCCAGGAAGGCCCGATGCCACAGACAAAGTTTGTGCTGTCTAAGGCACTTGAACTTGGCCTCAAGCCAGTGGTCGTCATCAACAAAATTGACAAACCCTCTCGCCGTATCGCTGAAGTCGAAGACGAAGTTTCCAACCTCTTTTTGGAACTTGCTGTCAGTGATGACCAGCTGCACTACCCGGTCTACTTTGCTATTGGCCGCGATGGCAAGGCGTGGACGAACGTTCCAGAAAACCCTTCGGAGCACGCAGATCTGACACCTATTTTTGAAGCTATCATAAATGACATTCCAGCGCCGACCGTCGAGCTAGACGCGCCGCTTCAGCTGCTTGTTACGTCGCTGCAGTACGATTCTTTCCTCGGTAAGTACGCTATTGGCCGTATTACCCGCGGCAGTGTTAAAAAGAACCTGCCAGTTGCTCTTATTAAGCGTGACGGCTCTATCATCAACAGCAAAATCGACCGCATTTTCGGCTACCGTGGCCTGAACCGCGAAGAAATTACCGAAGCTGGTGCTGGCGATATCGTGGCCTTGACGGGTATTAGCGAAGCGCATATCGGTGAAACTATTGCCGATAAGGAACGCCCCGACGCTCTGCCGGTCATTGATATCGAAGCCCCGACGCTTAGTATGTATCTTGGTCCAAACACCAGCCCAATGAAGGGTAAAGAGGGCGAATTTAACACGAGCCGCCAAATTGGTGACCGCCTGAAACGCGAACTTGAAACGAATGTGAGCCTTCGGGTTGAAGATGACGGCATTGGCTTTACAGTCAGCGGCCGTGGTGAACTCCACCTTTCCGTTTTGATCGAAACGATGCGCCGCGAAGGCTTTGAGTTTGAAGTCGGTCGTCCGCAAGTGGTAACGATCGTGGAAGACGGTGTCACAAAAGAGCCTGTTGAAGAGCTGCTTGTTGAAGTTGCGCCGGAGTTTGTCGGTGCGGTGAGCCAAGAACTCGGCGCACGTCGTGCAGCACTTGTTAAGCAAGAGCAAACCACGAGCGGTACGGCACGAATCGAATACATTTTGCCGACACGCGCGCTTATTGGGCTTCGAAACCTCCTTTTGACCGCAACCAAGGGAACGGTTATCATGAACACCTTGCCGCATGGCTACGAACCGCTCGGTTCTAAGCTGCCTAAAACCCGTAACGGCGCCTTGGTCGCAACAGACGCAGGCGTTACCACGCCGTATGCGCTTGAAATGGCCGAGTCTCGTGGTGAATTGTTTGTTGGCCCTGGCACGACGGTATACCCAGGTATGGTTGTCGGTACCTACAACCGCCACGACGATCTTGAAATCAACGTTTGTAAGACAAAGCACCTGACTAACATGCGCAGTAGCAGCAGTGATGGGACGGTTCAGTTGACTCCTTTCACCGAGCTTTCGCTCGAGCAGTGTATCGACTTCATCGAAGACGACGAACTTTTGGAAGTCACGCCAAAGTCGCTTCGCCTTCGCAAGCGTCTGCTTGACCCGAACCAGCGAAAACGCGCAGCTAAACAATAGTTTTCTGACTAGGCAAAATCTCCATTACGAAATGTAGTGGAGATTTTGTTTATTTTATGACAATGTAATTGCCCTGCGGCATTGCACCCTTTAAGCACAACCACTATACTTGGTATATAAAAGCGAAAATTATATGAAAATCCCAGGCGAGAACAAACTAAAATCAACCATCATCGCAACAGCAGGCGGTTTGATTCCGACCCAAAAAAGCCCCGACGAAGCACTCGGCGAGCTGTTTAAAGATGTTCAGAATCGCCGCGTCTACGGTGACGGCAAGACATTCGTTGATCTTATTCCTCGTCGCCGTATGAAACAAATCCAGCAGGAATACCTACTTGCGAAAGATGACCCGGCGTTCGACCTTCGGGATTTTGTTTCGCGGCATTTTTACGAGTTCGGCCATTTTAAGGGTGCGTATCATACCGACAGTACCATGTCGCCGCGCGAACACATTGCCGAGTTGTGGCATGTGTTAGAGCGTAAAAACCGCCGCGACCGCGGGTCACTTATTGCGCTGCCAAACGCGTATATTGTACCGGGCGGCCGTTTTAGCGAGCAGTTCTACTGGGATAGCTATTTTGTGATGCTAGGCCTGGCTGCTGATGGCCGGTGGGACATGATAGAGGGAATGGTTAAGAATTACGCGTACATGATCCGTAAGTTCGGGTTTATTCCGACGGCTAACCGGACGTACTTTTTGAGCCGTAGCCAGCCGCCATTCTTTTCACAGATGGTCAAATTGCTGGCGCGTCACAGAGGCCGGACGCGAACGCTAGTTGAGTATTTGCCGTATATGTTACTGGAGTACCGTTTTTGGATGAAAGGCCGGCGAACACTTGCCCGCACTGAGCACAAATCGCTGGCGCGCATCGTCGAGATGCCAAACGGCCTGCTGCTCAACCGTTACTATGATAATAAGGCGACGCCGCGGCCAGAATCTTTACATGAAGACATGACTACTGCCGTCGAGGCTGCCGACCGTGAGTCGGACCGGCTGTACCTGCACCTGCGTGCGGGTGCAGAATCGGGATGGGATTTTAGCTCCCGCTGGTTTACGAACGCTAATGACATTCGGACTATTACACGGCTGATATTATTCCGGCAGATCTTAACAGCCTGCTCTATATGCTTGAAGAAACGATTGCCGAAACGTACCGGCTGCTACGCCAGCCGCTGCTTGCGCGCAAATTTCAGGCTGCCGCACAACAACGTCTCAAGGGTATCAATGACTTCTGTTGGAGCGACGAGGAAGGGTTTTTCGTTGATTATAATTTCCATCATGGACAGCCAACGGATCGTTTAACGCTTGCCGGCGTATTTCCATTATATGCAAAAGCTGCCACCTCAAAACAAGCTGCGGCCGTGGCTAAGCGGCTTGAAAAAGATTTTTTGAAGGACGGCGGTCTGGTCGCGACGCTTCTTGAAACCGGGCAGCAGTGGGATGCTCCTAATGGCTGGGCACCGCTTCATTGGGTGGCAATTGAAGGGCTTCGTAACTATGGCCATCACCAGCTGGCAAACGAAATTAAACAGCGCTGGATAGAAACCAACCTTCGCGTGTTCCGCGAAAAAGGCAAGATGGTCGAGAAGTACGATGTTGTGACGCCTGGCGGTGCCGGCGGCGGCGGTGAATATCCACTGCAAGATGGCTTTGGCTGGACAAACGGCGTTTTGGCCGCGCTTCTTAACGAAGACGACAACTAGCGCAGCTGGTCGACGATCTTTTCCGAGATAAATCTGACGCCTTTTATAAAGGTCTTGGTTTTTGGCGGCGTGTTATACACGGTATTATGCAGGACGCGCTCGTAGTGGCCTACCATGTGGTCCAGCGTAAAGTTGCGCTCTACATGCTGGCGGCAGTCACGTCGTTTGATCTTGCCGATATTTTCAATCGTGTCGATCATTTCCGAGGTGTTTTCAACGATAAAGCCGGTCTTGCCGTGCTCAACTACTTCGGGCACGGAGCCGCGGCGGAAGGCGATTACCGGCGTACCACAGGCCATAGCTTCAGCCATAGTCAGTCCGAACGGCTCTTCCCAGCGAATAGGCATGAGGAGAGCAGCGGCTTTTTGGTAATATTTGGCAAGTTGTGATTTGTCTATCTGGCCTAGGTAAAGAATCTTGTCGTTAAGGTGCGGCTTGATGTGTTCGTCGAAGTACCACTGGTTAACCGGCGTGTACTGGCCGGTAAGGATTAATCTGCGTCCAGTTTGCAGCGCTACCTGCACCGCTTCTTTCACGCCTTTTTCGGGGACGATCCTTCCGGCGTAAATAAGGTAATCTTCGGCCTCTTCGCTGAATGCGAACTGCTCTGTATCGATACCATTATAAATTGTGGCAGCATACGGTAGGTCGGGCGAATCGCGCCGCTGGCTGTTGGAAATAGAGATGAAGTGCTGGTTGGGCGAAAGGTTCATCTCTATTACCTGGCGGCGTTTGTCATCAAGAAAGTCGTGAATAACGTAGAGTACCGGCACTTTAGGGTACAGCTTGGCAAAGCCCATTGCTGATTCTGGGTGGTGAAACACTAGCGCATCAAACTCGCCGGCTTTAGCGCGCTCGAACATGTCGCGTGCCATGTACTGGTCGTACAAGCTGGGGATGTAATCCTGAAAGAGATCGGTCGTCGCGATCATCTCGTACAGCTGCTGGGCAGTTGTGGCGAGCGGACGGACATTGTTTGTCACGACCTTAACGTTATTATTAAGACTGGTTCCTTCGGGACCGAAGAAAGTTATATCATGGCCACGGGCACTCAAACCTTCGGCGATTGAAACGGCAACTCCTGTTGGTGAATAGGCGATGTCGTTCGGCACGGGGGAGGCCATAAAAGCTCTCACCATCATGGCAATTTTCATAAACTACATACTTCCATTGCTATCTACCCCTATTATACCATGCGCGCATAGCAGATACATACATTTTATGTCGTAACGGGGTGTACCAAGCAGTCCCTAACCTCAAGCGATTTGCTACAATAGACCTATGGCTCGATGGCAAAACGTGAATGGCATTTACCAGATTTATCCGCGCAGCTTCAAAGACACCGACGCCGATGGCATAGGCGACCTTGCGGGCATAACAGAGAAACTCGGGTATATTAAAGGCGAGAAAGACTCGCTGGGTATCGATGCGATCTGGATATCGCCGTTTTTCAAGTCGCCCATGGCAGACTTTGGATATGATGTTGCCGACTACCGCCGGGTTGACCCGATATTCGGTACCAACGAAGATTTTGAGGCATTGCTAAAAGAAGCTCACCGCCGCGAAATAAAAGTCATGATCGACTACGTCCCTAATCATACGTCCGATCAGCATGAGTGGTTTTTGGAGTCAAAGGAGGGGCGCGACAGCGAAAGGCGGCACTGGTATGTGTGGCGCGACCCCAAGCCGGACGGCTCGCCGCCCAACAACTGGCTGAGCGTCTTTGGTGGCTCGGCGTGGGAGTTCGATGAAAAAAGTGGCCAGTATTATTTGCATAGTTTTTTAAAGGAGCAACCCGATCTCAACTGGGATAACCCCGACGTCCGAAAAGCCATGACCGACGTGCTGGATTATTGGCTTTCCATGGGCGTAGACGGTATCCGGGCTGATGCAGTGCGCTGGCTGTCAAAAGATCTCGTACTGCTAGAGGACAACCCGCCCAACCCTGACTACCAAAAAGGTGACGACCCGTATCATCAGCAGCTTTCGCTCAGGAGCCGGAATGGTGACAGCTTGCACCAGTATCTGTACGAAATTGCCAAGACCGTCGCCAAGTACCGCGACCGGATCGTGCTGTTTGAAGACTATATAGATACGCGTATGAACCGCGAAGCCCAATACATTGGCATGTATTCGGTATATCCCAGGGTTGCGGCACCGTTTAATTTTGAAGGTATGAACACTCCGTATGATGCCGAGGCGTTCAGGGAATTTATTGGTAATTTTGAGAATCTTTTAGGCAGTGAACTTCGGCCGTTTTACTGTTTTAGCAACCATGACAAGCCGCGGCTTGCCAGCCGCGTGGGACAACGGCAGGCGATGCTGATTGGCATGCTGCAGCTGACGCTTCCGGGCATTCCGGTAGTGTACTACGGTGACGAGCTGGGTATGCGTGACGTAAAAATTCACACCAAAAAGGTGCGTGACCCTTTTGAACGCAATGTTCCTGGGCTGGGGCTTGGTCGCGACCCGGAGCGTACGCCAATGCAGTGGTCACCAGAGCGCTATGCTGGTTTTAGCGTCGCTAGGCCTTGGCTGCCTGTCGCAAAAGAAAGTGACCATTGCAACGTTGCAAGCGAGCTGGTAGACCCGTATTCGTCGCTGACGCTTTATAGGACGCTTTTGCAGTTGCGGCGCTCTAAGGCGCTCTATCAGGGAAAGTACATTGAATGGCCCCAATCAACGAAAGATGTTTTTGGGTTTATCCGTCAAAAAGGTGACGAAGAAATACTGGTACTGCTCAACATGTCGGACAAGGTGGTTGATTGTCTCGACGGTGAAGGCGGCGTAGTGTATTCGACCCATCCGTCGGTTGAATGGACCGAAAAAGGGATTACCTTGCAGCCACATCAGGGTGTCGTTATTCGGCGGCACGCAAACTAGAAAATCCTTTTGTCTTTTAGCTCGTCGGGCAGAAAGCCTTTGCCGTGTTTAAAGTCAGCCTGCCATTTATAGTCCTTGTTGTAGCCAAGATCTTTCATGAGTTTGGTCGGCGCGTTACGAAGATGCAGAGGAACCGGTGCGTCGGGATATTGCCGTGCAAGCGCCTGGGCGCGGCCCATGGCATCGGTTGTCTGGCGCGATTTTGCTGATTTGGCTAGGGCGGTTGCCGTGTGGTAAAGAATGTAGTTGCTTTCGGGCATACCAATGCGTTCTACTGCCTGGAAAGCATTGAGCGCCAATCCTAGTGCGCCGTTGCCAGCCAGGCCAATATCCTCGCTGGCGAAAATAAGCATGCGCCTTGCGATGAACTTCGGGTCTTCACCGGCATCAATCATTCGGGCCAGGTAATACAGTGTCGCGTCCACGTCGCTGCCACGCATGCTTTTTATGAAGGCTGAAATAACGTTGTAGTGCATCTCGCCCTTTTTGTCGTAACCAGGCACGCGCTTTTGGGCGGCGGTTTTAACGATATCGGGCGTGACTTTCTCATCCATCGAAAGTGCTAGTTCCAGGTTTCCAAGCGCCACGCGGGCATCACCGCCCGATAGTTCGGCTAGATAGTCCAGGGCTTTTGGCGTGACGCGTTTGGTGGCTTTTAGATCCTTGAGCGATCGCTTTAGTATATCGATAATTTCCGGCTTGGCGAGTGGCTCCAATACTAGCACCCGGCTGCGTGAAAGTAGCGGAGTGATGACCTCAAAGCTGGGATTTTCGGTGGTGGCACCAATAAGGGTGATAAGGCCGGACTCGACGTGCGGCAAAAAAGCGTCTTGCTGCGCCTTGTTAAAGCGGTGGATCTCGTCGACAAAAAGCAGTGTGCGGAGTTTGAGGTTCCAGTTTTGCCTGGCGTGCTCGATGACTTTTTCGACGTCTTTCTTGCCGCTAGTCACGGCCGAAAGCTCGACGAATTCAGCACCTGTTTCTCGGGCGATAATTCGCGCCAGCGTCGTCTTGCCGCTGCCTGGCGGCCCCCACAGTATAAGGCTGACCGGCTCTTTGTTTTGTACGATTCGCCGCAGGATTTCGCCTTTACCAAGCAAATGCGCCTGGCCGATTACCTCGTCCAGGTTAGTTGGTCGCATACGCTCGGCAAGCGGAACTCTATTCATGATTTATATTATACGCAGTGTTAAAATAATAAGTAACCATGAGCAGTATTCGTCATACCCGGCAAGGCTTTACGATAGTAGAACTTTTGATCGTTATAGTTATTATAGCTATCTTGGCGGCGATCGTTATTGTGTCATATAACGGTATTTCGCAGCGGGCAAGAAATGCAGCCCGAACCTCTGCGGCCCAGCAACTCAATAAGGCGGTGCATGTTGCTATTGTCTCGGCGGGTGCGGGTGAGGTAGGGAGAAAAATAGAAGAACCTGGCCAGTCGTGGCACCGGTCCTGTCTTGGTACGGGACTGCCGACGGTTGGCAGCAAATCAAATGTGTGTGCCGCCTATGAGGGTAGCCCGTACGCCTGGGGAGTCAACGATTTCTTCACCTTTATGAAAGCCTATGCGACTGTACCCTCGATGAGCAACTTTCCGGCGGTTACCTCGACGGACGGTGACGTGCTGTACGCCCCGTATCTTGAGAGGGGCGACGTGAATGCCTCTGGCGTGACGCTGCCTGACGCCCTTTTGCTGGAATATTATCTTGAAGGCACAAACCAAGACTGCGTATTGCGGCCGATTGTTAAAAACAATGCCGTCAACAACTCAGCAATCAATACGGTAAGTGGCTCTGGTGTAACGGAGTGCATGATTTTTGTGGCGTATACCGGCCTTCCGAGTTGAGTTGCCTAACGGCCACTAGCCATGTATGCTTAGGATACAGATATGAACCGAACGACCATCCTACTACTTTTTGGTGGTGAATCATCCGAGCATGAGGTCTCGATCTCTTCCGTACGTAACGTGTATGCCGCAATTGACGACACCAAGTTTGATGTCCAGCTAGGATATATCGACCGCCAGGGTAAATGGTGGCTGGTGGAGCGCCTCGGCCAAGAGATCGACACGCACGCCGCGCCGCAACTAGTGCCGGTACTCGGCGCTGCGAGCTTTGTGACTATTCCAGGCAACCGCGTGGTCAAACCAGATGTCATTTTACCCGTGCTACACGGCAAAAATGGCGAAGACGGCAGCGTTCAAGGCCTTGCGCAGCTGCTGCATATTCCGATTGTCGGCTGCGACATGACGGCGAGCGCTATTTGCATGGATAAGCTTGCTACCAAGGAAATTCTTATGACTGTAGGTATTCATGTTGCGCCATACGAGGCGCATCGCAAGGGCGGGGCGGTTCCTGATTTTAATCACCTCAGTATGCGCCTCGGTAGTCCTATGTTCGTAAAGCCCGTTCGGGCCGGCAGCTCGGTAGGCGTTAGCAAGGTTTACAGTGAAGAAGAGTTAGCCCGGGCACTTGAAACTGCGCATGACCACGACGATACAGTGCTGATCGAGCGGGGTATTTCTGGCCGTGAGCTAGAGGTGGCCGTACTCGGTAACCCACCACATCACGAAGCCAGCGGCGTGGGCGAAGTCAGACCGAGCGACGGTTTTTACAGCTATGATGCAAAATACGCCGCCACTAGTACATCGGAAGTTATTATCCCGGCCGAGCTGGATGACAGCGAATCGGAGCGTATCCGCAAGACAGCTGAAAAAACATACGAGGTGCTTGGCTGCCGCGGACTGGCACGCGTTGACTTTTTCTTGGCTGATGACGGTACGCTGTATGTTAACGAGGTGAACACGCTGCCAGGGTTTACCAATATCAGCATGTACCCCAAGTTATGGCGTGAGCGTGGCGTGTCGTATTCGCAACTGATCGAGCGGCTTATAGCTTTGGCGCTTGAAATCGATGCACTCGAAATAACAGAAGACGAAGAGGAGTAAACAATGGACGGATTTATGGTATTTATTGGCATTATTGTGGCGATGTTTGTGCTTAGTGGCATCAAGATTGTTAACCAGTACGAGCGCGGTGTCGTGCTAACACTGGGTAAATTTACTGGTATTCGCGAGCCGGGCCTGCGCCTCATCGTGCCAGTCTTTCAGCGCATGATAAAGGTGGATGTTCGAACCAACACTATCGATATTCCAAAGCAAGAGGTAATCACCAAAGATAACGTAACGGTCAATGTCGACGCTGTCGTATATTTCCGCGTAAAAGACGCTGAGCGCGCCGTGCTCGAGGTAACCAACTACATTTATGCTAGCAGCCAGTTCGCCCAGGCGGCACTGCGCGATGTGACAGGTAACGTTGAGCTAGACTCACTGCTTGGCAAGCGCGACGAAGTTAGCGTGCAGATTAAAGAGATCGTCGATGCACAATCTGAAAAATGGGGTATCGATGTCGAGAGCGTGAAAATCCAGAACATCGAGCTTCCGCAGGACATGAAACGTGCCATGGCAAAGCAGGCCGAGGCTGAACGTGAACGCCGCGCTGTCATTATTACAGCCGAAGGTGAAAAGGCAGCAGCCCAAGCTGTGGCGGACGCTGCGGCTATCTTGGCTAAAACCAGCGGGGGTATCAATATTCGTACCTTGCAGACCCTTGAAAAGATTTCAGTCGAACCAAGCCAGAAAACACTTGTCGTCTTGCCGACCGAACTCACGAACGCCGTTTCCAAGCTTATGGGCAAGTAGCCTTGTGAAAAACGCTCTTCTCTAGTAAAATAGGTGAAGCTTGCACTAGTGCAGCCCGTGTGGCTCTTTAGCTCAGTTGGTAGAGCAGAGGCCTGAAGAGCCTTGTGTCCCCAGTTCGAGTCTGGGAGGAGCCACCAA
>CAMLKC010000023.1 GCA_946480595.1 uncultured Candidatus Saccharibacteria bacterium
ATTAACGTCAAAGCGCTGAAAGAAAAAGTTCATGCGTATGCTGCAAAGTTCCAGGAAGACAAGGATATGAACGGTAACTTTGACGAACTCTACGCGCAGCTAAAGGCTGAAGTAATGACAATTGACGAAGTAAAACGCAAAGCGATTGAAAAGCAGGCCAAAGCCGAGGCGGAAAAACAGCGCCAAGCCGAAGAGGCAGAAAAAGCCGCCGAAGCAGAGAAAACACCTGAAAAGCCGGAGGAGAAAAAGTAATGCGCCGTCCTCTTGAAATCAAAGCCCAGGAAGCGTCGGTGCGTTCGGTCGTAAGCCTCACCTCGGCACTGGAAAGTCTTTCCAGTATGCAGATCGCTAAAACCAAAAACAAGGTGCTTATTAGCAACCAGTTTTTTGACGAAGTCTGGACTATCTACAAGCAGATCCGCGTGGATGTGCTGTTTAATTTTGGCCGTGCGATTGAGGAAAAACCGTTTAACAAAGAGCTGCTGATCCTTATTACTGCAAAGGGTGGTCTCAGTGGTGACATTGACCAGCGTCTGATCCGAAAAGTCGTCGAGCGCTACGACGAAACAAAAAATGACGTGCTGGTGATTGGCCACCACGGCGCCCTTAAGCTTAAACAAGCGCATATTGACTACACGTACTATTTTGATCTTCCCGAAAAAGACTACATCAACGTTGATCCGCTGATGGACATTATTAAAAAGTACGAAAAAAGCCGCATCTTTTACCAGAATTATATTTCGCTTTCACAGCAGGAAATCAAAGACGTTGACCTTAGCGAAGTCGTCTCGAGCAAAGGGCGCGTGGCCGATCTTTCGACTGTTTCAAAAGAGCTGGTAACGGAAAAAACCTATATTTTCGAGCCGAGCTCTTACCAAGTAGCAGCATATCTAGAGAACTCTATTTTGCGACTGACTATTTCGCAGTTTATTTACGACAGTCGCTTGGCACAGGTGGCCAGCCGGTTTAAAGCAATGTCGGCGGCAAAGGAGCGCTCGGTCGATACTGCCACCGAGCTGCATACCGAATACAACCGCGCAAAGCGAAACCAGGTCGACACGCGCCTGAAGGAAAGCTTGGCCGGGCTCAAAAAGATACGTGCGGGAGGGGCAGAATAATGAGCGAACAGACAGTCTACAAAAAAGGATCAGTCAGGAGCCTGAAAGGTCTTGTCATTAAGGTTCAGTTTGTCGAAGATATGCCCGACCTCAACGAAATGCTGTACGTAGACAACGAAAAAAAGTCGCCGCTGCTGGTCAGCAGTCTTGATCATGGCGACATTGCGGTGTGTCTTAATATCGGCGGTGATTATAGTATTCAAAAGGGCGATGCTGTTTCAAGGAGTGGCCATAGCCTAGAGATTCCGGTTGGCGATGCAATGATCGGTCGGGTGTGGGATGCCATGGCCCGGCCAATCGACGGCAAGCCGCAGCTCGACGAAGCAACGCTTGAAAAAATGCCCAAACGCGCAATTTTCTCACCGTCTTTTCAGGAAACCAGCCTTGAAAACCGCCCCGACGACGTACTAGAAACGGGGCTAAAAGTTCTCGACTTCTTCACGCCGTTCGTCAAAGGCCGCAAGATTGGTATTGTCGGTGGTGCTGGTGTGGGCAAGACGGTGCTTACCATGGAAATCATCAACAACGTGGCTGAAGGCTCAGGTGCAATCAGTATGTTCGCCGGTATTGGTGAGCGTATTCGTGAGGGGCATGAGCTGTACAAGACGCTCGGCGACAACGACCTATTAAAAACCACAGCCATGTTCTTTGGGCAAATGAATGAAAACCCGGTGCAGCGTAGTTTGATCGGTCTTTCCGCCATTACCCTCGCCGAGTATTTCCGCGACGACCAGAAAAAGGACGTGCTGCTTTTCGCCGACAATATGTATCGTTATATTCAGGCCCGAAACGAAGTCTCGACGATTATCGACCAGACTCCGGCCGAAGGTGGTTACCAGCCAACGGTCTTTAGTGACGTCAAAACTTTCCAGGACCGCCTAGCTAGCAACCAGAACGGTTCCATTACCGCGCTACAAACCATTTACGTGCCAGCTGACGACTTGAGTGACCCGGCAGTGCAAATGATCCAGCACGAGCTTGACTCGACGATCGTGCTTTCACGTGCTGTGGCAGCGCAGGGTATTCGTCCGGCAGTGGACATCCTTGCATCCAAGTCGAGCCTGCTGACACCCGAAGTTGTGGGTGAGCGGCATTACGACCTTGCGACGCGGGCAACGGCAATCTTGCAAAAGTACGAATCTCTCAAAGGTATCATCGCCATTATCGGTGAGTCCGAGCTCTCGGCCGAAGACCGCGACGACTACAACAAGGCGAAGCAGCTTATCGAATTCTTCAAGCAGCGTTTCAACGTGATGGAAAAAGTAACCGGCGTTGCGGGTGAGCACATGACCCGCGAAAAGACGCTGGACGGCGTTGAGGAAATCATTGGCAAGATGGAGGCGACTGCAGATGCCAAAATAGAAGAGTACACTGAAATCAATCCGGTGACGGCTGCTGCCGCAGAAGAGTCCGAAGACGATCATTTCAGACGGTCTCAACAGGGCGGATAATATGGCAGACGAAACAGTACAACCGAGTGCAACCGAGGCCGAGCCGGCAGCGCAGACACCGAATGGCAAGCCGGTAATGGCAGTAAAAGTCTATGCGCCGTTTAAGGTGTATTTTGAGGGCGAGGCCTATAGTGTGAGCGCCGTGAACGACGTTGGTCCATTTGACATCCTGCCGCGCCATCATAATTTTTTGTGTATGCTTGTTCCCTGCACGCTAAGTATAGAAACACCGGCAGGGCAAAAAACGGTCAAGATTCACCGTGCGCTGATGCACGTCAAGGCCGACCGGGTGGTCGTGTTCGTTGACGTTTAGTTGCTGACAAAATAGTCGAATGCGAATGTCTGGTTGGTTGG
Source organism: uncultured Candidatus Saccharibacteria bacterium (assembly GCA_946480595.1). The sequence continues at coordinate 2,924 of CAMLKC010000023.1, forward strand.
TGCCGGTGCGGCGGTACAAATATTGAAGTTACTGTTCGTGCGGGTAACGTAGTACTGCGTCTGACCGGCAGAAGCACCTACGGGGCTGACGATAACGTGCGGCTGCTTGCTGAACGCCTGGCTGAAGTTGATCTGTGCAAAGCATCCGGCTGTCGTGCCGCTTCCTGTACTGATGTTAATTGTTCCGGAGGTATCCGACCCGTTAACCGATGCCGAGCCACCACGGCCGAGTACGGTCGCATTAATCTCACGACTTGGCGATGGACCAGTGAAGCCGATATGGTTAGGCACTTGCAGCGTTGCGTTGCCGCTAAGAATAAGGTTGGTCACGGTAATTTGTGACGCGGTCAGTGCTCCGCCGAACGGAGCCGCGCCGGCGACGTTCAGGTCACGCAAGGTAGTACTGCCTTGAATAGCGGCGTTGGTCGCTACCTGCAGGCTATTGATCTGTGTTGCGCCAAGGTTGGTAGCGCCAGAGATCGTCAGGCTTGGACCCTGAATGCTGCCGCCGGTCTGAAAATTACCAGCCACATTCAGATTGCCGCGCGTGAGCGTCTGACCTTCTATGATCGTATTACCTTTAATGGTCAGCGTCTGCGAGGTGCTGCCGACAGACGCGTCGGTATTCGCCAGGTCTTTTAGCGCTTCCTGGCTAAGATCCTGTGAATTAAGACTGGACTCAGGCGACGCCTTCTGGCTATTCAGGTAGTTCACTATTGTGACTGCCCCTGCAACGACGATCAGCAAAAAGAAAATCAAAAAATAGAGGTTAACTTTGCGGAAGAACTTTTTAATGGGCGAGATTTTTTTCTCGGCAGGTTCTTCCATCGCCTCTGCGGCGTCGTGTTCCGCCTGCTCTTTTTCAAGATCGTCCGGGGTCCGACTCAGCGCATCGACAGGAGCCTGCTCATCTTTGGGCGGCTGGTTCTCGGTACCGGGAGTGTTTTTGTCAGAATCCATGTGTGTTGTATTTTATGGTTATGTTTAGCTCTAGCTTACTATACTTGCCGGGCGAACGCTAGTTGTGTTTTTAAGTGGTATACGCGATAATGCTAGGTATAAAGCTTATGCGAAAACGAGAGCTGTGGAGATGTCTGAAACTGGTGCTGCTAATGGTGGCCATTGTTGGCTGTGCGGCGCCCGCGGCGATGGCTGAGACCTCTAGTTCGGCCAACTACCAAGTGACGGGGACTGATTTTAACGCTGTTTCCGACGCGAAAACCTGCTCCAGCCAATACTGCGCCAAGGCGTCTATTGGCGACATGACGGCAAATACCGGCAAGAGCCCCACAAGTACTGCGCGCTTTGGCTCGATCTCTTCTACGGATAGCAATCCGCTGCTTGAAGTCATTGTCGATACGGGCATCTCTAACTTGGGCACCTTGACGACCGAGAGTACGGCATATAAAACCATGACCGTTCGCGTTCGTAGTTACCAGAGCGATGGCTACACACTGCAGCTAGTTGGCAACCCGCCAAAGTATGGCGGCCATACGCTTGCTACTCCAAGCACGCCAACTTCAGCGGTACCCGGTACAGAACAGTTCGGCATCAACGCGACGGCCAACACTACGCCAAATGTTGGCGCCGATCCAGTGCAGGTTCCGTCGAGCCAAACGAGTTTTGGGCAGGTAAACGATAATTATAAGATGCAAAACAAGTTCATGTATATAAGTGGTGACGAAATTGGGCGTAGCGAGTCAGAGTCTGGGCGCACCGATTACACCATCAGCATGATCGTCAATATCGCCAACTCAACGCCAGCAGGGCATTATACCGGTGATTTTTCTGCTGTCGTTATTCCGGTTTACTAGTTAAGGACTTTCTTAGCGAACTTTACCGCGTCGTCGAGTGTATTGTTTTGGGGAGTTCCACCCACGCCATAGCTCAGTTTAATCCACTGACGGCCGTCCAGGATATTTAGCTGACCAAGTTCTTTATTGAAGTAAGCGCTGTCGCCCAAGTTTTTAACTGGTTCTGTATTTTCACTTGGCTTATTGGCTGTAAAGTCGGCTTTGTTCAACTCTACACCCTTGGTGTTAAGGCCGCTGCGTACGGCAATCGCTATTAACTTCAGGCTACCTTTAGTAGGATTACTGTCGGTATAGCTACACTTGCTCGTGGCTGTGTCGTCGGTGATAACAGGCTCCGGTGTGTCGATGCTAATTACCTTATCTCCCAATAGATCCTGTGCTTCGGCGGGGGTGAATAGGTCACAAGCTTTGACGGCCGAGTAAACGTCTTTTGGCATATTGTAGAGGAATAATAAGGCCGTTGTGGCAATTACTACGACGCCTAAGGCAATCCATGTGCTAGTGATGATCTTTTTTCTATGAGATGTGATGAAGTCTTCTGCAATTGAGATGTAATGATTCATGATGCTTTTTAGTATAACAGCACAATATGCGAGCGGTTAACGGTGTCAAAAAATGTAAACGTACAGAATATTAAAAATGTTGTGGATAACTCATTGCACGAATGATACTGCTAATGGTACAATGCGCACATACCCCCGTAAAAGGGTTGAAATATAAAACAAAAACAGGAGATATACAAAAAATGTATACACTCAAATCAATTGTTCGACGTGGCACGTCGTTCGCTGCTATACTCGCTATAGTAGCGGCCAGCGTTTTGCCAGCGACGTCGGTATTCGCGGATGACCTCAACCCGCTAACCGACCGTAGCTTGACGCTGTCAAGCGGCTCTCCGGGATGGAGCTATACAGACGGCTCGGGTAACAGCACCTACGCACCACCAAACAGCGGTGCGAACGGTCAAAAAACAGGTAACACTTTTGGCTTCAAGGTCAGCAGCAGTGCGACCGTAAAAGCCTTTTCGTTCCAGTACTGTACGACATCTGCCGGTAACTGTATGGGACCTGGCGATAACTTATGTGCTTCTGGAACCACTGGTGGTGGGGACTGTGTGCGCCAAACCAATGCTGAAGGACTAGCAGCCTCTCCAAAGACGAGCGACCTTGAGGTTATTGCGCCCAGTGCTTCTCAAGGAACGATGGGAACATACGTCACTGACACAAGCGCCACTACGAACCCAAATGGTATCCCAGCATCTGTTCCTGCGGCGAACTCCACAGGCAACAACTTCCTGGTGTACTACAACAACGCTGGTACATGGACTGAAAGTGCTCCAGCCGGTGGTTGGCAGATGAGTGTTATCGAGAACCAGAGTTACCTTGGTGCTCCTGGCGATGAAGGTGACGGTCGTACCACGGCTAAAGCCAACTATATTGTACTTACAAACTCAACTGGTCAAACATTTACAGCAGGCCAAGATGTCAGGATTGTCTTCTTCGGTACAGACACCAACTACATTACTAACCCTGGTAGCGATGCATTCTTCGTTAAGATCAACGACTATAGCGACGATACCCTTACGAGCGGTATTCCTGACCAGACTAAGATCATCGACGGTGGTGTGACGGTCGCAAACGTTATGAACGAGTCGATTCAGATTCAGACAAAGGTCTTGGAAACCATGGACTTCTCTGTTGGTACTGTAGACCCTAACACGCTTGCAAGCGATACGACAGGTACCAGTGCCTTTGCAGTCGCCACTGGCGGCCAAGTGCAACACAAGGTATGTGACAGAATTCTACCTAGCCTTGACCCTAGTCCAACGGCTCCAAAGAATGTGCTTAAGATGGGTAACGAAGACGGTGAGTTCTCACTTGAGACAGACCATACTTACAGTACGCACTCGTATTGGCGCCTTAGCTCCAACTCTAGTGCCGGTGCCACTGTATATTACTCTGGCGTAACGCTCAGTAACACAGTAGGTGACGAAATTGACGCTATTGGTACTACTAGCCAAGCGCCAGCCCCTGGATCTGAACAATTCGGACTAGCTCTCGATAACGGTGATAACATCGACCACACGAGCGCTAGTGGTCCAAACTGGACAGGCTTCCCTGTGGTTTACAACCAAGAGCGCACCCCTGGCTCGGTATTTGAAAACGGTGAAGATAACGGCCTTACATCTCTTGATACGGCTGGTCTGACTACCGATGGTGTCATTGCCAACGGCAGCTGGCACTCTCCACAGCTCTCACCGCTTGCCCCTACGACAAACTACGGTAACGGCTCAGGACCTCTTAACTCAGAGTATGTGGTTGCATCTGGTGATCCAACTGATGATGCAGTCAACACGCAAAAATTTGCCTTTGACCCTAACTCAAACCATGTCCCGGTTCCTGTAGCAACCGAAAGCTCAAGTGTCGTCGACTGTGTAACAGGCAAGCCTCGTTACATTGCGAACATCGCCGCGACAACACCTGCTGGTATCTACACGACGAAGGTCAACTGGATCGCAGCTCCTCAGTACTAAATCAATCTTTAGTCTAGGATTGAATAAGCCAATCTCGAAAGAGGTTGGCTTATTTACTTGGTTGCACTACGCATAAAACCTATTCTCTAGTACAATATCGAGTATGAGGCATCTGCTGATACGTTTTCACGCCTTTATGTTTTCGTGGCGACATATGCTATCTGAGGAGGGGGTGGCCTTGCTTCTTATTCTCTTCGTGTTTGTAGCGCCAGCGGCTGCGGCAACGCGTCTACAGGAGCGTGGGCTGTATATGCAGAGTGGTGTGCCAGGGGCCACTACTTCCTACACAGTTTCGTTTCGCTATATGACACCGCAAGACGTTGGGTCGGTCGATCTGCTTTTCTGCAAGGATCCTATTCCGTACATGCCATGTGATGCGCCTGCGGGGTTAGATACCTCAGGTGCTGTGCTTAGTCACCAGTCGGGCGAGGCGGGATTCTCCATACTCAACAAGACCGCTAATCATATTGTGCTGACTCGGTTGCCGAGCATGATTTCAAGTGGCGACTTGTCTTCGTATACATTTGATAATATCGTCAACCCGACAGACATTAATGAAGCGTTTTCTATCCGTTTAAGAACACATGGGACAACAGACGCGACTGGTGCACAAATTGATTTTGGATCCGTACGCGGTCAAGTGACTCGAGGCATTACCCTTGAAACCCAGGTACCGCCTATGTTGGTGTTCTGTGTGGCTCAGCAAGTACAAGATAACTGTAGCAGTACGAACGATAATTTTTATACGGACATGGGTGAACTAAGCTCAAAAGAAACGCTTACAGCACAGTCGCAGATGGCCGTGGGGACTAATGCTAGCGGGGGATTTGCAATCACTGCCAATGGTATACCGATGAGTGCAGGCACTAGCGTGATTGATTCACCGTCGACGCCGACTGAGAGTAAGCAGGGTACTGACCAGTTTGGAATAAACCTGGTGGCAAACAACACACCGGCAGTGGGAGAGGATCCTGAAGGCATATGGGCGAACGCAGTTGCATCACCAGACTATGGCATGCCGAACCACTATAAGTATGTACCCGGTGATGTGGTGGCGTATTCACCGAATGTCAGTCTTATGAAAAAATTCACAGTTAGCTATATAGTTAACTCCAGTGATAATTTGCGAGCTGGTGTATATACTACAACGATTACGTACATAGCCAGTGGCCGTTTTTAGTGGTACAATACTGCTAATACTTAAACCAAAGTAAAGATGAGGGAAATTAGGGGAATGAAACGCTTCAAAAGCATAGTTGCAGCTGGCTTTGCTGTTTTAATGGTAGTAGCATATGCATTGCCCGCAGCACAGGCTTCGGCGGTGTCATCTGCGGCACTTAGTATAGTTCCGAAAAAGAATTATGTTATTGAACCAGGCAAGTCGATTAAAGATACGTTGATCATTCGTAATCTAGACGGATCGGTGCCACTTCAACTTACTTTGCGCGTCGTCGACTTCACGTTTACGGATGATGGTGGTACGCCAAAACTGATGCTGGACCCGAATGCACCGCAAACAACCTGGTCGCTGAAGCCTTTTATGACCGTCCCGAAGAACGTGACAATCGAACCGAACTCTAGCAAGACTATTGATATGAGTGTTGCGATTCCAGCAGGTCATGGGGCTGGAAGCTACTATAGCGCCATTGTCTATTCATCTGGTTCTGGAGAGGGTGGTAACGTCGGTTTGAGTGCATCTGGAGTGACGTTGGCATTTGTGACGATTCCAGGCAAGGTACACGAGGATCTGCAGCTGAAGAACTTCGGTGCTTATAAAGAAGCAACGACGAGCAGCCCGGCAAGCTTTATGTTTATCTCAACTGACATGCCTAAGATGCTGGCATACAACTTAAAAAATAACGGTAACGTAACGGAAGCTCCTGCCGGTAGTATCACGCTTAAGGATATGTTTGGTAATGAGCGCACAATAGACAGTATTAATACAAGTAAGTCGCTTGCTCTTATTGGCCAATCGCGAACATTTACAAGTTGTATCAAGCTTAAAGATCAAGACGTCAACTTCCACGGTGAAACGACGAGAACTTCTGAATGTACCGACCCCGGCCTATGGCCTGGGATGTACACCGCGACACTCGACGCCTTCTATGGTCAAAATGGTAACCAAACCAAGGAAATTATTAAGACAGCAACGTTCTGGTACCTACCCTGGTGGTTCATTCTTCTTGTACTTGCTGTCCTCGCTGTGGCTGCCTACTACATCTGGCGCATTGTTCGCCGCGTGAAGTACGGCCGTCCTGGCCCTCGCACTAAGATGCCACGCCGAAAATAATAACCTTTTGTAGGTAGCTGCAACACGCTACAATAAAGCATAAGCATGGCACATAAGACTCGAATAAGCGTTCAGTGGGCACTCCCGACAATAGTCGTCGGAGGCCTGCTGGCGCTATTTGTTTATATACAGCCAGTACACGCAATTAATCAAATCCCAACGCCAGATCCGCAACCAGGGTCGTATGGCCTCGAGGCAATCAAGCGCAAAGCTCCGCCAAAAGTAGGGGCGACTATCTCGACCCCGGGGAATGGCTCGTCTTTTTCTACTTCGCCTATTACGGTGAATGGTATTTGTCCGAACGGCCTACTGGTGCAAGTGTACGACAATGGGATGATGGTGGGATCGGTCATGTGTGCAAACGGAAGCTTTACTATGCAGGTCAGTTTGTTTGCAGGGACGAACGAACTGAGCGCGATTGTATATGACGAGCTTAACCAGCCCGGTCCAAAGTCTAACATTGTCACTGTTACCTATACAGACACTCGCTTTACTGCATTTGGTGCGCAGGTGACCCTTACCAGTTCGTATGGTCGCCGCTCTTCGGCTGCCGGTACTGAGCTAGGGTGGCCTCTGCAGCTTTCGGGCGGTAGTGGACCGTACGCATTGAGCATTGATTGGGGAGATGGCGCACCTGTACAGCTAAAAAGCCAATCGCTTGGCGGTGTAGTAGCCATTATTCACACGTATAAAAAAGCTGGTATTTACGCGGTAAACGTACGCGCAACGGATGTTAATGGCGTCAGCGCTTTCTTGCAAGTAGTAGCGCTTGCCAGCGGGAAAGTTGATGCAGTGTCGGAGGATAGACCCGATCAGGAGACGACGAAACCTCCGCAGGTGCTATGGATTCCTACCATCGTATCACTGGTTGCGCTTCTGCCAGCATTTTGGCTGGGACGTCAAAGTCAGATTGTTTCACTGCATAAAAAGATGCTTAAAGAACGCGACGGCTACAAGCAAAAGAAATAAAAATGCGCCGTGAGAATTGTCATAGAAAAACTTGACATGCACAAGCGTAACCGTGATACACTAGTATCGTTATTAGTACAACATAAAAAAGGATGTGAGGGGAAGAGGGCGTATGAGTTCCTTTAGAGTATTCAATCAGCAGGTTCAGCGCGTGGGTGTTTTAGTTGCGCTGTTAGTTGCTACTATAGTACCGGCTTTAGTGCCGTCGCTTGCTGCTGCAGCAACAGTGACAGAACGGTCCGTGGCACTAAGTAGCTCGTCCAAAGCGGCGACAGGTGTCACGTACACAGTCAACTTTAAGCCGGTAGTAAACGCGGGCGCATTTGTCGTAGACTTCTGTAACGACTCGCCGTTGATTGGCCAAACCTGTACAGCGCCAGCGGGGATGGTAACGTCTTCGGCTACCTCTGCGACAGTCGGCTTTACCGATGTTGAAGCCGTCACTAACGGTGGTGACCACAACACCCTCAGGGTCGTAGGTTCGATGACTGCAGGTAATGCTGTTTCTGTAGAACTTTCAGGTATTACTAACCCTTCGACTGCAGGACCTCTGTATGTTCGCATCCTGACATTTACGGACGCCACAGGTGCTGAGGCGTATACGTCAACAACTCCGGGTACGCACTTGGATGAAGGCGGTGCTGCCGCTTCTATCACCGATACCGTAGGGGTATCAGGTGCCGTGCTGGAAAGCATGATCTTCTGTGCCGCAAGCGAAGCAATTACACCTAACTGTGGTGACGCAAGCACGCACCTCCCAACAGTAAAGCTTGGTACGACTGTTGGAAATACGACCGTTTTGGACTCGGCTGATACGTACGAAGGTACGGTTTATACGCAGATTTCTACAAATGCGGTAAATGGAGCAACGGTGTATCTAAAAAGCAACACTACAGGATGTGGTGGGTTGGTCCGTGAAGGTGCCGCCAGCTTTGCCGCAGGCTGTGGCATTGGTCCAGCGCTAGCTGCTGGTATCAATGATGGCGACGCATTGTTCGGTGTTAAGACAGGTACTGCAGCTGCGGCTGCGGGTGCTACGTCTCCAAGCGGAACAGTTCGACCTTATGATGGTGGAAGTGGCGCATACTACAACAACACCGCTTACAAGATGAACTGGGTATCAGGCGATGCGTCTGGAGTCACTAGCCCATACGGCGACCCATTCCTTGATACTAACAATGCACCAGTAAATAATATGGGCATGCCGATCACTTTCGCGGCAAGCGCATCTAACACTACACCAGCAGGCAAATACTCAGCAGCGATCAGCCTTATCGCAACCGGTAAATTCTAAAGGAGCTTATGGTGAAACGGCGTATTACTACAAGCACCTGGCTACTAACGGTAGCCGGGGTAGCGACAGCACTGTTGGTGGGATCTCAAGCTGTATTGGCTGCACCCGTAAATAATTCAACCAACACACTTAAGATCTCGCCGGTACGACGTGATGTAGAAATTAAGCCTGGTGAAAGCAAGACTTTTCAGACGACGGTGACCAACCTGACGGATACCGCGATTACAGTACGTGCAATTGAGAATGACTTTATTGCAGGTGACGAACGTGGTACGCCAGCGCTGATTCTGGATGAAAGTAAGTTCGCTTCGTCACATAGCCTTAAGCGCTATATGAAGCCTATTGCCAACATTGTCGTTCCTGCCAAGGAGACAAAGATGGTGGATGTAGTGGTTACTATGCCAAAGGATGTTAAGGCGGGCGGTTATTTCGGCGCGATCCGCTTTGCCCCTGTCGCAACTGATAATAGTGGCCAAGTGAACCTGGACGCGAGCGTCGCCTCACTATTACTTGTCACTGTCCCGGGTAAAGTGACCGAAAAACTCAACCTTACGAATTTTGAAGTGCAACAGAATGGAAAAACAGGTGAATTGTTTGGCAGTCCAGACAATCTGCAGGTTTTTGCCCGTTTCAAGAACGAGGGTGGGCTGCAAGAAGGACCTTTCGGTAAGATATCTGTCTTACAGGATGACAAAAAAGTTGTTTATGAAGCAGACTTTAACAACAAGAACCCTAAAGATGTTGTACTGCCCGACAGTGCACGCCGTTGGGATGTACCTTTGAAGAAGATCGGTACCTTTGGCCACTACACGGTCAACGCAACATTTACCTATGGTAAAAACAACCAAACGATCCAAATCAGCAAATCATTCTGGGTAATTCCTCAGATGATGATTATTGGAGCGGTCGTTGGTGTGCTGCTACTAATTGCTTTGATTGTAGGAATCGTACTGTTCCTCAAGAACCGTAAGTACCGAGTTCATCGCAAGCGCGGTGCCGGACTCGGCATCCGTCGTTAGACGTACTGTACTCAATAAAAAATACCACCGAATAAGGTGGTATTTTTTATGCTAGCGCTCTATTGTTGAGGTAATCTTTTCAGTCTGATCGGATACATTTTTAGTGAAGCGGGTTAAGAAGTCGGCAATCGTCTGGAGCTCTTCCTCAGAGTAGCCAGCCAGGAGCTCTTTGTGTGCTTTTTGTACGCCAGCAACAAGCGGCATAGATACCTCGCGGTACCGGGGAGCGATAGTAATAAGTGTCCCACGCCTGTCGTCGGGGTTTGGGAGACGCTCAATGTACCCGGCGTTCTCCAGCCGGTCGAGCATTGCGGTAGCGGAACCGCTAGTAAGACCAGTGTACTTAGCCAGTTCTGTAGGTGTCGACGTGCCTTTTATGCCTAAAAAACTAAGGCACTCCGAGTCTGTCGCGTTGAGACCAAGTTTACGGGCAATGGCGTTGCGAAACAGCACCGAGCCGATGCCTTGATCGCGCGCTGCCATGAATACCTGGTCGATTAGTTTCTGCTTTGATTCCATAATTTTGTTGACATTACCTTTAATATCAAGTAAGTTGATTATATAGCAAAATGATTAAAAATGCAATACGAAGGGATTTCTATGCGGACAGCCAACAAACTTATGATGAGCGCGATGAACGTGAGTAACATGGTAGCTTCAAAAGAATTTTACGCTGAAAAACTCGGCTTTACCATTTCTACGGAATACCGTCAGGACGACGATAACTGGTGGGTGACACTTGCGCTGCCTGAAGGCGGTGCGACACTAACATTATCTAGGGCGAGTGCCTCACCTGAAAGTATCAAGCCGGGTACGCTTGCGTTCTATTTTGAAACGTCGGACATTGAAGCGACACACAAAGAGTTGAGCGGCAAAGTGGATATTGAGGATATTCAGGACGACCTATTTGGGCCAGGCTCTGGTGTAAGATGGTTCAACGTTGAGGACCCGGACGGTACACGTGTTTTCTTTGTACAAAAGCACGACGCCAGGGCGCCTTTTTAGGGCGAAAACATAGTACGATAGATAGCAAGGAGTACACATGCAGGAATATATTGAAATTCGCGGAGCCCGTGAGAATAATCTCAAGGACGTCACACTAAAGATCCCAAAGCGCAAAATTACTATTTTTACTGGCGTGTCAGGGTCAGGCAAATCGAGCCTGGTGTTTGATACTATTGCT
>CAMLKC010000024.1 GCA_946480595.1 uncultured Candidatus Saccharibacteria bacterium
CGACCACCGAGATCTACACTCTTTCCCTACACGACGCTCTTCCGATCTCTCAGGCCAAAGAAGATACGACACAACAAAGAAAGCACTCACACCGACCTCAATAAGCGGCTCAAAGCGGCCAATCTTCTTGTGGCAGTAACGGCACTTTCCGCCGGTAGCTATCCAGCTGAACAGCGGCAAAAGGTCATACCATTTCAAACGGTGGCCACAGTGAAGACACTGTGAACGGTCGGTTGCAAGGCGTACCTTTGATAGCGGCTCTAGCATCTTAAATTCTTTTTTGTCGACTTTTTCGCCGTCAGCTTTATCTTCTACTAGCTGCCGCGCGCGCAGACGCCACATTGAGGCCCCTGCAAAACTCCCCATGGCAAGACCTAGAACGGCCAGCCCGATTACTACAATAAGTTCTTCCATAAGCATTATCATACAGCAAAACACAGGTAAAAGGAAAACCCGGGAGATTCCCGGGTCAACCTGTCTCTTTAAAAGAGTTGGGCTAGTTACTGTTACAGGCAGTACCACCGCCTTCAAGTTTCATTTGGATAGCGACTTTGTTGTTGCCCTGACCAGTTGTTAGGCTTTCGCCGTCACATACCGCACCCCTTGTCCAGTGCATAGAACCGTCACCTGCCGTTGAGCTGGCTACGGCAGTAGCAGAAAAGCGATAGGCCGTTCCGTTAGGGTCAGCGAATTCATCGCCACCCGCACGCAGGTAGTCAGAGAGTAACGTGTTCCAGTCACCTTGGTTTTGAGGGCTCTTACCCCTGTTGTTTGACTGGTAGCTATTCACCTGCGTGATAACCTTTGCCAGGTCGGTCTTGCGCTGCGTGTCACGCTGGCTGCGCTGTAGCGCCGGCAGAGCGATGAACACCATAAGGAAGATAAGTCCGGCGATTGCAAGCACCAAGACCACCTCGATGATAGTGAATCCTTTTTCCTTCTGTTTTTGTTGTACGTTCATAAAATCTTTTCCACCTTTCTATGAACAAATTGACTAGGTGCGTAAAAACGCTTACGTTTATCGTACCCCACCCGAAGGCGCTTGTCTATAGGTTAATGTTATTGACCAGTTGGTAGATTGGCAACAGAATTGCCGCGACCATACCACCAGCAACGATTGCCAGCACTACCATCAGAATAGGTTCGATTGCCGTTGAGATGGTCTTGATCTCTTCGTCGAGCTCGTCTTCATATACTTGTGCTGTCTTGCCTAGCATTTCGTCGATTTTACCCGACTGTTCACCGATCTTGATCATCTGCGGCACCAGCGGCAGAATATAATCTTCAGGTTTTAGCGAAGCAGAAAGCGCTTTACCGCCCTTCACCTTCTCGGCGGCTCTATCGATGCTTTTTGCCACGATCGAGTTGTTTACCGACTCGCTGGTAATGCGCAGCATGTCGAGCATCGCAACACCAGTCGCAAGCAGCGTCTGTCCCGTTCGGGCAAAACGTGCCATGTAGAGCTTGCGGAACATCTTTCCAAACAGCGGCACGTTGAGCTTGAAGTTATCTTTAAAATTGATACCGTTTTCGGTTTTCAGGAACTGCAAGAAGAAGTAAATACCAATTCCCGCGAGGATAATTACCAACCACCAGAAATGAGTGAAGAAATCCGCCGCCGAAACCATGATCTGCGTAATGAACGGCAACGTTTTACGAAGGTCGTGGTAGAGTTTCTCCACCTGTGGCACGACGGTAAAGAGCATGAATGCCAGTACGCCGAAGATCACGACCAGCACAATAATCGGATAGGTTAATGCACCGCGGATCTTACTCATCGTGGCGGCGTCTTTTTCTTGCTGCGCGGCAATACGTGTCAGTGATTCGTCCAGCGTACCTGAGGTTTCACCAGCTGCAATCAGCGCCAGGAATACATGGTCAAAAACTTCGGGATGCTTGGCGAATGATTCCGAGAGCGACTTACCGCCCTCGATAGAAGCAATAATATCCTCTATCACGCCTTGCAGGCGTTTGTTTTCAGTCTGCTCAAGCACCGTGCGAAGGCTCTGGCTCAGCGGAAGGCCCGCACCAATCAGCGTAGCTAGCTGACGCGTGAATACCACCCTATCTTTCGTCGTGATACGGTTGGTCAGGCGACCGAAAAAACTACCGTTTTCATCGATCTCTTGGATATCAAGAGGCGTAAAACCTTGGGCAATAAGCAGCTTGGCCGCCGCTGATTCCGAATCAGCCTGAACCGTCGCCCGAACAACTTTGTTCGTCGACGTATCTTTGGCCTGATAGTTGAATTTCTTCATTCTATCCTCTAATTAGCCTTTCAAATTCCGTCAGGTCAACAGCAAAGTTACGTGCTTCATCGTACGTGACCGTTCCGTTCTGAATAAGGCTGACGAGCGTGCGGTCCATCGTCTGCATTCCCTGGTCGGCACCCGTCTGAATAACAGCGTCGAGCTGGTGAGCCTTGCCTTCGCGGATAATATTGCGTACAGCCGGGTTGGCAACCAGTACCTCGGCTGCAACCACGCGGCCGCCGCCAATAGCTGGAACGAGCCGCTGCGAACAAATGGCCATAAGAATATTGGAAAGCTGCGCGCGGATCTGCGGCTGCTGGTGCGGCGGAAATACGTCGATCATACGGTCGACAGACTGTGCTGCACTGTTGGTGTGCAGCGTCGCAAACACCAAGTGACCGGTCTCGGCAATCGTAATGGCCGCCGAGATCGTTTCAAGGTCGCGCATCTCACCAATCAGCACGACATCCGGGTCCTGACGAAGGCTGGAGCGGAGGGCCGCCGAGAAGCTGTAGGTGTCATAGTGAACTTCTCGCTGTACAACCACCGATTTTTTAGATTTATGTGTAAACTCGATCGGGTCTTCAATCGTAATAATGTGGTTGGCGCGTTCGGTGTTGATCTTGTCGACAAGTGCCGCAAGCGTCGTTGACTTACCAGAACCAGTTGGTCCAGTGACGAGAACCAGGCCGCGCGGATAGTCGGCAAAGCCTGTCACAACTGCTGGCATACCCAGCTCAGTCACCGATTTGATTTCGTTTGGAATAAGACGGAGCGCCGCGGCCAGGTTGCCGCGTTCGTGAAAGGCGTTCACACGGAAGCGGCCCAGCGTACCGAAGGCAAAGCTAAAGTCGAATTCTTTGTCTTTGGTGAGGATTTGCTGCTGGTCCTGGTCGAGAATGGCGAAGATAAGCGACTCGACTGCCGGCTCATCCAGAGGATTATAACCTGGAATCGGCGCTAAGCTACCATCGACACGGAGCATCGGAGGTAAGCCCACCTGAAGGTGAAGGTCGGAAGCTCGCTTTTTTACGACTTCTTCGAGCAGTACTTCGATTCTAAGTTCTTGATTATCCATATTTCCACCCTTCTTATACTATATCCGAGGTTACGCGGTTGACTTCTTCGAGCGTCGTTATTCCCTGCAGGGCTTTGAGATAGCCGTCTTGGCGCATCGTAATCATCCCCTGTTCGACAGCCTTGTGCTGAATTTCCATGCTGGTTGCATGCGTGACAATAAGTCCTTGGATCTCCTCGCTAACGTCCATCACTTCGTACAGTCCGGCCCGGCCCGCATACCCACGCGGAGTCTGCGGCGTGTCCTTTCCCTTGACTAAAGTATAAGCGCTTTGGCCCGCTAGGGGCAAGTCTTTATAGCCTAAATCTGCCGAAACCCTTGCAACATCGGCTTTTGTCCGAGGAAGAAGGTGTCCGACCGTGGCTAGAATATTTTGCGTTTCAATCGGCGACGACTGATATGAATCGCGTTTGGCCGACACCCGCCGTACCAACCGCTGACCGATAATCGTATTTACCGTACTGGCAATCAGAAACGGCTCGACACTCATATCGAGAAGTCGCGGCAACACGCCCGCTGCCGAGTTGGTGTGTAGCGTACTGAACACCAAGTGGCCAGTCAGTGCCGCCTGCACAGCCAGCTGTGCAGTTTCGGCGTCACGGATCTCCCCCACCATCACGATGTCCGGGTCTTGACGCAGGATAGAGCGAAGACCATTAGCAAAGGTCAGCCCAACTTCACTATTTACCTGAATCTGGTTCACTCCGTCCATCTTGTACTCGACCGGATCTTCGAGCGTAACGATATTCACCGTATCGTCCTTAATTTCCTTGATGAGCGCATAAAGACTTGTCGACTTACCAGAGCCCGTTGGACCAGAGGTCAGCACCATGCCATTCGGCCGTTTAATACCCTTACGGATGGCGCGGAGCGCGCGGCCCGCATACCCCATTTGTTCAATGTCGAAGCTGTTGCCGCTTTTGTCGAGCAAACGGATAACCACCTGTTCACCCCATACAACCGGGCTGATAGCAATACGAAGGTCTACCTCTTTGGCAGCGACCTTGACGGTAAACTGCCCGTCCTGAGGAATACGGTGCTCGTCAATCTTTAGATTAGAAAGGATCTTGATGCGGCTCACCAGTGCTGGCTCGATAGACTTGGGCAGCTGCATAATCTCACGCAGGACGCCGTCCACGCGCACGCGGATCTTGAGCGTTTTTTCCAGTGGTTCGATGTGAACGTCGCTAGCCCTGGACTTGACCGCGTATTCCAAAATAGTACTGAGCGCCCGGCTGATTGGCGAGTCTTGAACGATCGTTTTAATATCGCCGCCGCCCTCACCTCTCGCCTCTTCCTGTGACACTTCAGCGGCAGCGTCCACACTCGAAAGGTCGGTGCGGTATTGGTCAAGTACATGGCGAACGCCAGCCTCTGAGGCCATAAAGACCTTTAGCGGCCGCTGAATGAGGTTGGCAAGATAGTCGACCGCTTGGACGTTGTTGGCATCGATCATAGCCACAGCAAGACGGTTCTGCACCTCGGCAAGCGGCACGGCCATAAACCGTTCAGCAATGTCCTCAGGCAGAAGTGTCAAAACATCCTGATCAATAATACTGTTACTGAGGTTAACGTACGGCACACCAGAAACCTGCGCGATAGCGTGCGTTAATAGCTCCTCATCTACCGATCCCTGCTCCGTTAAGAGCGCGAGCAGTGGCTTATTGGTCTTAGCGGCGTCATTTTCAGCGGTCCGCAGTACCTCTTCGGTCACTAACCCTTCTTCGGTCAGAAGGGTTATGAGCTTTTCTTGAATGTCGTTGGTAAGAAGCGCCATGAATCAACGCCCCTACGAACCGCCCGATTGGTCACCGATAATAACCTGGACAGTCGGGTTGATTGCTTTGGAATTAAAGACGCTTGGGTCGGGTTCTTCTATGTTAGTCGTAATCTCATCGGTCGTCTTCACTACTACTGATTGGTTTGCCGTGTCCCCAATAACTGCCTTAGCGACAAAATACGCTACTAACACGCTTATCGAGGCTATTAGGATGATCATTGCTATATCTGATTTCTTCATGGCTTTACCGTCTTATCTTTAAGTTCTACCGTTTTTGCGGGTTCATAGAACGCATATCCGTCAACAGTAAGCACCAGCCTATTCCCCTGCGTTTCCACGGCCAGTGTCGTTATGTTGATGGCACGGATCGACCGTTCCAGCCGCTGCAGCAGGCTCTTCAGAGCGCTCGCGTTGTTAACATCAGTACTGGCAGAGAACCTAAATGTGATCTGATTCTCTCCCGTTGAGGCCGACTCGGAGGCATCTTGGACGTTTGAGTCAGATTCTGACTCGACGCCCGCCACGGGATCGACATTGAGCGACTCAATAGTAAGAGCAGGATCTTTAAGGAACTTCTCTTGAAGTGACGAGCCAAGCGCCGAGGAGTTGGCTTCTGATGGCAACGCGTCAAGCACCACCTGAATAGGCTCGCTTTCGCCGGGCGCCATGGCCGATTTCAGTGCTTCGTTGGTATTAAGAACTCTCACTTCATCTTTGAGTTTCCCAATCACCTCGTTATTGTGCACAAGCGTTGATGCTGTTTTCGACTTTTCAGCCAGGACTTTTTCGTTAAACCAAGCCTTCTGTATCAGGAATACCGACGCCACCAGAGCAATCCCTACAACTGCCGACACTACTGCCACCCATGTAAACATCATGCGGTTAGCATTGGCGATTTGTTGGCGCTTCCGAAGCGCGACGTCTTGCACGGCCATCTACTGTCCCTCCGTCGTATCGCTAGCTTTTTGTGTAAATAGGCTCTGTGGAACACCCAAGAATGAGTCGGTGGCATTTGTTCGGGTCGGTGCAACGATCGTGGCTGCTTGGGCAGTCTTGGCAAACAACTCGTCGGGATACGTAAAGATCAGCGTAAAGCGCAGAACCTTTGCACCCGAGGCGTCCTCGCCGTAGCTACGGTCGCTATCACTCATGTCGCCGGCAAGTGGCACTGAACGCTTCTCGCCGTCCTGAGTAAACTGGAATGTCGTCGCGTTGATCGTTTTCTTGAAAACATCCAGTGCTGGGTAGCCATTAATCGCCTGGGCTTCGAGTTTGATTGTCTTTTCAGTCGAGTCCAGCGAAATATTCGTGATAGCGACATTGTTTGGTTCGGGCGGGTTGATGGTCGTCAAGATATCAAAAATACGAGAGTCGATGCTCTTTTCGTCGTGCATTGCCGTCAGCTTACTCAGTTGGTTTTGAATGGTAAGCGTGTTGGATACGTCCTGAACCTTTGCGAGTTTCTCGCTTTCAGTCTTAATGCCATTGTCACTCAGTACACCGCGTGCCGCTTGGACAGCGAAGACCCAGATTCCGAGCACGACGACAACACCTACGGCTACCATGCCAACTAAAACCGACATGGAGATCACGCTCGCGCGGACGCGTTGCGCCTTGATGAGCTCTTGTTTAACATCGGGAACAAGGTTGATCTCAATCATCACTTGTTACTCCTCTGTGCTAGTCCGATAGCAACCGAAAACTCAGTCGCGATCGTCGCAAGCTGCTGCTGATCACTTTGACCCACCCGCACTTTTTGCCATGGGTTAGCTTGCATCGAGTTGACCCCGGTCTTAGCGGTCACATACTCGCCGAATTTAGGAATCACGCTTCCGTAGCCAGAAAGAAGAATACCTCCGACAGGTGTATTCGGGTACCGTGTCTGGAAGAACTTGATTGATTTTGTCAGCTCGGCAGCAAACCCTTCAAGGACACTTTCGACAGCATGAAAGACTTGACCTTCCAGACGGTCAGGCGCTAAACCAAATTTAACGATAAACTGTCGGGCTTGGTCTTCTTGTACATTCAGGTTCTGCACCGCCGCCTTTACCAATGAGTAAAGACCCGTAGGAATAGTGCGGACAAGCCGCGGTGCGTCGGCATAGGTTACCACCAAGTTAGTCGAGAGCTCACCGACATCGATAATAAGCCGCGCATCCTGAATCCCCGCTGGAAGCAGTGAACGGATCATAGCGATCGGATCCGGCTCGGCAGCGATGACATTTAGTCCCAACCCTTCAACGAATTCAAGCCGCTCTTCGGCATAACTGTTTGCGGTACTTGTCAGCAGCACTTCTTGGTGCTGAGGGTTGTGTGCCGATTGCCCCAAAAGCACCCAGTCCACCTTCGCCTCGTCAACCGCCATCGGTATATACTGGTCGATCTGGTATTTTACCGTGCTCTTAAGCTCTGCTTCGGGCATCATAGGGACGTCGATAACCGTCGTGAAAGTTTTTTGCGACGGTAAACCAATAGCGACGTTCTTTGTCTTGATGCCACTTTGCCCCACTGCCGTCATGATAATCTCACCAAGGCGGTGTTCAGACTCCTTCGAGTTGGCGCTCGTCGTCTTAAGATCAACTGGCGCGTAGCCGTAATGAAGCAACGACCAGTTGTCTTGGCCATTGTTTTCAAGCTGCACCACACGTACGGCATTCGTACCAATGTCCAGTGCAAAGAAGTCGCCCACGCCTTTGAATAGTTTCATATTGTTCTCATTATACATAAGCGTCATGAGATATGACAAGGTTTATAGCCAATTTGGCTAAAAGCGTGGCGGAAGTTCGGTCGAGTAGACGGTTTGCGCCTTGTCGTTACCTGTTGCCTGCAGCTGTGCCCACAAAAATGCATCTGGGCGTAGATTAAACCGTTCCGCTGGATCACCTGATTGCGCGCCAGTACCAGAGCCGGCCGTTCGGTTAAGTAGTAGTCTGCCCGTGACGACTGGACCATTTACTGCCAGAGACTCACCACACTTGTTCGACGTAAGGTTACCACTAAAGTCGCTACAGGTGTTGATCGTTCCACTCGCCACCAACCAAGCATCTACCTGCCTGACATTGCTACGGATATTGATGCTGTTTGCAATAATAACTACCTGCGGAATATCGCGTACACTGCTCAAGGCTCCGTCGGTATACGTAATCTGATCCGCAATTGTTACCGTGCCAGTCGCTACTATGACGACTGATCGCCCTGCAGGGATATCGCTTCGGGTAATCGTCAGGTTCCCTGCTGTTCGTACCACTGGTGTATGACCTGTAGCAAAGGTAAGGCTCGCAAGATCAACACTTGTCGCGCCAACGGGCTGTTTGCCTGGTAGTCCTGCAAAGTAAGCGGCAATCCCTGGCGCAGGCCGGAAATTCGTCGCCGTAGCGTAGTTTCCATACGATGCAGTGCCCGTATCGTCTATGTTGGCAAACGTCAGCTTGCTCCATGCGGACTGTGCATTGTTGGCCTGACCGTTGAGACCAGAAGCAGAGGCAAACCGATTGTTCATGCCGATTGAAAAGACACCATACTCTACCCAGCTGCCAAAGACTTTCGTTCCACCGACGTCCTTTACGCTAGTACTCGTCTCGATCATTCCGCGAACGGCAATATCACCGCCCCAAATCTGCACTTTTGGCTTTTTACCAACAGTCGTACAAACCGGCCTTGAGTGCATCCAGCGCGAGTCGGTATTGGAATGCGGCTGTACGGACAGTGCAAAACACACCCTCGTACCCACTGGCAGGTCGCCGATATCAATAGCGCTTGCCGTCGGTTTAAGATTTTGCGCGGGCGATCCTAGGTTAAAGATTCCCGAACCCTTTTTTACGTTTTTACAAGTTGAGTTGCCATCCTGGAAATAATTTCCCGTGGCCGAGCCACCACCCGCCTGACATGGCGCGTTAGCATTTGCCCCCGCGTTTGTCTCATGTGGAGCCTGTTTGCCAGGATTGACATTGATCTGGGTAATTTCCCACTTGGTCGCTTGGCTATTCGCCTGACCGACATTATCGACACTCGACGTTACTGTCATCTTGCTGTTTGCCTCTACCTGCGTCGGCGATACCGTATCAACATGCGGCGTCAGCACGTAGTTACGTGGCGGTGGAAGCTTACCCGGCTTTCCCACCGGGTTGGCACAACGGCGAAGGATCTGATAAATCACATTATTATTGTAGTCGCGCACAGTAATGCCGGTTTCGTTTTTGAAGTTCTCGTAGTAGGCGTCGTCGTCCAGCTTGCCGTCATTAGCGAAGCCTTCGTCGGTTCCCTGCCAGTAACTGTTGATCGACACGCTGACGTTGGAGCTCCAGTCAATCTTCCCTGCCTGGTCAAGCCCTCTTAGACTATCCCGCAGGTTGATCCACTCGGTATTACTAATGGTCTTGCCGGTACCCGGTGCCGTGTTCTGCATCATCGTATTGTAAATAAACGATGCTCCGGTACGCTTCTGGGCGCTAGAGCTGCCGTATGCCGCTCGCAGCAAATTATAGAGCGCATCCGCGCTGTTAATAGAAGTGGCTGGAAGCGCCTGGTTGTTACTAATTACCGGCAGTACAAAGGTTCCTCCGTGGTCAACACCGTTGGTGAAATAACCGCGATAACATGAACGCCCCAAGACATTTCCGCTATAGCAGGCGGCATTCGTCATGCGGTAGTACGTAGCGCTAAATGCAGTCACCGAGACCAGGGCAAGAATTATCCAGTACGCTAGCCGGACCGTCCGCAGTACTGCAATTATCTCTTTCATTAGAGCGTTCCCCCTAGTTCTGTCACGATGCTTTCGTAATACGTCTTGTCTTCGTCCGCGAACGGATCTGCCGTATCAAGCCGATCGATGGCTTTCTTGTAGTAGTCGATTGCAACCGTCTTGTCACCCTGTGCCTGCGCAATCTGACCGACAAGCGCAGCGCTGTCTGACGAACTGCGTGCGTCGTAGGCTTTTTTGGCAGCCTCCAGCGCCTCAGGGAGCCGCTTGTTATTAAACAGCAGCGTGGCTTTGCGGGAATAGAAAATATACAGCTCTTCCGAGTCGGAAGTGTTGGCAATGGCGTCGTCCAGCTGTTTTACGCCGCCGTCCACATCGCCCTCAAAAGCAGTTTTGTCGGCGGTATCAGCAGTCTTTTCAGCTGGCCTCTCTTCTGGCAGAGTTGGCGTGCCTCCGTTACCCGAGTCGTCATTCGTGCTCGACTTATTCTGAAGATTACTAAAATAAATTGCCGTAGCAATACTTGCAGCAATCACAACCACGACGATACTCGCGAGAATGATGATACGTCGTTTTTGTGCCATGAGCTGCAAGCCTTCCGTTATATTCTTAACAGTATAGTAGCATAAGGATTATGGCCCGCTCAAGCACGGAAATGACAGACTAGTACTTCATCGAGCCATGCCCAGCAGACGAATCCTCGTAACCCCACGCTGCTTGCCAGTTTTTCATCATACCGATCTCTTTGGATTGAGTCGTCATAATGTCGCTTGCCATTTTTTTGATTTCCTCGTGCCTTGCACTCTTCTCAGCAAATTTTGCCATATCAATAGCGCCTTGGTGATGCTCGATCATGCTCGATATAAACGCCTTGTCAAAATCATCGCCAGTTTTATTTTTGAGGTCGTCAGTCATTTGGCTCATGCTCATTTCAGAGTTATTCTTCCTGCTGTCAGGCTCAGCAGATTGCGTTGCCGCAACTGAAACAACGAGCCCTCCAATTAGAAAACCGATTATGCCGAATGCCAGTGGCTTTGTCTCCATAGTTTCTCCTTGCTATTCTTTATCTACTCATCAGGCGGCCGATAGCGCTGACAAGTTCGTCGGCTTTTTCATCGGTGCTGCCATGGTTTATCTTATCGTTGGTTAAACAGTACGAGGCGTGGTCACGGACAAGCTCCAAAGCTACTTTATCAAGCGCTGACTGCACCGCACTGATTTGGGTCAGTATGTCGATGCAATACTTATCCTCTTCAACCATATGGGCAACACCTCGAACTTGCCCTTCAGCACGCTTGAGGCGCTTAAGCAACTGGTCTCTATTTTCCGTGTATCCGTACGCTCCCTGTGCCTGCTTTTTATTCATGATGCGCGTGCTCCGTATGTCCGTGGCCGCCGTGATGGAATTGGTGAGTCAGCGCGTGCCCTTTACCCTTAGACAAAAGATAGCGGTTCACTGGAAAGGCCGCGGCAAACGCGACGGCAAGAGACAGCATCATTGATAGCCAGAAAATAGGATTGATGAGTCCAGCGTTCATCGCCCCTGGAATGACCGCCATCGTTAGGTTGTCGACCACTTCCATCGTCGCTATCGATAGCGTGTCGGCAGCAAAAACAACCGACAAAGCCGCAAAAAAGCCCAACCCCGCTTTTAGTAGTGGAAGCGTCGACAATAAATAGCCAAAAAAGAAGGACAGCCCGACAGCAAGCGCGATTGTCGCACCCGCGTTCAGCCCTATAGCCGTCCCTATCATAAGACCTGCTATCTCGCCTATTGCGCACCCCGTTAGGCAGTGCAGCGTCGCGCTCGCCGCCATAGCATTCAGATTGTTCGTTTGTTTATCCATCTGCATTCTCCTATACCCCCCTAGGGTATATTCAATTGCTTTTGATGTCAAGATCTGGGCAACGAAAGCTATTGTCCGATTTACATTCTACCCCTGTTACTGTAAGATTGGTGTATGAGCTTATCTATCGGAATCGTCGGGTTGCCAAATGTTGGCAAGTCAACGCTATTTAACACCCTGACCGACAATGACATTCTGGCGGCCAACTACCCTTTTGCCACCATTGAACCAAACACCGGCATCGTCGCCGTTCCCGACGAACGCCTCGACAAGCTGGCAGATATCTACCAGTCACAAAAAATCATCCCAGCAACGGTGACATTCGTCGACATCGCCGGGTTGGTTGCTGGCGCTTCCAAGGGTGAAGGCCTGGGCAATAAGTTCCTCGCCAACATTCGCCAATGCGACGCAATCCTTCACCTTGTCCGCGCTTTCGAGAACAATGATATTGTTCACGTTGCTGACCGTATTCACCCGCAAAGCGATATCGATATTATTAACACCGAGCTGATCCTGGCCGACATCGAGACTGTTGACCGTGCGTTGCCAAAACTCACCAAAGAAGCCAAAGCCAAGCCTGCACTGCGCCCGCAGATCGAATACCTCGAATCGATCCGCAAAACTCTTGAGGATGGTACGCCGCTGTCGGCGCTCGCTTCACTGGAGCACGAATATCTGGCCGATCTTCACCTGCTGACCGCTAAGCCCGTCATTTATGCTTTCAACGTCGACGAGCAAATGCTCAGCCAAGAAGAAAAAAAGCGCGAACTGCGTGATCTTGTTGCCCCTAGCCAAGCAGTGTTTATCTGCGCCAAGCTTGAAGACGAGCTAAAGGGCCTCGATAAAAGTGACGCCAAGGAACTACTCGAGAGTTACGGCGTCGAGGAGACCGGCCTTAAACAGCTGATCAACGCCGCTTACACCACTCTGGGACTACAGAGCTACCTCACCGCCGGTCAAAAAGAAGTCCGTGCCTGGACAATTAAAAAGGGCTTCACCGCCCCGCAGGCCGCTGGGGTCATTCACAGCGATTTTGAACGGGGCTTCATTGCCGCCCAGGTCATCAACTACAATGACCTCATCACGGCCGGTTCCGAGGCAGCAGCAAAGACCGCCGGCAAAATCGCCACCGTCGGTAAGGACTACATCATGCAGCCCGACGACGTGGTCGAATTCCGATTCAACGTCTAAAATTAAAACCTGCGCCTAGTGGCGCAGGTTTTTTATATTACTAATGTACTATCGTCGCCATGAGTGGCCGTGGTGACGCATGTGCACAGTTGGCAGCATTTCTACGTCGGTCGCGACGCTTCCGTCAGTGTCTGTCAGTTCATTAAGGACGTCCTTGCGTTCGCTGTCGTAAATCATCCCCATCATCCACTTGTTTTTGAAAGTCGTGTCGACCGAACGTGTCGTCTGAGCAATTCGGTACCCGCGTGGGATGGTAATGTCTGAACGTGCCGATTCGTTGTAGCGGGCTGGCAGTGCCGATTCGTTAAATGCTCCCGAACGGTCATAGCCTCTAGAAAATACGTACGTGTCGCCTTCAAGCGTTGCGGCGCTACAGGTAGGGTGCGGCAGTACGACCTTGTACGTAACGGTACGGTGAATCTTGTCGAACGAAACAGCGCCCGTCAGGCCGTTCAGGTTGGATTGGCAAGGATTTACTATCGGGTCAACCGATACCGTGACCGTCGCCACATCCGAAGCC
>CAMLKC010000025.1 GCA_946480595.1 uncultured Candidatus Saccharibacteria bacterium
TGTGTTTTCCATCATATAGCCAGTGATGGCTGGTCAGAAGGAATCTTAGTGAATGTCCAAAAAATCAAAAAATCCTGGCATATGCCTCCTCACGTTAAAACGTTTCGTACTTCTATTATAGCAATGTATACTGAGACTAATAGTTAACAGGGGGGTATATGCAAACGCAACTTAATCCATATTTGAGCTTTAGGGACAACGCGCGCCAGGCAATGGAATTTTATCATGGTATTTTCGGCGGTAAGCTCGACCTCAGTACGTTCGGCGAGTTTCAGGCATCGGAAGACCCGGCCGAGAACGACAAGATCATGCACGCGATGCTGACAAGCGAGGGCGGCCTTGTATTTATGGCGTCCGACACGCCAAACAGTCTGGAATACACGCCGGGCAATAATTTCAGCATGTCGCTAAGCGGCGGCAATGAAAGCGAACTGCGCGGTTTTTTTGACGCGCTTTCGGCTGGCGGTTCCGTCACGATGCCACTCGAAAAAGCACCGTGGGGCGATATGTTCGGCATGTGCAAAGACCAGTTCGGCGTTGACTGGATGGTCAACATATCAGATAAACCCTCCGAAGTATAGGTTATTTCGCAAAACAAAACGCCCGGTACGCCGGGTGTTTTTCATCTATGCGCCCGCGTGCTACCATAAGTAGTATGAGATCACTTTGGACAGGTTCAATCAGTTTCGGGCTCGTCAATATTCCAGTGCACATGTACAGCGGTACGAACGCACGCCAGGGAATCGACCTCGACATGCTTCACAAAAAAGACCATTCTCCCATTCGTTACGCGCGCATTTGCCGCAGAGACGGCGAAGAAATCCCTTGGGATGACATCGTAAAAGGCTACGAGTACGAAGACGGCGACTACGTCGTGCTTACACAAGCGGACATGGAAAAGACCGACGAAAAGCAGACACGCACTATTGATATTCAACAGTTTGTCGCCGAGCCGGAAATCGATATCCGCTACTTCGACAAGCCGTATTACCTCGAGCCAGACGAAGGAGCTGCCAAAGCCTACGTACTGCTACGCGAAGCGCTCGAACGTTCCGGCAAGATCGCCTTGGCGAAGTTCATTCTGCACGAGCGTGAACATCTGGCCGTTATCAAACCAGTCGGGGCGGCACTGGTACTGAACCAGATGCGCTTCCCGACCGACATCCGCCCGGGAACCGAGCTAAAATTGCCCAAAGATACGAAAGTAAGCGACGATGAAGTCAAGCTGGCACTCCAGCTTATCCACCAACAAACAAAGCATTTCGCGCCCGAGGATTACCACGACACCTATACTGAAAAACTCGAGGAAATGATAGAAGACAAAGTCAAAGGCCACAAACCGAAGCCTCACGCCAAAAAAGCGGCCGACAAAACCGAAAGCAAAGACATAATGGCCGCGCTAAAAGCCAGCCTGGAGTCAGCTGAAAAATAGTCTATGGGCCTAAAGAAGTATTTTTCCAAACGAAACTTCTCTAAAACACCCGAACCTAAAGGCGCGTTAAAAACGCCGTCCAAAAAACTCGCTTTTGTCGTGCAAGAGCACCACGCCACGGCACTCCACTATGACTTTCGCCTGGAGCTGGACGGCGTGCTGAAAAGCTGGGCTGTTCCAAAAGGTCCATCCATGGACCCGCACGACCGGCACCTTGCCATGATGGTCGAGGATCACCCGTTCGAATACCGTACGTTCGAAGGCACCATCCCCGAAGGCAACTACGGCGCTGGTACCGTTACCATTTGGGACAAAGGCACCTACGAACCACGAACTGAAACAGGCGACCCCGAAAAAGAACTCCGTAAAGGCCTCAAAAAAGGCCACGTTACCTTCGTCATGCACGGTAAAAAACTCCACGGTGAATTCGCCCTCATAAAAATGCAGAACGCCAAGCAAAAAAACGCTTGGCTGCTGGTAAAAAAGGGCGACAGCGACGCCTATGAGACGGAGCAGCCGATTGCGTTTACCCTGAACGATTACGCCAAAAAACCGGTGCCAGAGGTTATAAAACCGATGCTCTGTACGCTCGTCGACGAGCCGTTCGACCGCGAAAACTGGCTGTTCGAGATGAAATGGGACGGCTACCGGGCAGTGGGCGCAAAACGTGACGGCACCGTACAACTCTACTCTCGCAACAATCTGGACTTTCGTGCAAAGTATCCGGAAATCGCCGAAGCGCTCCAGGCGCTCCCCGACAACACCGTGATTGACGGCGAGATTGTCGCGGTCGATACAGACGGCCGGCCGCATTTTGAACGCCTGCAAAACTGGGGTAAAAACAAGGTAGGCGAGCTGCGTTACTATGCCTTTGACCTACTCTGGTTTAAGGGTCACGACGTCCGCGAAGCGCAACTGGCCGAGCGAAAACAGCTCCTGCGCGATATTATTCCAAAAGACTCGCCCATAAAATACAGTGACCACATAGAAGGAAAGGGCACCAAGTTCTTCAAGCAAATCCAAAAGTCACAGCTCGAAGGCATCGTCGCCAAGCGCGCCGACAGCCCCTACCAAGAAGGCAAACGCGGTGGTGACTGGCTGAAAATCAAGACCCACCTGCGCCAAGAGGTAGTGATTGCCGGTTTTACCGAACCGCGCGGCGCTCGGCAATACCTTGGCTCGCTGCTCCTTGGTATTTATAAAGACGGCGAACTTGTTTACACAGGTCACTCCGGTGGGGGAATCCCCGACCAGCAGCGCAAGGAGCTCCGTGAAAAACTCGACAAACTAGAGGTGAAGAAATCACCATTTACCACCACGCCAAAGCTCGACGCCGCCACACACTTTGCTCGGCCCCAGCTGGTCTGCGAAGTCAGTTTTAGCGAATGGACAAAGGAGGGATATATGCGCCACCCAGTATTTGAGGGGATGCGGCCTGACAAAAAGCCGGCAGACGTCCACAAAGAAACGGCAAAGCCGAACGAAAAACCCGAAGCCCACACGCGACAAGTTGGCGACCTCGCCTTCACAAACCTCGACAAAATATTTTGGCCGGAAAAAAAGTACACCAAGGGTGATCTAATTGGTTACTACGAGTCCATTGCGCCCGTCATGCTGCCATATCTCAAGGATCGGCCGCAGTCTATGCTTCGGCATCCAAATGGCTACAAGGGCAGCCATTTCTTCCAAAAAGACGTCACGTTCCACCTGCCAAAAGGCGAGAAGACCGTTTTAGTTTCATCGGATATCGGCGATGTCGACTATTTGGTCGCTACTTCAAAACAGTCGCTTTTGCTCATGGCGCAACTCGGCTGTATCGAAGTAAACCCGTGGAGCTCGCGCGTCGGCAGCCTCGATAAACCCGACTGGGGCGTGATCGACCTCGACCCAGAGGGCGTGCAGTTTTCGACCGTCATAAAAGTCGCCCAGACCGTCCGCGACGTCTGCGAGGAGCTCGGCATCCCGGCATACCCCAAGACATCTGGTAAAAGCGGTATCCATATTTTCATCCCCATGGGCGCAAAATATACCTACGAACAAGTGAAGAATTTTATCCATCTGCTTGTGATCGAGATAAATAGGCGACAGCCTAAGCTTACGAGCCTGGAGCGCATGCCGGCAAAGCGCAGGCACCGCGTCTACCTCGACTACCTGCAAAACAACGAGGGTCAGACGCTAGCCTCCGCCTACTCCGTACGGCCAACCAAAGATGCGTCCGTTTCCGCACCGCTCAAATGGGAGGAGGTAAAAGAAGGCTTGAAACCCTCTGACTTCACTATCATGAATATGGCTGAGCGGTTAGAAAAAGTTGGCGACTTATGGAAGCCGGTGCTGGGTAACGGAGTAGACATTCAAAAAGTACTTAAGCAAATAGAAAAGCTCTAAATATATGTACCACACATTGCGACGCATGGCGGCCTTTGGCCTGGATTCACTACTACTCGGCGTTTACGCCTTGGTACTTTTTGCGTTCGTGTCACCATTCGTCCGCCCGCTGTTTTCATCGGCTCTTACGGCAGAACTTACCGGGTTCTTGCTTTTGACGCTGCCTTTCGTACTGTACTTCGCCATTAGCGAGGCTTCCTCACGCTCCGCAACTCTAGGTAAACGCGCTCTTCGTCTGCGCGTTGTCACGACAAAAGGCAAGGGCATGACATTTGGCCGATCTCTCTTACGTTCAGCTCTAAAATTCGCACCGTGGGAGCTCGCTCATTATGCTATTTGGAATGCTTTCATTTTTCCATCATCAGCAGAAGGTCTTGGCATAGCAGCCTTGGTCGCGTGTTACTTGCTGGTATTCGCGTACTTGATCGGCCTCATACTGAAGCCGCACCGACCGCTTTATGACCGTCTGGCAGGTACGGTCGTAAAGTAGCCACTGATTTTCACCGTCTCTTAGCTTCTTACCCAGCTAGCTCTTCGGCCAGCTCCACAAGAATACCCTCAGGGCCCCGAAGGTAACACAATTTATATACGTTCTGGTAGTTATAAACGTCGACAAAAATATCCGCGCCTCTGGCTTTTAGGCGTTCGACAATCTCGTCGATTCCTTCTACCTGGAGGGCAATGTGCTTGTACCCGTGACCATTCATCACCGACTCTTGTTCGGGAGCCTGTGTTGCGGGGACAAGAAATTGAGTAAGTTCAAGCTTGGTCTCGCCGTCCGGTGCTTGCAAAAACACAATCCGCGAACGGGCACCTTCTATGCCCATCACTTTATTCAGCAGATCGCTCTGCTCTTCGGCTTCGCCCTGAACAATAAAGCCAATATCAAGAAAGAATTCCTTAGCGACTTTAAGATCATTTACCACGACGCCAATATGATCGATGTGCTTTAGCTTCATGCCCTCAGTCTAGAGTATTAGGCGGCAGCGCTCAATATAAAATAGCAATTAAACCCGGGAAAAACGGTCAGGGGATAGATCGGTTGTCACCATCACCTCGGGCCGGCGGATGGTCCCGTCATACCTGCCAAGCGGCTGCAAGGCACGCCAGTACGTAGCAGCTGCGTGTTCGCGTTCCGCACTGCCGGAAGTGTTTTTTACCGTGTCGTAAAGATCGAGATCTGATACCCAGCAAACCGAGGGGTCCACCTCAAGCCGCAGCAACACGCGCCCGGACTCTTGGGACTTACGCTGCACAGGGCAAGGGTTGCCGTTTGGATATCGAGTAAGTTCTCCTCGTCGCCCAAGTAGCCGTAAATGACACGGCACCTGCTCACCAACGACGCTTCAAGAGAGCGGGGAAGGCGCTCATCAAGAAAAAGATCCGTCCGCCTCACCGCTTCATCGTTGCCCTTTTCTCCACGGGTATCCCGGAAAAGCCCTTCTGTCCGGGCGCGTTTCCATGCGTCGTCGGTAAGCTGGTGGTAGATAGTCATAACCTATGCGCTACTGTTCTTTTTTATCTTTTAACGATTGTTTTTGGCTGCGTGCTATGACTTTGATTTTCTTTGGCTCAGGCAGCGCCTTCATGGCAACTTTTACCTTTAGGATGCCATTTTCAAGATGCGCTTCAATATTCTCGGCGTCCGCTCGCTCAGGCAGGACGATGCGGCGGTAAAAGCTGCTAGAGCTTTCACGTACGACATATTTCTTGCTTTTATCTTCTTCTTGTTCGTGCTTTTGGGCCTGGACAATGAGCGCGTCATCCTCTACCTGGACGTTGATGTCGTCCTGATCAAAATTCGGCAGGTGCGCCTCAACGATCAGCTCTTTGTCGCCGCGCGTATACACGTCCGTCGTCGGAATCGTCAGACCCTTGATTGGGGTCATTAAATCATCGCCGAAGAATTGTCGCTGTAATGCGCTTAGTTCCGCAAACGGGTCAAATTTCATTAGATTTGCCATTATCTTTCCTCCTTTCGTTGTTACTCTTGGAGAAGCCATAACCGCTTCTGTTTTTAGTTAACAAAAATAGCACTCACATGTCAAGAGTGCTAAAAATATTCGATTCTGAATGTAATCTTTTTCACAGACACCTCTAAACAAGCCGGGTACCATAGCCGTAACGGTACGGCGCGTATCGGAAATAATAAGGAGGACAACATGAAACCAATCACAAGTCGAGCACACACGATCATTGGACTAATTGTTGGAGTTGCACTACTTTTGGCGCCAATGCTCTTTGGCTTTTCAGAAGAGGGCGGAGCTGCGGTAGCCGTTCCGATGTACGTCGGTATTTTCATACTGCTAAGCGAACTGACAACAACCAGCCCAATCAGCCCGCTAAAGCTCGTCCCGATGCGTATACATATCATTCTCGACGTGCTGACTGGGCTATTTCTATTGGCATCACCATGGCTCTTCGGATTTGCCGACCTCGAAATGAACGCTTGGCTGCCGCATGTCATCGTAGGTATTTTGACAGCTGGCTATGCGCTACTAACACGCACTACCGACGAAGAACCTTCGCTGGCTGAACCGCTGAGTTAGCAAAAAGCAGAGAAAGATATCCAAAAACTCCCGGCATACCCGTCGGGAGTTTTTTGCGGCGGAGCTATTGACTAAAATATAATAAAGTTATATAATAGATACGCAAGCAGTCGAGTGCACTCCGTTGGAGGAAACACCGCTATGAACGCATCTCAGCAGGGCCAGGAGTCGGGTACGAGCGACGGAAGCGCCGCAGAGAACCTCGGAAGGTCGAGGATCGATGTGAGCCTCTGGAGCGACGCCGCGAGCAAGGTGCTCAACGGCGAAGCCGACGTCACCGCCACTCCGCCTCCGCCCATCCGCTGAACATTGCCCCTCGGGGCGCTTCATAGAACAAACCGCATGCACGAGGCCGCCCCGAACGCTGAACCAGCGCCAGGGGCGGCCCACCCTCTCACTCGGTTATCACCGAGTTTTATTTTTGCATTAGCTATATCAATTCAACAAAAAAGACCCTTCTGAAACAGAAGAGTCCCTTATGGTGACCTCACCGGGAATCGAACCCGGATTGCAAGGATGAGAACCTTGTGTCCTAACCGTTAGACGATGAGGCCAAATTGTTGTGGCTCATATCGAAGATATGAGGCTCTTGCTAGTCAATTTGACTCCGCCCATTATACCAAACGCTCTCGTCGTTGTACAGGGGCGAACCTAGCTATGTGAGCGCCGAAGCGACTCGATGGGCGAATCGTCAAAGTCAACGCCGAGCGTCCACAGCATGTCAAAAAACTGCCGCTGCGCGTCGGCGATATGCGGATTATATATTTCTATGCCGAAAACCTCGCCGTTCTTCCAGTTGTAGTACGATGTCACGTCGTCGTACACCACGGTCGAGTGGGTAACGGGAAACACTCCCTCTGGCACGTAACGGCCCGACCATTCCTTGAGCCGCTCGTTGGCATGCTCTTCGTACCAGGTTTTTTGCGACTCGACAAAGCTATCGCCAATAATACTCCGAAACGCCAGCCCGCGCTCGTTACAGGTCCTGGCCCAACGCTCAAAAAACGTCACGTTCGTATAGCGCTGCATGTTCTCGTGCAGGATTGACACGCTTTCAGACTTTGCCTTGGTCTGGTTCCAAAACATCTGTTTGAGGTTTTCTTTGCCGTGATATGCCTGCACCCTTGTGGTTGGCGAGGTCAGGGTATTAGACGCTATTTTCTGGTGAATGTCGTGCAGCTCTTCTTTGAGTTCGTGCAGATCCTGCTCTTTTTTTGTCAGCAATATTTGGAGATTGGTGATGGGCGCAGCATGAAAAATACTTCGCTTGTACCGCGTTTCTACCTCTATTAAATTACTGGAAACCAGCTCGTCCATCAGGCGGTAAATGCGCGTGCGCTCAACCGTCGAATGACGCGAAAGCTCAGAAATGGTTTGCGGCCCATAGGCAAGCAGCGCCAAATAAATATCAGCGATTTCTGACGAAAGTCCAAGCTTAAAAAAGTAAGACCGAATAGCCTGCGTATCTGTAAACACTCTCTTATTTCTACCATGTGTGCATTTTCTGCACAACACATACACACCTTTTCGTAAACCGTTTATTGTCTCTGTAGGCGAGCGCTTGCCATTGCAAAAAAACTAAACGAAAAGGAGCTTACCCCATGAGTGAGTTTGTTTCATCATGGCATTCTTCAGAGCGCGATCAAAAAACAAGGATTGAAGAAGCAGGGCAAGAAGCGCTCGATATTGTCGATAGAACCTACGGCGAAGGCTATCCAAAATACCGCCGACGAGGCAGTCACGAACTGTCTTACCACAACGGCCACCATGCCCGCGAAGTAGGCAATACGGCGTTCAAATTATGCACACTTTCAGGGCTCGACACACTAGAACGAGAAACCGGGCGGACCGCAGGCTATGCCCACGATATCGTCCAGCTAAAGGGCCGCGGCACCGATGAGCGCGAAAGCGCCGAGTGGGTAGAAGCGGCGCTCGCCCGTAGAGACACCGTCGCGCCTCGCCTTCGCACCATGGCGTCGCTGGCAATCCTTGGCACCGAGCCGCTGTTTGAAGGCGGCAAACTGGTCGGTCAAAAAGCCTCGACCATGCGCTATCCGTCCAAAGATGCCGAAAAAATGGCAAAAAGCGTCGCATCGGCCGACCTGGGCGAACTGTACACACCACAAGGTCCGCTGCTAGCACACCAGCTTTTCCGGGAAATAAACGGCATGGCTCATCCGCGCAGTCTTTCCATGGACAAACTGGCCGCTTTCCAGAGGAACCAGGTGGAGCTGCTGGAACGCTACCGCTTTCCGCTGCCTAGGGCAGAGAGGGAGCTGACCAAGCGGAAACCTCAGGTAATTGCCTATAGCACCGACCTTATCGACAAGATAGAGTCGGGCGACGTCGAGTCGTGGAGCGATATTATCGAACTCGACCAAGCATTCGCACGGCAATACCGCTAATCTAGGAGTGAGATAAGCTGCCCCGGCTGGTAAAAACACGCTATTTCCAGCCGGGGCCCCTTGCAGAATAAAGGGTAGTTGAGGCATAATAACCAGTAGCAGAATACCAATAAATAGGGGGCAGTTATCAATCCACTGACGCTCACACGCTTTTGGCATCGCCGTATTTGCGAGGCGGTCATATTGGTGTCGGTCGTTATTTTGGGGCTCTACGCATGGGCTTATTTTGCCAATGTCTCTGAGATCGGCGCAGGGCTTTTGGTTGACGAGCTGGCCGCAGCGCTAGCGGCGATCGCTCTTGTTGTAGCGGTTATCTCTTATTTATGGGCACCGAAACAGTACAGTCTCTGGGGATCGCTCGGGGCATTCGGCCTGCTAACAGCAACGATCGCCGTGCTCGTTCTTAGTACGGGCGGTATCGCGTCGCCATTCATTGCCCTATGGATGATCGTCTCTGTCTTTGCGGGGGTTTTTGGCCTCTACGGCCTCTTGCCGCTGCTTTTCGCTACGCTTTTATACCTGGTGCTGCAGTATACCGGCGGCACGCTCAGCAAACAAATGGTCGTCATGGTAGTTCTTGCAGGTGAATTGCCGCTGGTTGTCAGCTACCTCATATGGCACACAAAAGGTGGCCCTGTGAAAAAAGGTGAGGAGAGAAATGGCGCTTACGACGCGCTGGCGTCCGAGTTCAGCCAAGTCTCAGAGCAATCAGAAGTCGTCATTAACGCGATTGCCGACGGTGTTATAGCCCTTAACGGCCAGGGAACGATCCAGCTTATCAACCCTGCCGCCCAACAAATTACCGGCTGGGGCAAACAAGATGCACTGACGCTTAATTACAAGTCCATCCTCAAGCTGATCGACAAAACCGACCAAGAGGTAACACCCGCCAACGACCCCATATCGCAGGCTATCGCCACCAACAAAGAGACTAGCTCGCATGATCTTAGTTTAGTCACGAACTCGGGCAAAAAAATCCTCGTGTCGGTCATTGTATCTCCAGTCGGGCAACCTGGCGCGGGCGTGATCGTGGTATTCCGCGATATTACCCTCGACAAGAGGGAAGAACGTCAGCAAGCTGAGTTTATCAGCACCGCCGCCCACGAAATGCGCACGCCCGTTGCTTCTATCGAGGGTTACTTGGGGCTTGCACTTAACCCGGCGACGGCTCAAGTCGACGAAAAAGCACGGGACTTCATTAACAAGGCACACGAATCCGCCCAGCACCTTGGCAATCTATTTCAGGACCTGCTTGATGTCAGCAAGGCAGACGACGGCCGCCTGACAAACAATCCGAAGGTAGTCGATGTCGTCGCGTTCACGCATGATATTGTTGAAGGTCTCCGGCCAAAGGCCGAAGAAAAGGGGCTACGGGTTCTATTTAAACCCCAGCCGGACGACGAAGAAAAAGTAGGCGAACGCCGGCTTAACCCTGTGTACTACGCCAACGTCGACAACGACCACCTTCGCGAAGTCATCGCCAACCTGGTTGAAAACGCTATCAAGTACACGCCAAACGGCGACGTCGTGGTTGATATCGGCGGTGACAATGAACACATCCAAATCAGCATCGCCGACAGCGGTATTGGCATCCCCAAGGAAGACCAGGGACACCTTTTCCAGAAGTTCTACCGTGTCGACAACAGTGACACGCGCGAAATCGGCGGCACCGGCCTCGGTCTATACCTTTGCCGCCGGCTTGTGGAAACAATGAACGGCCGCATCTGGCTGGAGAGCGAATATAAGAAGGGAAGTACGTTCTTTGTCGAGATCCCTCGTATCGACCACGAAGAGGCGACCCGGCTGATCGAATCGGCAAGCATTGAAACTGAACGCCAAATAGAAGCCCAACAAACCGGCGCCGCAGTTGGCTCGGTCGCTCCGAACACGCAGACAACTCTCGTGCCCGAAACTGCTGAACCGCAGTTTACGCCGCGGCAACCGATGGGCGAGACCGTCATCATGCCACCCAGCCAGCAACCCGCACAGGCACCAGTAGCAGCTGCGCCGACATCAGATGAAACCGTTTACACAAACGCCCCGGTCAAGACCGTCGTTCAGCAAATGCAACAGGCTGCCGCACAGACACCAGCCGCTCCAATCCAGCCAGCAATGCCACAGGCACCAGCTACCACACCTCAGCCGGTCTACCAGCAGCAATACCAACCGCAGCCGCCGCAGTACCCGCAGCGGCGCCAAGCTCCTGTTCGCGAGAACGTCCCGCTCACTAGTATCGAGCAGCACCCCGACCAATACGTACGACGACCGGGCACACCAACCATCCCACCACGCGGCCAAAATTAAGCATAAGGGCTATAGTAATTTTTACGCACACTTAGTACAATAGAGGGTAATATGACCAAAATACTACTGGTAGAGGACGATAAGAGCCTGCGCGAAATCTACGGCGTCCGTCTCCTGGCTGAAGGGTACGACATTATTTCTGCTGGCGACGGCGAAGCAGCGCTTGCGATGGCTATCAAAGAACGGCCATCACTTATCGTGAGCGATGTCATGATGCCAAAGATCAGCGGCTTCGACATGCTCGATATTCTGCGCTCTACAACTGAAACAAAAAACATCAAAGTTATCATGATGACCGCGCTTTCCAGTGAAGACCAGCGTGCGCGCGGTGAGGCCCTCGGCGCCGACCGTTACCTCGTAAAGTCACAGGTCGGAATCGAAGACGTTGTCCGAACCGTCCACGACGTGCTTGGCGACGCGCCCGTTTCAGCTGTTTCGGCCGCTCAGACATTCGGATCATCAGCTCCGCGCCCAGCACCCGCCGCCGCACCGGCACCACGTACTGCGCAGCCGCTCCAGCAGACTATGCCGACACCACCTCCATTTACTGCGGCAGCCACACCTCAACCACGCCCGCAGCAACCTACAATGACGCCTGCGCTACAGCCTCGGCCAAACGCATTGCCACAGCCAACAGCACCTTTTTCAGGTAGCAGGCCAGCAAACTTAGGCGAAAGGGTACTTCACCCCGTTCCACCATCTGAAAATGGAACAAAACCTGATATCAGCAGCCTAATGGCACAAGAACTCAGCCAAGGCATGCCAAGCGCGTCACCAGTCCCAAGCGCACCACCTGCACCAATGGCGCCGCCGCCAGCTCCTCCAGCGCCATACCAGCCACCTCAGCCAGCCCCTGCGCCGCAACAAGTTGCCGCTCCGGCGCCAACACCCGTAAGTACAGCGCCGGCGCCAATGGCACCTCAAATGCCAAGCGCTCCACCAGCGCCTGCGTCTCAGCCAGACGAGGAAGAGCCGTCAGGTATTTCATTTGAAGAAACCCCTCGGCCTAGCGCGCCAGAAGCGCCTTCTCAGACACCTCCGCCCGCCGGCGGACCATTCGGCGCTCAACCTCCACGCCCATAAGTAGTATACTACCCACTAATGACTGATGATTCTCAACTACGACTCAATAAACACCTAGCGCTTCAGCTGGGTGTTTCGCGTCGCGAGGCAGACCTTTTAATTGAAAGGGGCCAAGTGACCGTTAACGACAAGGTAGCCACCTTGGGCGCTCGCTTTCAGGAGGGTGACACTATTGCTGTAAAAGGTGAGCCGCTTGCCGCACCCGTTAACTATCAGTACCTCCTGCTCAACAAACCGGCAGGGTATGTTTGTTCACGCAAAGCTCAGGGTGACTCGCCGACAATTTACGAGATTCTTCCGGCAGAATACCACATCCTAAAACCCGTCGGTCGTCTGGATCGTAACAGTTCGGGCCTGATACTCCTTACCAACGACGGTGATTTTGCGTACAGGATGACCCATCCTAAGTTTGCCAAAACCAAGGTCTATAACGTTCGCCTCGATAATGATCTTGAGCCACTCCACCAGCAAATGATTAGTGATTATGGCGTGCAGCTTGAGGATGGCCCAAGCAAACTCCACCTCGAAAGACTACGTGACGACAACCGAAAAGAGTGGCGGGTCGTTATGAGCGAGGGCCGCAACAGGCAGATCCGCCGGACGTTTTTATCACTTGGCTACGAGGTAAAAAAGCTCCATAGGACCAACTTTGGCAATTATTCACTTGGTGATATGAAGCCTGGTGAACACGCTTTGACCGATATCCGCTAGGTGATATACATATCGCATTACGCTTATGCTCGCTAACTAACGCAACCTCTGTTATAATTAGCCAAAGTTATGGCTTCTAAACTTCCAACAGTTGCAATTATCGGTCAGGCGAACGTCGGCAAGAGTTCGCTTTTTAATCGTATGGTCCGCGCCCAGCAGGCAATTGTTGCCCGTGAGGCCGGCACGACGCGTGACAACGTGCTTGGCAAGGTAGAACACCAACACCACAGTTTTTGGCTGGTCGATACCGCCGGTCTAAAAG
>CAMLKC010000026.1 GCA_946480595.1 uncultured Candidatus Saccharibacteria bacterium
AAGAGCAGCTGGTGGATTCCATGGCCGCGCTCCTCGTGCGCGACGCCGCGCGCTTCGACGTCGTCGTCACCACCAACATGTTCGGCGACATCCTCTCCGACGAGGCGGCCGAGCTCTCGGGCAGCCTCGGCCTCGCCGGCTCGCTCAACGCGGGCGACGCCCACTGCATGGCGCAGGCGCAGCACGGTTCGGCGCCCGACATCGCGGGCCAGGACCTTGCCAACCCCTCGTCGCTCCTCATCTCGGCCGGGATGCTCCTCGGCTGGCTGGGGGAGAAGCACGCGAAGCGGAACTTCGGCCAGGCGCAGGCGGCGCTCGACACTGCGCTGGCGGCGCTGCTACGCTCGCCGGCGACCCGCACGCGCGACCTCGGGGGAACCCTGGGAACACCTAGGGCGCCAGCACCAATCAGCCAAAAATTTCGGTCCTTTAGCCGCATTGAATCAAGCAAAGCTCTAATACGATTTCTTCTGCGTGCGACACGGATAAGTAACGGCGAGGACATAGTCAATAATAGCGCCGCGATAAAGATCCAAGGTCTCCATTCGGGCTTTTCTACTGCACCGGAGATAATGATAATAGCTAGGTTAATAATACCGAAAAATAGATAGAATACGAATGTCGCTAGTAGGAACCGTTTGATCTCGATACCGTATTTTTTCTTGAGGTAAACAGCGCGAAAGCCAGGCCCGCTCTGGAGGGGTCCAAAGAAATTAACTATAGAGGAATACCCTGTAAGCAGTATATTGTCAAAAATCGATGTCCGGCGTTGCACGTACGCAAGTGAAAAGTGAAGAACGAGACCGTTCGCAAGTATTGTCAAAGAATATGCTAGGGTAAGAAAAATAAGAATAATTGGGTTTAGTTCTAGGACAGTGCTAATGACTTGAGGGTGTGTTATACCATACCAAATAAACACGCCAAATGTCAGTAGAATAATTACTACTACGAGTAGTTGTCGAAAGAGCTTCGACTTCAAAAATCCCATCTACTTGTCCCGGTATTGTATTTCTTTAATGCGTTCCAGCTGATCTTCAAGCAAAATACGGTTTGTGCGAAGTAAGTCAGCAATAACCACCAGTGCAAACGAAAGTAGAGCTGCAACAAGCATCGCCGTTCCAAAGATCAGTGACTGGATGTGATCGCCCTTGCTGTCAGTTACCATGAGGATAGCATACCGCATGAAAGGAATAAGCCCCGAGATAAGGAAGATTGACCCAAGGGTGACGAAAACGACATTTGGTCGGAACATGATGTAGCTTCGCAGGATCGCTTGACCTGATTTCATCATGTGTTGGCCGATGTTCTTGAACAGGCGTGATTCGCGTGTCTTTTTGTTTGTCGTTACGGGTATGCTGACGATTTTGAGACGCTTGTTACCGGCCTGAATGATTGTTTCCATACAGTAGCTGAACTGGGTAACGACGTTCAGCTTATAAAGAGAACCGCGCGAGTATGCACGGAAGCCGCTAGCTGCGTCTGGCAGATTGGTCCCGCCCGCTTTGTTAACTACCCAACTGCCAAAGCGCTGCATCGTCTTTTTGAAGGGTGAGAAGTGGGCAATTTTGCTAGTTTGGCGATCAGCAATAACAATATCTGCCTCATGGGCGATAATTGGTTGTACGAGGTCCGCGATTCGCTCCTGTGGATATTGGTTGTCACCGTCGGTATTAACGACAATATCAGCACCGTGACGAAGCGCGTAGTCGATGCCGTCACGGAATGAACGGGCAAGTCCCATGTTGCGGGTGTGCTTAACGAAGTGTTTCACTCCGTATTTCTTAGCAACCTCGATGGTTTTATCAGACGAACCGTCATCGATAATAAGAATCTCGATAGAATCGACGTTCTTGATTTTCTTAGGGATGGATTCTAAAACGAGCGGCAGCGTAGCCTCTTCGTTAAGGCAGGGGACTTGGACAAAAACTTTCATGTAAATATTATAGCAGTTTTAGCGTCCGACGCCGATGTACTGTAAGCCTGTGGCTTTAACGTGCGGAATAGCAAAACCGTTCACGGCGTCGACAAACACATTGCCGTCCATACGTTCCCTGTAGTCAGCAAGGTCATGGCCGATGAATTCGGGCCAGTCGGTAGCAACGATAATCGCTTCGGCTCCTTGGATCGCAGCGTCGATAGAGTCCTTTAATGTCACTGAACCGTGTAGCTCCTCTCCGGCTTCTTCAGTGGCTTGAGGGTCGTAAGCAGTGGTGATCGCTCCTGATTTACTGAGGACATTGGCGATCAAAACGCCAGGCGAGCGCCGTACATCGCTCGTGCCAGCCTTGAAGGCAAGCCCAAGAACAGCCACCTTTTTACCAGCCAGATCACCGTCGAGCGCGTCCCGTAGCTTCTCTACGATGTATCCGGCCATTGAGGTATTTACCTCTTGGGCTGCAGTCATGATCTCAAGGTCAACACCGTGCTCGAGGCCACTCATAATGAGACCGCTGACGTCTTTAGGGAAGCAACCGCCGCCGTAACCGCGGCCGGCATTTAGGAAGGCGCGGCCAATACGGGCGTCAGCACCGACAGCGTCCATTACTTCTACGACATCGGCATCTACCTGATCGGCAAGCTTGGCGATGGAGTTAGCAAATGAAATTTTGAGCGCTAGAAAAGCGTTTGATGTTACTTTAATAAGTTCGGCACTGTTGAGGTTGGCGGCGATGTATTTGCCCTCTACCTCTTTTAGGGTAATGTTGGCAAGCCCGGCAATCTCGTGTTTGTAGGTTTCGATGTTGCGGTAGATATTGAGCGTGCGCTCGACAGCCTCTTTGTGGCGGCCGCCAACGACAACACGGTCAAAACAGAGCGTGTCGAAAAGCGCGGTACCTTCGCGGAGGAATTCTGGGTTGGAAACGTACTCAATTTTTTTACCGAGCTCTTTGAAGAGTTCCTCGATGCGTGTCCCGGTCCCCACGGGGACGGTGCTTTTTTGAACGTAGACAGCGCCATCCGAAAGATACTTAGCCGCCTCTTTGGCAGCCGAGAAGACGTAGGTGAGGTTGGAGCTGCCGTCTGGGTGGTCTGGCGTACCGACGCACGAGAACACCACGCGGCTGTTCGGGACGCTGGCTTCGTAAGAGTCGGTAGGAATAAGCGTTCCCTTCTCAATTCCGGCAGCGATAACCGGGTCAAGGCCTTCTTCAAAAAAGAAAGAGCGCCCTTGTTTAATAACATCAAGGCGCTTTGGGTTTGGTTCGACAACGTAAACAGTGTAACCGGCATGCGCCAGAAGCGCAGCGGTAGTGAGGCCAACATATCCGGCCCCCAGGACGGTGAGTGTAGAATCTTGCATGCCTCTATTATACACAAACCCGACCGAGCCTTGCACGAGAAGCGTTCTTATGAATTAGTTGTGTTTTTAACCGCACCCATGACGAAACTTTCCGCTATAATGGGTACATGATAACAGTGATTATAGCCGGTGGCTCGGGTACACGCCTGTGGCCGCTTTCAACACCTAAGTTTCCAAAACACTTACTTAAACTGACGGGCGAGCGCTCGCTTATCCAGATGGCATACGATCGTGCCAAACGCCTTGGCGACACCGTATATGTCGTTACCGAAGCCAGTCACTCCGACCATGTCCGTGAACAATTATCCGAGCTTCCAGAAGAAGCTTTTTTGATTGAACCTGGCCGCCGTGGTACCGGACACGCTATCGTGTACGCACTCGACGTTGTTAACCGTCGCCACGGCAAGGATGAGCCGGTTGCATTCATTCACGCCGACCACCATATCCGCGACAAAGACGGTTTCGCTCGTTCGTTCCGTGTTGCCGCTGAAGCGTCGGTAGAAGAAAACGCAATCACTCTTATTGGTATTGAGCCGACATACCCCGCGACGGTTTTCGGATACATCGAGCGTGATGGGACTATTGATGAAGATGGTGGCGTCTACAAGGTAGAGTCATTCAAGGAAAAGCCTGACTACGAAGTTGCGAGCGAATACATGAACTCCGGCCGCTACTTGTGGAACTGTGGATATTTCGTGGGCTCGGTTTCAACCTTCCTTAACCAGATGGAACAATACGCGCCCGATCTAATGGCAAGCTACACTAAGTTAGCGGATGCTGGTGAACCAGGGAGCGATCCTTATAACGAAGCGTATCTTTCACTAGATAATCAGGTGATTGATATTGCCCTCATCGAGAAAGCTAAAAACTTGGCAGTCGTTTCAGCTAGTTTCGACTGGATGGACGTGGGCTCGTTCCGTGACCTGCATGACGTTGTGCCTCAGGATGAGCAGGGCAACTACACGCACGGTGAAAACGTCTTCCCGATCGACGTAGAGAGTGTATATGTACGTAACGAAGAATCAAAGCCAGTTGCCGTCATCGGGCTCGACAACGTCGTTGTTGTCAACACGCCGGACGGCGTACTGGTGACACGCAAGGATATTAGCCAGCGTGCCGGTGAAGTAGCAAAGGAGCTATTAAAGCGCCAAGGCTAAGCGTTGTAGCCGTTTGGATTCTCAGATTGCCAGCGCCACGTATCGGCGCTGGCTTCTTTTATGGTTTTTTCGGTTTGCCAGCCAAGGAGCTCTTTGGCTTTTGAAGCATCGGCATAGTATTCAGGAAGATCACCAGCCCGGCGCCCGACAACTTGGTAAGGGATTTTTTGTCCCGAAGCTTCCTCGAACGCATGGATGAGCTCTAGCACTGAAACGCCTTTGCCCGTCCCAAGGTTGATGGCGGTCATGCCAGGTTGGTTGTAGGTGAGTGCAGCAACGTGGCCTTTTGCAAGGTCAACCACATGAATGTAGTCACGCACGCCTGTTCCGTCAACCGTATTGTAGTCGT
This sequence comes from uncultured Candidatus Saccharibacteria bacterium, assembly GCA_946480595.1. The sequence continues at coordinate 4,808 of CAMLKC010000026.1, forward strand.
CGCCGAAAACTGCGAGCTCCTTTAGCTGACCGGTAGCAACTTGGGCGATATATGGCATAAGATTGTTTGGCACTCCTGCCGGTTGTTCGCCAATAAGGCCACTAGGGTGAGCGCCAATAGGGTTAAAGTACCTCAGGGAAATAAAGCTATTCTTTGAGTTAGCCTTTGCGGCGTCACTCATGATTTGCTCAACCATGTACTTGGTTTGACCATAAGGATTGGTGATTCCCTGACCGGCCGGATACTCTTCGCTATAGGGAATGGGCGCCGAACCATATACTGTGGCAGAAGAGCTGAAGATTAACCGGCTAACTTCGTGTTTTTGCATTACTTCTAGTAGTGTTAGCGACGCGTCGATGTTGGTGCGGTAGTAAAAAAGTGGTTTTTCTACCGACTCACCGACGGCTTTTAGACCGGCAAAGTGGATGACAGCATCGAAATGATTGTCCGTGAAGAGTTCGTCGAGATGTTGTCTGTCTTCGACATCAAAAGCATGTAAGGGGATGGCTGTTCCGGTGATTTTCTCAACTCTGCGGATTACCTCACGGTCACTGTTTGATAAGTTATCTACAACGACCGCCGTGTGGCCTGCGGCGATAAGTTCGATGAGTGTGTGGCTGCCGATATAACCGGCACCGCCGGTGACGAGTATGTTCATGCTATTACGATAGCACATGTCATAAGCACAACGACCCTTAAAGAACGCTTTGCAAAATGATACAATAGATAGAGTGAAGAGTAGGGCAGAAAAACCGCGTATTAGGCATAACGCAAATCGATTTATGGAGTTGGAGGGCTTACGAGGTCTTGCAGCACTTGTCGTATTTATTTTTCATTTTCTTGTTCTTTTTTACCCTGTCATGTATTACGGAGCTGGAGTGTTTGCACCAGTACAGCACTTTAGGTTTGAGGATAATATCCATGGGACTCCTCTCGAAGGTTTTATTTCAGGTACTTTTTCAGTAGCTGTATTTTTTGTATTGAGTGGTTTTGTCCTTACTGTAGGTTTTTTTACGACTAAAAATTCGGAAGGAATTAAGAAGTTGGCCGCAAAGCGGTATTTAAGACTAATGTTGCCTGCTTTAGCCTCGGTGCTTATCGCTTTTGTATTTATCAGTCTAAATTTATCGCTGAATAAAGAGGCTCACGAAATAACACAATCTGCCGCGCTTCACCCTGTTTGGTCACCACACCCCGGTCTCTTAGAGGCTCTTTATGAAGGTATGGTTGGAATCTTTGTTCATGGTCCTGTCAACAATTATAATTCTGTACTTTGGACGATGCAGTATGAATTTGCGGGTTCGTTTATGGTGTTTGGATTAGCACTCCTGTTTGGCCAGGCTAAATGGAGGTGGGTTATTTATGTCGCAGCAGCCATTGGTTTTCAAGGGTCCTGGTACCTCGGCTTTATACTAGGCATGGCCATTGCCGATTTATATGCTCATCGCATTGACTTAGTGCAAAAAATCAAGCAGCCGGCATATTTGGTGCTTCTGGCATTTGGAGTTTGTCTCGGAGCGTTTCCGACGTCGTCTAAGATAGCCGAAACGGTATACGGTCACATAATGCTTCCGTGGTTGTCACAAGCCCAGAACCAGAGCATATACACGACCTTAGGTGCTGTATGTATCGTGCTTTCGGCTTTAGGATTAGTAAAGTTCAAGGAGCTTCTTTCAAACAGGTTGATGAGTCAATTGGGTAAATATACGTATTCTCTTTATCTTGTCCATCAACCTTTAATTTATACTGTAGGAACTGGTGTTTTTATGGCACTAATTACTCATTTTGGCTATAACAAGTCGGTGGCTATGGCTTTTATAGTGACCATACCAGTAGTTGCGTTAGTAACCCTACTTTTCTATAAGTTTATCGAACAGCCATCTATAAGATTGGCGTCTTATGCTCAGGAGGTTTTCTTTGGTACGAGAGAGCTATTACTAAAGCAGAAATATAATAATACCAAAGAAGCGATTGTGAGCATTATACAGCGCCCTAGGCGCGTAGAGGCAAATCAAGATCCTGAAATGGAGTGATTTTATGCAGAAGTTGAAGCGTAGGCTACATCATTCTAAATTGCCGGAGGCAGTAGGTAAACCGAAGAGGTTCCTGGAGCTAGAAGGACTGCGCGTGATTGCAGCTGTGATTGTTGTTTTGTTTCACTCGGCTCTGATCTTTTATCCGGGTTTTTTCTATGGCGTGGGCTCGAAAATTGCACCAGTACAGAATATAAGCTTAGAAAATAGTCTATACCAAAATCCCATTGCTAGTTTAATATCGGGTACTTTCGCTGTCGGAATATTTTTTGTATTGAGCGGATTTGTACTTAGTGTGGGCTTTTTTAAGAAAAATGACGCGTCGACAATACGAAGGCTTGCGTCTAAACGTTATTTGCGTCTGATGCTTCCTGCTCTGGCGTCAACCTTGATTGCATTTTGCATTGCTCTGCTATTTGGAACAGAATCAATGAGGGAGGTGTCTGATATCATCCACACTACATGGTTGGATCATTTCTGGATGTTGCCGCCTGATTTCTTCGACGCGCTTTATAAAGGGCTGCTGGGTATATTTTCTTCTCCAGTGACCGTGCAGTATAATCCAGCTTCCTATAATCCAGTTTTATGGACTATCTATTATGAAGCAATTGGTTCTTTTATTATTTTTGCTTCGTTACTTCTATTTGCTCAGTCGCGTTATCGACTTTTTCTATATATTGGTCTTATCGTTTATTTCATGAATTCATGGCTGCTCGGCTTTGTTTTGGGAATGTTGCTTGCAGATTTGTATATTAATAGAACTATTTGGTTTGAAAAAATAAATAATAAATATGGCTATATTGTTTTAGGATTTGCGATATTTCTTGGAGGCTATCCGTCGGGTGATGTATCAAGTCCATTATACAAATTTTTATACATACCTTTTCTAGATAAATTTCAACAGGTGAGTTTCTATATATGTCTGGGTGCATTTCTGTGTGTTACTTGCGTACTTGCAATTGATAGGGTGAGAAGCTTCTTGGCGCATCGTTTTATTAGCCGATTTGGTAAGTACACCTACTCCCTGTATCTTGTGCATATGCCAGTGTTATTTTCAGTGTGTACGAGTGTCTTTTTGGCAATCATGCCAATTGGTCTTCATAAGGCCAGCTTGTTAGCGATCATACTATCACTAATACTGATTGTGGTTCTCACTTATATATTTGAAAAGTTTATCGATAGGCCTTCCATTCAATTCGCGTCTTACTGTACGGATTTATATTTTGGTAAGAAAAGATTCGATCTGAAAAAATTGACTGGTCGACAGGATGGAAGTATTTCGCAGCTAGGAAGCTTATTGTCTGAACATAAAATGACTGATACTCTAACTAGACCAGAAGGGGAATAACGCATATGCCACGAAGAAAATTATCCGAATACCGTTCAAAAAAACTTGTCAGCAACGCTCTAGGGGTGCCGTATGTAGGCTGGAGTGTTTCAGCTCCCGAGGATGCGGATGAAATAAAAGGCTACGATTCGTATGTCGTTAAAGTTGACCAAGCCGTCAAGGGTCGCTTTAAAAAGGGGTTAGTGTTGCTTGATGTTAAGCAACAAGACCTTGAAGAAGCGGTGAAAGATTTGGAGAAAAAAGGGTATTCGTCATTTTTGATCGAACCGTATGTGACGCACGAACAAAATGATGAAAGGTATCTTTCAATGTCACACGGCCGGGAAGGCTACCATCTGTTGTTTAGCAAGCAGGGCGGTGTGGACATTGAACAGAACGCAGACTCTATCCAGTCGGTTGACCTTAATGATGTGACCGATTGGGCCAAGCTAGCTTCAGAGACTTCTTTGAGCGAGCTGATGCTTCAGAATTTGTTCCAATTATTTAAGGATAATTATTTTGTTTTCCTTGAAATCAATCCATATATTGCAAACGGCAGCGATACGATTGTTTTGGACTGCGCTATCGAGGCCGACGACGCAGGGCTGTACTTTGTAGATGGCTGGAGTGAAGACGATATCCGTCATCCTCGCACGACAGCAAAACGGCAAGAGGAGGAAGAGGTGAAGAAACTCGATGCCAACTCGCCTGCTTCGTTTAACCTAAACGTCTTAAACCCCGATGGCTCAGTCTTTTTATTGCTTTCGGGCGGTGGCGCGAGCGTGGTTATTGCTGACGAGGTGCATAACCTGGGGCTCGGCAAGGAGCTGGCAAATTACGGCGAATACAGCGGTAATCCTAATATGGAAGAAACATATATCTATACGTCCCAGGTAATGAAGTTGATGTTGGCATCAAAAGCTAAGAATAAGGTGCTGTTCGTAGGCGGCGCCGTGGCGAACTTTACAGATATTGCCAATACGTTTGCCGGAATTATAAAAGCACTCGATAAGTACGGCGATGAACTGGCCGGACAGGGTGTAAAAATTTACGTACGACGAGGCGGCCCACGGCAGGAAATAGGTCTCGCGAAGATTGAGGCAGCACTCAGACAACATAACCTTTTCGGTGGAGTTTATAGTCCAAAGACAAGTATTCCAGAGGCGCTTCATACGGCATTGAAAGGACTTAAATAATGACGATCGCAGAACTTCGTACGCTGAACATGAAAGTAATTTGCCTCGGGTCGCACCCGGGGATCATTCAGTCGATTTTAGACTATGACTTTTTAGTAAAAAAGCAGCAGCCAAGTATCGTCGCAATTGTTGCGGGTGGACGCAAGCAGGAGCGATATTTTTGGGGCGAGAGCGAGGTAATTATCCCCGTCGTCCCTAAGTTATCTGCCTTGTCAGACGATATACGAAGCCGGGTGGGCGCAGTTTTAAATGTCCAATCGGCGCGCCGCGTGCTCGCTTCGACGAAAGAGGCCTTGGAGTTGCTTCCTAATGTAAAGGTAGCTGCGGTATTTGCCGAGCAAACGCCCGAGGTCCACTCGGTGCAACTGGCGAAAAAGGCAAAAGAACACGGCGTACTACTCATTGGTCCGTCATCCGTTGGGTTGCTGTTGCCTGGTTTTGCTAAACTGGGAGCGATTGGTGGCACGCAGCATCTGCAGCTGTCCGAAGCTGGAATTCTCAACCACGGCAATACGGCAGTCGTATCAACGTCAGGCGGTATCGTCAACGAGCTTATTCACACCGTAACGGGCGCTGGCCTTGGCGTATCGTTTGCGCTGGCTGTAGGTGGCGACCGCTTCCCTATGACGACACCAGCTGAAGCGATGTTGCTTGCCGAAGCGGATACTGAAACAGAACGCATCGTCTTTTTCGGCGAGCTTGGCGGAACTGACGAATACGAAATCGCCAAACTGATCAAGGAAAAGAAGCTGACGAAAGAAATTATCGTTTACATTGCCGGTACGGTGGCTGAGCTATTCGAGACACCGCCGCAGTTTGGTCATGCAAAAGCGTTGGCACAAACGCACGACGAATCGGCGAGTGCCAAAAAGTCGGCGCTCAAAGAAGCTGGTGTGGTTGTATGTGAAACCTTTGGTGATATAGCGAGTGAACTGAAAAAACGGGTAGGTGATGAGCGTTATGTTGTCGATGCCCGAATTGGTGAGCGCAACAAAAGCCTTATCGTCAGCCATGTGTCGGGTGACGTCAACGGCGACGTGCATATTCTTGGAAAAGAACTTTTACAGACGGTCGAGGAAAATACGATTGCCTCACTGACACTCTCGATGCTGCTCGGCAAGCCGGTGACATCAAAAAAGGCCATAGAGTTTACTGACTACGTACTGCGTCTGTTGGTTGACCATGGGCCATATGTGTCGGGCGCGGTAAATACGATCGTTTCGGCCCGCGCCGGAAAAGATTTGGTTTCGAGTCTTGCGGCTGGTCTTTTGACTATCGGGCCACGTTTTGGGGGTGCGATTAACGCTGCGAGCGGCAATTGGCTAGCGGGTGCATCAAGCGGTCAAAGTCCGCGTGAATTCGTTGAAAAGTATGGCGGCATCATTCCTGGTATCGGCCACAAAAAATACCGTATCGACCTGCCCGACCCACGCGTCGAGGCGCTCGCTGGCTTTACGGGCAATAGCAACGGTGACAAGTATTTCACTTTTGCGCGCGGTGTTGAAAAAGTGACGGCATCTAAAAAAGGCAACCTTATCCTCAACGTAGATGGCGCTATTGCCGCGATCCTTCTGGATATTTTAGAGTCTGAGATGGACTACGGCCATGCTGAACTAAAAGAGCTTGTTGAAATTGAGTTCTTTAACGCATTGTTCGTGCTTGCGCGCTCGGTTGGCTTTTCAGCTCACTACCTAGACCAACGCCGGCACGACGAGGGGCTGCTTCGGCTGTCTCCGAATGAAATTCGTTATCTAGGTGAATAAATAAGCCAGGAGGTACTTGCATGTGTGGAATTAGCGGATATATTGGTGATCGTAACGCGCAGAAATTACTGGTTGGCGGACTGCGACGAATGGAATATCGCGGCTATGATTCGGCCGGAATGGTCACACTAAACAAAGACGGCGCTCCAACACTACTGCGCGCAAAGGGTAAGGTGAGCGAGCTCGCCAGCCGTATGCCGGGCCATGAGACGGGTGACATGGTAGGAATTGCCCACACCCGCTGGGCAACGCACGGCGAGCCTTCTGAGCAAAATGCCCACCCGCACATGGCAGGCGATATTTACCTGGTACACAATGGTATCATTGAAAATTATAAAGATCTGAAGAGCGAACTGGCTGGCCACAAATTCGTTAGCCAGACAGACAGTGAAGTACTCGCCGCACTAATCGATTCGCTGTATGTAGAGGGTGGCAAATTGGAAGACGCCGTCGCAAAGGCACTAAAACGCGTTGTCGGAACATATGGTATTGCCGTTGTTTCTGTCCGTGAACCAGAGAAAATCGTTGTGGCCCGGGCGGGCAGTCCGCTGATTATCGGCGTTGGCGATGACGAGACGCTCATTGCCAGCGACGCCGCGGCACTAGTTGGCTATACGTCACAGGCGATATATTTGAACGACGGTGAAATGGCGGTCTGTACCCGCGACGGCGTTGATTTGCAAGATTTAAACGCGACTCACCTGCCACAAAAGGTCGAGGCGATTGAAGCCGACTTGCAGTCGATCCAAAAACAAGGATATGATCATTTTCTGCTAAAAGAAATCATGGAGCAGCCAGCGACGCTTGGCGCAACGCTTAATGGCCGGGTGATTGCAAAAGAAAATCGTGTGCAACTAGGCGGCCTTAATCTAACGGCGGACGAGCTACGCGCCATCAAACACGTCACCATCGTGGGGTGCGGAACGGCGTACTATGCCGGGCTTCTGGCGTCGTATTATTTAGAGCAGCTTATTGACGGCCTGACGGTCGATGTTGCCATTGCCTCCGAGCTTCGCTATCGTTCGTTTCATCTGCCTGAAGGGAGCGTGGCGCTGATTGTATCGCAATCGGG
>CAMLKC010000027.1 GCA_946480595.1 uncultured Candidatus Saccharibacteria bacterium
GACAAATCGGCCGATATGCAGCGCGTATGGCTTACCGCGCTTGACGCCTGGCTTATGAACACGGCGTACGGTATGGTTGCCTATTGTATTGCCGCGCTGACCGGCAAAAAAGGCCTGACTATCGCGATTGGCAGTGGTTATGCAGCGCTCAGCTTTTTCGTTTCATCGCTTGCTCCAGCGGTCGACAAACTAAAGGATATCGACAAGTTTTCTATTTTTCATTACTACAATCAGCCGCAAATCATGCAGCATGGACTAAATGGTAAGCATGTCGTTATCTTGCTGGCGGTGGTGATTATACTAACCATTGTTGGCTGGTTCGGTTTTACCAGGCGCAATATTGAAACATAACGCCCAACAAAAACACCGCCCGTAAGAGCGGTGTTTTTTTCTTTAGGAAGATTTTTATTCCTGAGTCGATTCTTCAACCGCGCTCAGCAAGCTGTCTTCAATGTTCTTCTTTGGCTTTGGCTCGGCTGGCTTTGGTGCTTGTGCCGTTTCGATGTCCAGTTCGTAGCCGGTAAGACGAGCGGCAAGCCGTACGTTTTGACCGCCACGGCCGATAGCGATCGACTGCTGGTCTTCGTTGACAAACACCTTGGCGCGCTTAGCGGCTTCATCCACCTCAACCTTTGCTACTTCAGCTGGGCTTAGAGCGTTACGAATAAACTGTTCTGGCTTTTCATCAAAGGTAATGATGTCGATCTTTTCCTGATCGCCAATTTCGTTCATGACAGCCTGAACTCGAGTACCGTGGCCACCAACAAAGGTACCGACTGGGTCGACACCAGGCGCGTTACTGTGAACAGCCAGCTTGGTGCGGCGTCCTGCTTCACGAGCAATCGCCTTGATCTCAACGGCACCTGTTTCCATTTCTGGAACTTCCTGACGGAAGAGATATTCGACAAACGCTTCGTTGGCGCGGCTCAAAATAAGCTGCGGACCGCGGTTGTCGCGCTCAATATCCTTAATGAATACTTTGATGCGCGAGCCAATACTGTAATATTCGCCCTGGATCTGCTCACCCTGGGGAATAATACCAGTCGCCTTGCCAAGCTCTACGCGGACAACACGCGGCTCGACACGCTGAACAGTACCAGTAACAACCGTACCGATTTTATCTTCGTATTCTTCTAGCACGACTTCACGCTCAGCTTCACGCAGACGCTGTAGCACTACCTGCTTTGCGGTCTGAGCAGCAACACGGCCGAAGCTCGTGACTTCATACTTCTCTTCGATTGTGTCGCCAATCTCAGCATCAGCCCTTACCTTGCGTGCATCTTCAAGGTTGATTTCAACTGCGTCAGAGCCGACTTCTTCAACAACTTCACGGGCGACGTATACGTCAGCTGTCCCGTCGTTGATATTCAGTTCGGCACGAACTTCTTGGTCGCGCTCGCCATTATCGCGGCGCCATGCGGCAGCGATTGCCTGTTCAATAACCGACAGAACGGTTTCTTCTGGTAGATTCTTCTCCTCCGCAATCGTACGAACCGAGAGAGTCAGCTGCTTAATGTTAATGTCTTCCATATATCATTCCTTTCTTTATCAAAAAATCCGACCTGCCGGCCGGAATGTACTGTCGTTATTATACTCCGCGTATCACATACGCGCAAGTACATGATGATGCCGGCTGCCGCTCTCCCTGAATCGGGGAGCGGCAGCCGAAGCACATCGCGGAGTCCCAGTGGGACTCAGAAACGACGGACCCGCAACGGGCGGCCGCAGACGGCTCGCTGCGCATCCAGCTGGATGCGCAGCTTGTCGGCTTCGGTGAGCTCGATGGGCGGGGTGGCAGCAGTGGTGCTGCCGGTCGTTCCGGTCTTGGTGGCGGTCTGGCGCTCGGCGGTGGGCTCGGTCATGCGGGTCATCTCCAGAGGTCGGGACCGCTACGGATAGCGGCCACACGAAGTGTGCTGAAAGTGATAATACGCCTATGGTGCGTATGTGTCAAATGATTATTTTTACAAAATGCGAGAAAAATCCGCGCATCTCACCGCCGACCCGATATATACGGATTGTCTTTTATATAAAAACGCCACGGAACGTCGACGGCCTGCTTAATACCAATTCGCGGTGTCGTCACGATAATATCATCGGCAAGCTTCGGCTCAATGATAAGCCGGAGTGGTGCTTCCTTAAGGTTATGGCCATTCATTTTGCGGTCGATCCCTAGGGCCTGGCAAGTCTTCGCCGGCCCGTTTGTTAGTTCAGCCCCAGTTTTACCAGTGCGCCTGCGCTGTAGCACATCCCATCCTTCTAGCGGCTCGACAGCCCGGATCAGTACGGCAGCACCTTCGCCTTCATGTCCGACAACCACATTACAGCAGTAGTGCATGCCGTAAGTAAAGTACACATACAGAAACCCGGCCGGTCCAAACATCACATCTGTTCGCGGCGTCCTGCCCCTGTAGCTATGACTGGCCGCATCGGTCTGATCGTACGCCTCGGTTTCGACGATACGACAACGTACTGTCTCACCATCAAGTTCACGCTCCAACACGCTCCCAAGCAGTCGCCGCGCGGCAACGTCGGCCCTTGTATCGAGTACTGAAAAGTCTGGCATTTATTAGAACAGCCCTGTGGAATGGCCTGTCAGGCTGCGTTTTTCTTTTTCGAGAGCTTCGATGGCAGCAGCCGCGTCTTTTTGTATTTGCTCCTGTTTTTGCTCAATGTCATGGGCGCGCCGAATTTTCTCCGCCGCTTCCAGCGACATTTGCTCAGCCTGATGTTCTAGCTCCTTCGCCTCGCGCTCTAGTTGCTGCGCCCTGTCCGCCTCTAGGCGCGCGCCGTCCGGGTCGCCACGACCATTCATTCCATCAGCTGACACCCGTGCTTGGTCAGCATCGGAACGCACATTTTTCGCTCTAATGTGCAGCTTGTCCACCTCGTCGTGAAGTTGTCGTACGTCCATCTTGTATCCCTCCTTCTTCCTAGTTCTATTTTAGCGGATTTTTCCATTGCTTCAAAACGCGTGCGTTCATTCCCAGAAGCGCGGCTTGCTTCAATTAAAAAAGACGACCGAATTTATTAGGTCGTCACGGAATTAAATTTAAAAATTGCGATCACAAAATCGAAGACGAACAGCTCGTCACCAGAAAAGCAGTTTTTCGCTTGCGGCTACGACTTTTTCTTGGGAACTTTTGCGCCTTCTTTTCGCGCCTCCGACAAACCAATAGCAACCGCCTGTTTTTGGCTTGTCACCTTTTTGCCACTACCGCTCTTCAAATTGCCGGCTTTCATTTCTTTGACTGTTTTTTCAACTTTTTCCTGAGCTTTTGGTCCGTATTTTGGCATATGACCTCCATATTATTATTCTTTGGCTGCAAGAAGGGCGGCTCCACCAGGGAGCCGCCCACAAGATTCAAATTACTGTACCAGCGTTACACCAAGAGCTACCATGACTGAAACGCCAAGTGTTAATCCTACCATACATCCTCCTTTGCTTATGCAGTTTTAGGTTGTTGGTGTGCACACCACAGTACCCACTATACCTATTCATAAACAGGCAGTCTGTTAAATATCTTACGGATTGGCAAAGTGCCTGACGCGCAAAATACCGTGTTATAATAAAACCAATAGCAGTATGTAAAGAAGGCGTAAATGGCACGTTTACCTATTCCAGGATCCGATGACGGCTCGTGGGGCAGTATCCTCAACGATTTTTTGACGCAAGCTCATGATGTCAGCGGGCAGCTTAAAGCCGACTCCGTAGGAACGGCTCAAATCCAGGATAATGCAATCACCAGCGCGCAGCTGGACTCAACCGCCCTCACTAAGGCGGACGTGGGATTAGGGAATGTCGACAATACCAGCGACGCCAATAAACCTGTTTCTACTGTGGCGCAGGCAGCTCTGGACGCAAAAGAACCCTTAGTTACCGCTGGGACTTCCGCACAGTACTACCGCGGCGACAAAACCTTCCAAACATTAGACAAAACCGCTGTCGGGCTCGCGAACGTTGACAACACTAGCGATGCCGACAAACCCATCTCTGACGCCACTCAAACAGCGCTTGATACAAAAGCCGATAGCGCGGACGTAGGCGCTAAAATACTACTAATTGACGACGCTGCGTCACTTCCAGCAGGGACGCCAGCCGGTGTCATCGTCGTTGTCAAATCGTAAGTATGGCAGCCCAGCTTCATTTTGGTACAGGAGACAGCGTTAAGTTCGGCACGACCGGCAACGGCACGTCTGCAACGCTCAGCTTTAATAAAACAGACCTGGCCAATATCGTTGTTGGCGACTTGCTGGTTGCATGGATCCATAACCAAAGCTCGGGAACGGGCAGTATAACGCCGCCATCGGGCTGGCTGGCATACGGCGCTCCTCCCGGCACACCAGACTACGTCACTTCACGAACGTCGCAATTTTTTTATTACGCTGTCAAATCACAGAATGACATCGACAGCATTCCAGCTACCCTTACGTGGACAATCAGCACGACGCCCGGTCGGGCTGCGGCCGTCGTCGCACGAGCGACAGGTATCGACCTTGATAATATTCAGGACTCCGCATCCACAGCCTTCACGAGTATTGGTAACTCTACTTCATTAGCTATTCCGGGGATTACAACCAATAATGCAACGACACTGCTCATCGCTGGAGTTCACCAGCAGAATTCAGCAAGCACCACTTCACCGCTTGCCACCAATCTTCTTACGGCATTCGACGAATATAAAACCTCGCCAAGCGGCAGCGCGCTTGCCAATACCGGCGCGGTCATGGGCTACCAATACCTGACGTCCGCGGGAGCCACGGGTCCTGTCACGGCAACATTTGACAGCTCTGCAACCGTCCTTGGAGGCGAATTGATTGCATTCAAAGCCGGGACATGGTCACCGCCGGTTATCGACCGTCCGACAATCGTCGGTGTTGCGACAACATATAAAACCGCCACAGCGGTGACTGATTTTACCATCAATAAACCATCCGGCGTACAGGACGGCGACCTGCTTGTTATGGCACTCTCTGGTCAGAGTCCTACGGCCACGGGCGACTTTACCTGCAGTGACTGGTCCCGCGTTAGCGCCCCATTTGTTGGCGGCACAAGTAACCGTATCACTGGCTTTTATATGCTCCCCGTCCCGGCTGCCTCTGCGCTCACGCAGAATGACTTTACATTTACGGCCACCGACTCTATCTCAGGCGGACGCGTTGTGGCTGAAATGTTCATCGTACGTGGTGCCGATCTTGTCGATCCTATCGTAGACATATCTCCGTATGGGACCGTCGCTTCTCAAACGGTTACTATTCAACCACCAGTACCAGCCACCAATAAGAATCTGCTTCTCGCCACATATAACGCCCAGTTTACTTCTGCGATTGACTACTCCATCGCAGGCAATCCGGCTGGCATGACGCAGCATATTTACTTGCCTTCATCTACCGCTTCGCAGTCAAGGACCATCTTGGCCGTATACCAACAAGATATCGAAGCTGGTGCATCAGGCGCAAAAGCCCTTACATGGACCGGGGCGCAGTCGCAAACTTCGGGTGTCGCAATCATTATTCGAGCGCTCGGCGAAGCTGATCCTAACGCTGGAATCGCCGTTCACTACACTAGCGCACCAGATACGCTCAGCACAGCGCATCTTTATTACACTTCAGATACCGACGTCATCTCCACCCCGGCTGAAGTTCGGCCATTCCCCGCCGGATATGCAACCGTATCAGCTATGCTCGCAACGTCGCCTTTTTATGTCGCACATCGCGGCGGATCAAAAAACTGGCCTGAAATGAGCCTGCACGCCTATACTCAGGCCGGATTCTGGGGTGCTGGCGCGCTCGAAGTCTCTTTGGGGCGAACATCGGACGGCGTATGGTTCGGACTTCATGACGATACGCTTGACCGTACATCGGGAACAAGTGGCTTTGTCGCCTCGGCTCATACATGGGCAGAAGTTCAGGCATATCAGATTACTGCCAGCGGCACGACCGACCCATCACAGCCCGCTCGCCCGTATATGCGTTGGGAAGAGCTGATGGAAGCTTATTATGACAGCCACGTCATTTTTGTTGACCCCAAAGCTGCCTCTGGCTTCGCTTCGGAGATACTGGACAAGATGGATGCGATGCCAGGAACGCCGACCGATAAGTTCGTCGCGAAGTATTACGGCGTTTCATCTAGCTGGGTGAACGCGGCCAAGGCGCGCGACTACAAGTCGTGGGGTTATTTTTACCAAGCAGACGTACCCAACCTTGCCACTTACCAGGGACGCTGGGACATCCTTGGCATGGACTATACAGCGGATGCCGGCTCTTGGACGGCGATCCTTTCATACGGAAAACCAGTCATTGGTCATATCGTTGCCACAAGCTCGGCGGCCAGTACCGCACTTGGTTACGGCGCTGCTGGCCTCATGACGTCAGGCGTAAAAGAAGTTGTTCCACGAGCACCAAATCCTACGGGCTAGTCATCAACCCTTAGATGGAAGCGTCTGGCCTGGACAAGTTGCAAGTACCCGGGACATAGCATCTTTTTCGGCTGAGGTAACCCACAGCTGATATTTTTTCTTAACGGCAATCTGCCTTGCCACATACTGGCAACGAAAAGCCTTGTTTGGCGGCAGCCATGTTGCAGCATCGCCATCGGACTTTTGTTGGTTTGCGGGGCCGTCTACCGCCAAAAGCTCGAGCGGATCGTTGGCAAGGTTCTCCCGCTCTGCCTCCGAAAGTTGCTGCGCGCCTTTTTGCCACGCATCACCAAGCGCTACGACATGGTCAATCTGGATATCGGCGCTTGTATCGGCACTGCGAACAAATGAGATCGTTTTTCCTGTATATGGATCGTTAAGCGTGCCGCTCGTTATCTGGCACTTATTATTCACTGTCGTATGAGTAAGGTCACGGTGCAAGATAACATTCCTCGTGTCACAACCGTTCAGACTCCTCCAACCGTTACCAAACTGGCTCCGCTGGTAGCCGGTCTTTGGCGCGCGCCCCTTAACTGAAAGTTCAGCCAGGACATCTGCCGCTTGCCCTGTTATAACATCCGTTTTATGTGAGGCAAGCGGTGCTTCAGGCTGCCACAAATCTGGGTTTACGTAGAGCATTAAGCCGGCTATAACCAGGGTGAAAATAGCCGCGATAGTGCGCCGGATTTGGTACGTGCGTTTCATATAGTTATTATACCTCTGCTACAATAAACATATGCAGACCGTATCTCGACTCATCGAACAATTCATACCAGAACATTATCAACTTAGTCTCGATATAAGGCGCAGCGAGCGTACCTTTAGCGGCACAGCCACTATAAACGGCACCTCCGTGGAAGGAGCCGACTCGATCACCGTACACGCCAAGGACCTCATTATCGAGTCGGTCACAATGGACGGCAAGGCAGCCGAATTTTCACAGGGAGAAAACGACGAACTTACCGTGACACATGCTGATATCTTTCCGGGCCGTCATATCGTCGTCTTTTCGTTCAGTGGCAAAATAACCGATACCATGCATGGCCTCTATCCTTGTTATTACGAACACGACGGCGTCAAAAAAGAAATTATTGCAACGCAGTTTGAAAGCCACCACGCCCGTGAAGCTTTTCCTTGTATCGACGAACCAGAGGCAAAAGCGACCTTCGACGTGACACTTACCACCGAAAAAGACATTGCCGTCCTAGGCAATATGCCTGTTATGCAGCAAAAGGTCGAAGATAGCCGGCTAGTAACAACGTTTGCCACCACACCACGCATGAGCTCCTACCTTGTCGCATGGGTCGCCGGCGAGCTGCACCGCAAAACCGCCACAACGAAGCGTGGCGTCGAAGTGAACGTATGGGCGACTCCGGCACAACCTGCCGAGAGCCTCGACTTTGCGCTTGATATTGCTACCCGTACCATCGACTTCTTTGAAGAATACTTTGATACGCCCTACCCGCTCCCCAAGTCCGACCACGTTGCACTCCCCGACTTTAGCGCTGGAGCCATGGAAAACTGGGGGCTCATTACCTACCGTGAAATCGCCCTCCTCGCTGATCCAGCAACAACCAGTATCAGCAGCAAGCATTATATTGCCACGGTCATAGCACACGAACTAAGCCACCAATGGTTTGGTAACCTCGTCACGATGAAATGGTGGAACAACCTCTGGCTAAACGAAAGCTTTGCCGAACTGATGATGTTTCTTTCCATCGACAAGCTGCACCCCGAGTGGAACGTCTGGCTTGATTTTTCTACAAACGAAAGCATCTACGCACTTCGCCGTGATAGTCTTGACGGCGTTCAGGCTGTACAGGTTGACGTTCACCACCCAGATGAGATTAGCACTTTATTTGACGGCGCGATCGTCTACGCCAAGGGCGCCCGACTGCTGCGCATGTGTCAGCAATATATCGGTGACGAAGCATTTCAAACTGGTCTTAAGGCGTACTTTGCCGCGTACAAATACCAGAACACCGAAGGTAATGACCTATGGAACGCGCTGGCTGCAGCAAGCGGAAAAGATATTACAGGTCTAATGAACACCTGGATTTCACAATCGGGATACCCCGTCGTCAGCGTATCGCGCGAAGGGACAAATCTCACGCTCTCCCAAACACAGTTCTTCGTAGGGCCACACCAGCCCTCTGACAAGTTATGGCCGATTCCGCTCAATGCGTCCGACACCTCACTGCCGGAACTACTTGACACAAAGAGTATCTCCTTGGAATACTCTTCAAGCGATTCACTGCGGCTGAACGTTGGAGACAGCGCCCATTTCATTACTCATTATAGTGACGATCTGCTTGAAAAACTCGTTGCTGACGCCAAAAACGGCAGGCTGTCGCCCCTTGATAAAATACAGCTTCTTCACGAGCAGACTCTTCTAGCGAGAGGCGGTATTGTTTCAAGCGCGAAACTCATTCCACTACTTGAGGCGTTCAAAAACGAGTCTGCCGAGTCGGTATGGGATATTATTAGCCTTGCGGTCGGCGAGCTGAAGAAGTTCGTCGAGCAAGATGAAGCCGCAGAAAAGCAACTGAGGCATCTCGCAGGCGAGTTGGCACGTTCACAGTTTGAGCGTCTTGGCTGGCAACCAAAAGACGGAGAAGACGAAACGACGACTAAACTCCGTACCACTATCATCGGCATGATGGTATACAGCCAGGACACCGAGGTGCTAGATACAGCTAAAAAACTATACGAGGAAAATACACTCGAACAGCTCGATCCAGAGCTGCGACCGCTCATCATTGGATCGGTTGTTCGCTACAACGGCACCGATACTATCGTCGAGGCGCTGCTTAAGACATACAAATCAACCTCATCTTCAGAACTCCAACAGGATATCGCGAGCGGGCTCACCTCAACCCAAGACGCTGCAACAATCCAAAAACTCCTTAGCCTTATCAAAGACGCCTCAGTCATACGCGCCCAAGATGTTGCCAGGTGGTTTATCTGGACCATCCGCAACCGAGACGGCAAAGAACTCGCCTGGACATGGGTCCGCGAAAACTGGAACTGGATTGAAGAAACCTTCGGCAGCGACAAGAGTTACGACGACTACCCGCGAGGCGCTGCAAGTGCACTCACGACCCGTCAGCAGCTTCAGGAATACAAAGAATTCTTTATGCCGCTACAGAGCGAGCCTGCGCTTACCCGCGTCATTAGCATTGGCATTGGCGAAATCGAAGGCCGTGTTGCACTCATCGAGCGCGACGGTCCAGCCGTCCGCGAAGCGCTAGCGAAGCTCTAGGTAATCGACGACTCGCGGTGGTACGCCAGTAGTGCTTGCCGCTGCGAGAAGCAAATTACTGTTGGTGATGTCATTACTTACCGCATAAAATTCGGCCGCAAAGCTCATTTGTTTTTGCTTTTTTGGCGTGATAGCAGCCATGCCACCGCCTTGTGTATTGTTTTTCCGGTGCTTCACCTCTGTAAAATATACCGTATCACCAACACGCGAGACTATATCAATCTCACAAAATTTCGTCCGCCAGTTACGGGCTAGTATTGTGTGGCCACGCTTTTTAAGGTGTGCTGTCACTTTAATTTCGGCTGCGTCACCCACCTGTTTCGACGTCCAGACTTTGAGGTTTTTTGCTGGCTTTGCCGCGCCTTCATTCTTTTTGTACTGGGCAAGCGGCGCATACGACAAGCGATGTAGCGGTGACACGCCAAGCGTATCGATAGCAGCGCGGTGCGAGGCTGTTCCATACCCAACATGACCGGCAAATTTGTAGCCCGGAAATACCGCATCGAGATGTCGCATATAGTTGTCGCGGGCAACCTTTGCAACGATTGACGCCGCCGACACGCTCGGCACCAGAAGGTCTGCCTTTGGCATTACTGTCACGCGCGGATCTTCTAAAAACGCGAACGTGCCATCGATGATAATCTCGGCATATTCGTGGCGAACATGGGCAATCGCCTTTTGCGATGCCAATTTCAGCGCCTGTGTCAGTCCAATCTGGTCGATATGCTTTGCACTTACCCAGCCAAGCCCGACAGCCAGAGCTTTTTGCCGGATCTCAAGATCAAGTGCCTCGCGCTGTTTTTTTGTCAGTTTTTTACTGTCGGTCAAGCCTTCGATTTGCGCACCACCAAGCAGTACCGCTCCTACAACAAGCGGCCCAGCCCACGCTCCGCGGCCTACCTCATCAATCCCGACAATCATACTCCCAGTATACTAAATATTGCTCTGTAAATCGAAACATTGTATTATATAGTTCGTCCTACCCAGATGGAGGAACTTTCGTGAAACTGAAACTCGATTGGCCGACGTTCTCAGCACTCTGCGAGCGGACATTGGCCGCAATCGATGGCCAGGAATTCGTCCGCGTCATCGTCGACACCGCTGGAACCGTCTTCGTTTCGGCAAACGGCGACACCATAGCTCTGCCTGAGTTCAGGTGTGGCGACGGTGACGCATCCGAAGCTCATTTCACCGCCTGCGTACTGGAACGTGCCGGCTTCGGGACACTCAGTACCCTGCGGCCATTCCTAACGGCCTGCGACGAGTTGCTGGCGTTTCAACGCGCCGACGGCTCATACTCCATCTACACGCACACGAGAGGCTCACCACGCCCCGTCGCGGAGGAGTAGGACACCCCCGCCTGCACACAAGACGCAGGCGGGCTAGTCCCTGAAACTAAAAACCGCCTCTACAAGAGAGGCGGTCTTCGATAAAACAAGCGTACTAGGCTTCGGCTTCTTTCTTTTCTTCTTCAGCAGGCTTTACATTGCCAGCAGCGTTAGTCGCGTCGCGGTCAAAGTTTTTAGCGACCAGACGAGCGCTCTTACCGCTACGGCCACGGAGGAATGAAAGGTAGTTACGACGTACTTTCGCACGGCGAACAACCTCTACTTTTTCAACCAGCGGGCTGTGAAGCAGGAAGCTCTTTTCGACGCCAACACCACTCGCTACCTTGCGGACGGTAATGCGTGACGTGTGAGACTTCTTGTTGTCAGTACGAATAACAACGCCTTCAAACATCTGAACACGCTCTTTAGCGCCTTCTTTAATTTTTTGGTGGACACGGACGGTATCACCGCTACGGACGTCAACGACTGCAGACTTTTTCTGCTCTTCGTTCACTTTTTGGATCAGTGCAAAACTCATTATTCTCTCGCTTTACTGTTTATAGATACAATCAGCTATTCACTATAGCAGATATTTGCGTATTTTAAAAGGGGTTAGCGGTATTTCGGCCCCGCAGGTATACTGGGTATATGAACTATGACCAAAGTGCCCTCGATCTTCATAAACAATACGCCGGAAAAATCACCACCACGCTTCGTGATACCGGCGAGCTCACAAAAGATAAGCTGAGCAGCTACTACACGCCAGGCGTTGCCGCTGTTAGTCGCGCCATTGCCCAGGACCCCTCTCTTTTGCCGGTATATACCTGGACCAACAACCTCGTTGCCGTCATTTCCGACGGCTCAGCCGTGCTCGGCCTTGGAAACATCGGACCAAAGGGCTCTATGCCCGTCATGGAAGGCAAGGCGCTGCTTTTCAAGCATTTCGCAGGCATCGACAGCGTTCCTATCACGCTCGACGTCCATACGCCGGATGAAATCGTCGCCACCGTCCGTGCGATAGCCTCCAGTTTTGGCGCGATCAACCTCGAGGATATCGCCGCACCACAATGTTTTGAAATCGAAGAACGCCTAAAAGCCGAACTTGATATCCCTGTCTTCCACGACGAC
>CAMLKC010000028.1 GCA_946480595.1 uncultured Candidatus Saccharibacteria bacterium
CCAATGGCAAGCTTCAGTACGATAACCCCTACACCAACGGCCATTTCAGCCGTGCTAACTAGCACTAACCGAAACGGACTCGTGTAGATTTTCCGTCCAGCGGCGAACGAAAGCAAAAAGAGCGACAGCAAAAGCGCTGCGATGCCTGCCATGAACGCCGTTTTTAACGACATAACCCCAGTCGTGCTAATAAACACCAAAAATGTTGGGACAATTGCCGGAACAAACAAGCCCGAACTCGTAAATGCCAGCCGGCCTAAATCTCGGTGTGCCATACTCTTGCCGTGCACTGCGCGGTGCGATATGCGAGAAGAAATAAGTGTTGCCAGCCACAGTGCAACTACCGTTCCAACGATACTTGCCGCCGCTCCGAGGACGGAGTGCTCTTCCGCCGTTTGCCACAGCGCGACAATCAGCGCGAGTAACGTAATTGTCGCATAAATACGCTCTTTCATGTTTTCAGCAACATACTCAAGCATCTCTGAAGAAACCTGATCGCGCCGGTGCCCCCTATGCCTCACCATATCGTTAAACGACCACCGCTTCGGTTGCCGCGATGACCGCCTGGGCAACTTCTGTCACGGCCGCACTCGCCTCATCACCGGTCAATGTTTTTTCGTGTGACGTCAGCGACAAACGAAGCGTAATATTCTTTTTTACCGCTCCTTCACCCTGGTAAATGTCGATTGGCACAACAGAAGTCTCTAACTTCACGGCAGAAAGCGCCGCTGTGGCCGCATCAATAAGTTGCTGGTACGGAGTTTCAATCGCCACCTGGAAACAAATATCTCGCTCAACACCGGGATACCTACTCATAGGACGGTAGCTGCTCGTTAGCTTTTGCACGGCTTCAAGGACAGGAATCGAGCCGATCTCAAACCCTGCTGCATACTCGGGAAGCTTGAACGCACGAGCAACTGACTTTTTGTATTCACCAACAATCCCAAGGAATGTATCGGTCCGCCGGTCGGTTACAAGTGCCGAACGCCGATGTTCAAATGGCGCAGTGACGGGATAATTCGGGTCAGCCTCCATAGGAGCATAGGCGAGGTCAAGACCAAGCGACGAAGCTAGGTAATCAAGTTGCCGTTTAGCCTCGTAGTACGCGGCGCCCTCCTGCGGTTTTTTATCCGCCACGACCAACGCGACCATATCTACTTCAGCCGGAACGTTTTCCTCGGTCATACCGTGCTGTTTCGGGTGTGCTTTGTTGACTTCAAAAAGCGCAAAGTGACCGAAGCCTTGTTTAATATTGCCGTGAACGACATTCAAAAGACTTGGGGTAATTGTCTGGCGGTAATACTGCAGCTCGGGACTAAGCGAGTTAACCAGCCTGTACGAGTCGGATGGTTTTTGCCCGGCTTTTGTCAGCAAGTCGCCATGCACGAAGCTGTATGTCAGGACTTCGTTTGCTCCCGCGCGTACCAGACTTTGGCGGACCCTGGCACGTACTGTGTCAAAATGGCTCGGTCGCACTGCCGTAAAGTCACGGCGAGGCAATATAGGGTCAATGAAGTCGAATCCGCGGATACGCCCCACTTCTTCGATGATATCCTCCTGGATATGAATATCTGCACGCCAATACGGCGGTATAAATGCCAGCACGCCGTTGCCTTCGTCGGTGACGGTAAACTCAACGTTTCGCATGGTGACGACAATATCGTCCGTGCTCAGCTTACTGCCCAGTACGTCGTTGATTTTTTGTACCGAAAGACGGATCGTTGGTGCCTCCGACTTCCCAGGATAGCTCTCAGCAATGTCACTGACGCGCTTCGCTCCGGCATACTCGCCCATCATCCGCACCGCATCGGCCAAAACAGGCGCACCGAGTTCTGGTGGCTGCCCTTTCGTAAAGCGTGTGATTGCCTCAGAAAAAATACCATGTCGCATCTGAGTGCCGCGAAGGTTATATAAGTTGAATGTCGCGCTCTCAACAATAATATTCTTAGTCGTCTCACTGATTTCTGTATTCGCGCCGCCCATCGCTCCGGCAAGCCCAATAGCCGTTTCACCAGCAGCAATCACAATGTCATCTGACGTTAACTTAATAGTGCGTCCATCCAGTAGTTCAAGCTCTTCGCCGTCGCGACCGGCACGAACATGTATATCTGCGCCGCCGCCTACCGCAACTAATTTGTCATAGTCAAACGCATGCAGCGGCTGTCCGGTAAGCATCATCAAATAGTTCGTTACATCGACGACCGCGCTAATAGGGCGCACGCCGACACGAGCCAAGTAGGTCTGAATTTTCAACGGGGATTTCGCCGTGCCGTCCGCACCCGAAAGCACCACCGCCTCGTAGCGGTGCGACAACTCGGGAGTATCGATCGTTATTGTCGGCGCTTTAATATCACCCTGCTTTTCGGCAAATGCCGGCGTAAGTTCAGCCAACCAATCGGGCGTTTTAAACTCTTTGCCCTGGATTGCCGCGACTTCGCGTGCAAACCCGACAATACCGAACGTATCAGGCCGGTGCGTGAGCGATTTGTTCTCAATATCCAGCAGATAGTCGTCCAGCTCATAACTTTCGGCAAACGAAGCTCCTGGCGCCAGGTCGGCATCAAGCTCTAAAATTCCTTCGTGTTCATCGAACAGCGCCAACTCGCGCGGACTTGCAATCATACCATTGCTCATGACGCCGCGGAGCTTACGCGCACCAAGCACAAAAGGCTCCTTGGTGTCATAGGTTTCAGGCACGGTCGAATTTGGTGGCAGCCATGCTATCATCAAGCCTTCGCGAACGTTCGGCGCGCCACAAACCACCTGCACGTAGCCATTTTCATCACGCTCAACATCGGGCGTCTTGCCGCCATCATCCAGCTTGGTAACATTCAAATGATCCGAGCCTTCTAACTTACCGCATTCAACGACTTTTGCTACGACAACATCTTTATATTTGGCACCGTAATCAATTACTTCTTCAATTTCGACCAGACGCGCGCCAATGAGCGTCGCTAGCTCGTCGATCGGCATATCAATGTCGGTAAATTTTTTCAGCCAGTTTATTGAGATAATCATGCTTTTTTGCCTCCGTTCCAGGGTAGCGTGTGTTTGCCGCGTTCATCGCCATAGCTATCAAACAAATAAAACGTATCGACGGTAATTTTGAAAAACCGCGTATTGCCGTCTTTACGGATCTCGTTTAACAGACCTTCCGACGCACCGTAACGCTCGACATACGCTTTGTATGCCGTCGACTCGGCTTCCGTACCTTCTAGCATTGATGCTGTTCCTTCAAAGTCTACGCAGCGGACTTTTTGATTTTTGTGATGCTGCGTCACAATATTACCCGCCACGTAAGGATTGGCGATCAGCTCCTGCGCATGACGCGTTTCTTGGCTCGACACAAAGTACAAATTTAGGCCGTCGTCATATGAAAAATGCACTTCGCACACCCACGGCTTGTTGTCCTTTACGGTCGCAAGTGACATGTGGATGATCTGCGGAATGTATTCGCGAATAGTTGTTTCGATCATTTCTGGCTTCATGCGAATTTCCTCAGGAACTGTAACTTAGCCGACTCAAAATGACGCACGTCTTCGATGCCGTATTTCAGCATGACAAGCCGGTCAACGCCGCCGCCCCATGCAAACCCACGGTATTGTTCAGGGTCGATATTAGCAGCACGGAGTACATTTGGGTGGATCATGCCGCAACCGAGCATTTCAAGCCATTCGCCCGGCTTGCCGCCGAGTGCCACCGGCTTTTCAATTGCAAATTCCAAACCTGGCTCGACAAATGGAAAGTAGCCTGGTTGGGTTTTGATCTTCAGTTTTTGACCATAGTATGTCTCGAAAAAGCTGCGCAGCGTGCCGAGCATTTCGCCGAGCGATGCGTCTTTAGAAACAAACACGCCTTCGCACTGATAGAACGTGTGCTCGTGCGTCGGGTCGACATCTTCGTTTCGGAACACACGTCCATAGCTAATTGCTGCAATTTGGCCGCCTTCTTCAAGCTTGCGTTTACCGTCTTTTAGAATGCGGTTTTGCATGGTACTGGTGTGTGCCGGAGGGATAAAACCTTCTTCAGTGCGGAATGTATCATAGCCGTCGCGCGCCGGGTGGTTTTCCGGGAAATTCAGCGCACCAAACATGTGATGGTCGTCGTCGATTTGGCGCGACTCGATTGCCTCAAATCCCATGCGGGTAAAAATATCGATCACGTTTTCAAGCTCGGTCGTCAGCGGATGCTGCGTACCTTGTTCGGTCGGCAAAAGCTGCGGCAAGTTCGTATTGCTATCCCACGGCGCGGTAACATCAAGCGGTTCGACAGACTCGTCTTCAAGTTCCGCTTCGCGCAGTGCGACTGCCGCTTCGAGAGCAATTTTTAATTCGTTAACCGCTTTGCCATAAGCACCGCGTTCGCTGGGATCAAGCGTTGGGATCACTGCGTACAGCTGCTTGATTTCATCTGCCTTCAAAACATCTCGCGGGGTCAAAGACGCGGCAATCCGTTCCAAAAGCTGGGGGCGTAGTTCCTCAATATTTATCATAACTGTCCGTATTATACGCTATTTAACGGGGAAAAATCGAGAGACAAATACTAGTTGCTTTGCCAAATGATAAACATGACCGTCAGCAGCAGTGCAACCACGACAATCGCGATCCACACGCCGGCCAAACTGGTTGTTGCCTTCGTGTCTTTTAGATAGTTAGAATCTTCGATTCCATCCGGGCGATCGCCGTCGTTTTGCGCCCTTTTTTTGGCTTTTTCCTGCAACTCTGCAGCAAGCCGCTGCTGCAATTCGGACCGCTCTTCATTCTGTCGTACAAATAATCCCATGCCCTTTAGTATAGCACTCATGTTTACATCAGAAACATATGGTATACTATCGGTATATTTCACTATAAAGGAGGGAAATACATGGCTACCAAAAAAGCCGCTTCGACTGCTAAGAAATCGACAACAAAAAAGTCGATTGCACCGAAGCAAACGACAACAAAAGTAACCACGGTAAAAGCCGTTGAGTCACGTCCGACCCAGCAAGCGGCGGTCTCCACGAAAAGCAAGCGATCACTCCGATTCGGTCTTAACCGCACGCCACTCGTCGCTGCGCTGGTTGCCGAGTTCATCGCAACGTTCATTCTGGCTGCTGCCGTCATTGGCGGTCAAGGCTCGCCCCTCGCTGTCCTATTTGTGATCGTGGGTATCGTGCTGACAGTTGGTACGATCTCAGGCGGTTATGCTAACCCTGCACTCGTACTAGGTGCATGGGTAACGCGCCGTATGAGCGGTCTTCGTGCGGCTCTCTATATCGTCGCGCAGGTACTCGGTGCAATGTTGGCACTCGTTGTTCTGGACGCATATGTCAACAACGCGCCAGCCTCATCGGCTTCAATGTACGGTACGGCAACCGAGCTGTTCCGAGCAGCTACGATCCCTCAGGGTAAGGAATGGTTCATCTTCCTTAGCGAGTTCATCGGTACGCTCGTATTCGGCTTTGCCGTCGCCAGCGCAACCCGTGAAAAGAGCGAACGCACCGCGGCTGCACTTACCGTGGGTGTTGGCGCCTTCGGCGGTCTTGTGATTGCAATGTACGCCGCAAACACGCTTGGCGGTAGCGCAATC
Organism: uncultured Candidatus Saccharibacteria bacterium; assembly: GCA_946480595.1. The sequence continues at coordinate 5,569 of CAMLKC010000028.1, forward strand.
CTCAACCCAGCACTTGCCGTTTCACTGCAGGCAATTACCTTCTCTAGCGTATGGCCAGTCATGGTATACATTGTTGGTACTGCACTTGGTGGCGTTATCGGATTTGTACTCTACGACCTCGTTCGTGGTACTGGTAACGACCAAACAGAAGAGAAGATGGCGTAAAGTCATCACTCCTAAAAAAGCCCCGCCAGCGAGCGGGGCTTTTTATATGGTTTAAACTTTTCGCTAATCGTCTTGCTGCTGCGGACGGTCAAGTAGCTGCGGCTCAATCGACGGGTCGTTTCCTGCGATCTTCACAATATCTTTATCAACTTTTCCCAGCTCTTTATGCGCGGCATTATAGTGATTCACCGTTGTACCAAGTGCACTGCCAAGCTTCTGCATGTAGGTTTCAAACTTGCCAATATGCTGTCCCAGTTTACCAACACGGATCTGAATATCTTTCGCCTGCTCTTCAATTTGCAGGCTGCGCAGACCCTGCAAAACCGTCTGCAGATACGCCATGAAGCTCGTTGGGCTCACGATGATAACGCGCTTGTCACGAAAAGCGTATTCAATCAGGTCACGCGAACTACCGGCCGTTCCAACATTATTAATAAGCAGGTCGTAGTAAAGCGACTCGCTTGGGATGAACATAAAGGCAAAGTCCATTGTGTTTTCACTTGGACGGATGTACTTGCTCGTTTCGTCAATGCGGCCTTTAAGATCTACTTTGATCTTTTGCAGCAATCGGTCACGTTCGGTTTTATCGCGTGACTCAATAAACCGGTTGTAGTTTTCCAGGCTGAATTTGCTGTCAACAGGCAGCACTTTTCCCTTCTCCAAAAATACCGCCGCATCAACTATTTCGCCGTCGCTGAATTTGTACTGCATCTGGAACTGCCCAGGCGCCATAACGTTTTCAAGTACCGACTGCAAATAATATTCACCAAACACACCGCGCTGTTTAGGGTTTTGCAATACATTTTGCAGCGTTTTTAGTTCATCGGCCACGTCAACAACACGCCGGTTCGTTTCATCCAGCTTGGCTAGGCGCTGAGTCACATCGGCAACTAATTTAGCGCTTTCGGTAAGCTGTTTTTGCAGCGACGTCTGCACGCTGGCATTGCCGCGCTCTAGCTTGTCACCCATACTCTGCTGCAATAGTGCGATACTTCGGGTCAGCTCAGTGACGTCTGACTTGACCATTTCAACGGCACTGGAATTTTTCAGCTCCCTCAGACGCTGATTCAGATAAAAAATGACGGCAACAAAGCCAATAATAATAGCGGCGAGAACGATGAATAAAAGTAATTGGCTCATGCTTATAAGTATACCCTAGCAATCTACTAAAGGCTAAGCGTCAACCGAATGGCCATGACCAGCACCACAACCAGCACGAGCACCAACCCAAATGAGCGAATACGCGCCAGCCAGCTAAACAAGCCGTAGGCCAGGCTATATAGCAAAATCACCGATAGCCCGACACCGTACCAAGGCAGCAACTGCGCAAAACCAACGATTCCCCAGAGGCTGACTGCCACCGCCAACACTACAAGTAGTGGCCGGAATACCTGGAGCTTCATCAAGAAAAACAGCCCCGCAATCGCGCCTATAACCGTAGCTGCTCCCTCGGCATACATTGCCGTATTCGCACATTTAAGTACTTCGCCGCCCTGGCAAAGCGTCGCACTGAGCACATATCGGTCCAAAACCAACGTAAGTCCCCAAACCACTAGCCCAATTACTGCGCCGAGCACAATAATCGCTATTGTCTTGTTTGTATCAATCGGCGTAAATAGCAGCCGCTTGTCCTCTTCGTAAACGTCACTCATGTATATAAACCCCTAAAGATATATTAGGGCTATTGTACTATCTTTTTGTGTTTCTTGCCAGAGTTTGCTTTAGCTAAAGACTCTCCGCGCTGGAGGTACCACAATGCGCCCACCGAGGCGACAACAAGTCCACCCAGCACGTCGAGCGGCGTATGCACCAGCGCAAGCACACGCCCCACGCACACCAGTAAAGTAAGGATTGCGAGTGTTATCGCAAGCCCTTTCCTTCGCGTTTCAAACCATACGGCAAGTGTCAAAAATGCCGTAAATAACGCATGGTCAGAGGGGAATCCAGGATTGTCGAGGTAGGATGCGCCAGGCGCCACGCCTAATAGCTGAAATGGTCGTTCACCCGACGGCTGATACACTGACGCCAAAAGTTTAGCAAGCAGATACGCCGTAAGGCCTGCCATCAAAATACGGGCATATGCCTCAAACCGATGACCCTTAGGAACAAGAAACAGTAGCGCGTAGCCTGCAATCAGTACTATCGGAATAATCGCACCGTCTGCAAAAAGCTTTACGATAAATTGCGCTGTCATAGCTACAGTATACAACGAAAAAGCAACGAACCGCTAGCCAAGCCGGCTGCTTCTGGACAAGACAAACCGCTCAATCCGCTGGGGCGACCACCCGCGCTGGCGAAGCTCATTTTTTAGCTTCCCTAGTAGCGCAAGGCGAAACGCCCGCTCGCTTGCAAACCCACTTTGGCGCACTATTTCTGAAAATGGCATCTTTTTATGCATCTCCCTAAAAGCATGCCAATCAACGCCCAAGACTTCAGCCCGCAACTCACCCTTGCGGTCATGTCGCTGCAAAATACGGTCGAACTGCGTTTCCCGCCTGCGCTGTACTGTCTGCTTTTTGCCGATACCCGGAGCAGCAGACATTACCGCAGTCACCAGTAGCAGTGATGCAAGCGTTTTGGTTGATATTCGCATGTTCAACCTCCTTATAAGCGGGTCTAAGAAGTCGCTTATGGTTTTAGTATAGAACGTGAAAATATGTGAAAAGAATGTATTTTATACAACAACAGACGTTACTGCAAAACACCGATTGCCCGGGCCATCACCAGTACAACCGTCAGTACCGACACCAAGGCCTGAATCATCATAAGAATTTTCGACTTATGCGTGAGCGGCAGCGTGTCGGCCGAAGCAAAGTTGGTCACATTCGTCGCCGATAAATACAAATAGTCAATGAACCCCGGCAGCCAGCCCTGCTCGCCCATTTCTTTATGGATCATTTGCGGAAAAAGGAAATCACGCCTTCGCGCGCTCATTACCCGGCGGTCCGGACCGCCCCCGTCTAGCTCCCAATACAGCATCGCAAACATAAAAATATTTGTCAGATATATCGTAAACCCGTTTGCCAGCAGTTCTACGCCGCCAACGCCATATCCATGACTCGCCAAAAGCGCCCGGACAAGAAAAACAAGAGAAAATATGTTGATCGCAGCCACAATACCAATCAGCACGATTGCAAGCGACCGGCGTGGATGCGACACTCTATGGTAGCCTTCGCTCGTTACAACGGCGAGCGCCAAAAGCAGCATTGCCTCAAAGGCGATGATTAAAAACTTATTGTACGGCAAGAAAGAGTCGTCGGTAAAAAACTGCATTCCCATTACCGCCAGTACTCCTAACTGGAGCTGCCATATGGGGTCGTGAGTACGACGAAATACCTTGCGGACGCGGAGTGTGTCTAAGACGGCCATGACGCGATTATAGCATAAACATAAGCGGCTAGAGTCTTACAGGACACTTACGCCGAACAGGTAACCAACGCCATATGTCACAATCGACGCCAGTACGACGATCCCCAATTGCCTAAACCCTCCGTAAGCAATGTTCCGTCCGCCCGAACGGCTAATGTATCCACCCACGACAAAGCTGCCGATTGCCGTAAAAATGACCGATGCCCATATGGCCGCTGTTCCGCCACCAAAGAACCAAGGCGAAAGTGGTGCAAGCGCTCCAACTGTAAACAGTATAAAAGAGGTGATGGCCGCGACCCAAGGAGAGCCCAGTTCATCGGGATTAAATCCCATCACTTGCCGCGCGTAAGCCTCGGTCAGGTGGCGATCGTCTTCAGCTATTTCACGTGCTGCTTTTTCGGCCGTCGCGTCTTTGTGACCGGTTTTTGACAAACTGTCAGCCATTTGGTCGACAAGAAGCTGACGATCCTCTTTTATAAGGTGCCGGATGTCCTTTAGAATTCCACTAAAAAGCTCTACCTGGCTTCGAACCGATATCCATTCGCCTGCCGCCATACTTACCGCACCGGCAATCAACCCTGCAAAACCGGCAAGCAAAACGTTGTGGCTCGCAGCGCCTGCACCTGCAACGGCTAGCACAATACAAAGCGTACTCACCAGACCGTCATTCACGCCCAGTACCGCGGCACGGGCGCCGCCACGTTGCACCTGCAAGGCGCGCTTAGCTAATATCTCACTGTCTTTTCTTCTATCCATAGTAAAAGTATAGCATTCTGCCCGCACCACGAGACAGAAGCTCTAGCCTTTTTATTCGGCAACAAGTATACTATTGCTTATGGCTTTAATCATTCATATCATCATCGCGCTCACCAGTATTGCTTTTACGACTTTGCTATTCGCACTGCCTTCGCGAACCAAGTTTCGCGCCAACTATGCACTGATTGCACTAACACTCGTAACCGGCACTTATCTTGTTGTCAGCACAAACGCCCCAATGCTTAAATCTTGCATGAGCGGACTGGTATATATCAGTATTGTTACTCTCGGTACTATCGCGGCGCGCTACAAATACGCCCGTCAGCAAGAATCTGCACTGTAGTTATAGCAGTTCAGTAACAGGCAATGAAAACGCCTCTTTAAGATACTTTTTGTACAGATTAATACTGTCTTCGTGGTCAAAGGCAATTTCTTCGCTTGCCGGCAGTTCATCCAATGGAAACCAGCGTACGTCGGCACTTTCCCAGTCTGCCTCGCCAGTCTTTTCTACCGCATCGGCGATATAAATAAAATCAACGTTCTGTCGGTCTTCATGCGGACGATTAGGGTTGTCGTTAACGCGCAGCAGGCGCAGGTTATTTACTGCCCAGCCAGACTCTTCCATACTCTCGCGTATTCCCGCTTGCGCGGTTGTCTCGTCGCGGTCGACATACCCACCAAGCAAGCACCACTTTCCCGCCTCGAGCAGCCCCTCGGCCCTCTTTGCGAGCAAGATCTGACTATCCTTCATAACGAGACAGCCGACAGTCACGTGACGGAGGCTATTTTGGTTGCCATTTTCAAAAGTACAATTAATCATAGCTTCATCTTACCAGAGTTCCCGCGTCTTCAGCCGAAACAAAAAGAATAGCAGGTATTGCATCGCAAAAGCACCGATTGTCAAAACCGCCAAGCCATAACCGATGGCAGTCGCAATAGAATAATCAATATACTGCTTCTCCAAAAGCACAGAAGCAACCGTTAAACCGATAGGAACAACGACGAGGAAAAGTTTTATAAGCAAAATTATTTTTGGCGTTATTCGCAGGCGCTGTTTTTCAGTAGGCTTTTTGTGCTGCACCCGGATAAGCACTGGCGCCACCGACTCGGCACTACGATGCACCATTCGGTTGCTGGCTTTTACTACTTTCATGGGTAGTTTTACCAGCGCGTATACCGTTATTGCCACCATGAGGACCGTGACGATGATTGCAATTGTCCAGTTTACTGGGTCGGGCAGCGTAAATGCGGCCGCATGGGCGTTACTTGCCGGCTCGGGATTATCCGAAGCGACATACGTGGTCACTGTCTGGACCACACTAAAGTACAGCATGACCGCCCAAAACCATTGCAACAGACAAAATAGGTAACCGATTGCGCCAAAAAAGTTAGTGGAGTTTCGTTTTATTTTAAGTGTCGAGCTTTGCTTCATCTTGTTTCAGAATACTAGATCAGGACCGCGTAAACAATAACAGTATGCTCACGCCCTGGCTTACTAGCAAGGCTCCGCTGGCCACCACCCCAAACCACGGTACGACCGGGTGCGACAGTCTCATGTGAAAACTCTCTTTCGTATCACGCCGCCGAATAATCACCAACGAAAGATTAACGGCAAAAAACACAAAGAGAAGGAGCAAACTGGTAAGCTGCGCCAGTTGGCTAATAGGCAGCAATGCCGCACTAACCAGCGCTACCAGAGCCACCACCCACAAGCCGCGCGTTGGCACGTGCCTGCCGGATACTTTGCCAAACCACGCCGGAATCCACTGGCGGCGCGCCATGCCGTAAAGAAACCGTGACCCCATTATCATATTAACGATGATACCGTTGAGGATCGCTACGAGGCTGACAATCACAATAATACCCGCGGAATTCCCCGTCGCTTCGGTGTAGGCATGCGCCAGCGGCGCGCTTTCTTTACCCAGGATATCCGGCGTCACAACGCCCAGGACAGTCACCGCCACCAGCACATACAACAATGTCACCGTCACCATGGCAGCCATAATTGCACGCGGAAAAGCCTTTTGCGGCTCCTTTACTTCCTCAGCGATATTCACCATATCCTCAAAGCCGATAAAAGCGTAAAACGCGATAAATGCCGCCGATGCAATGCCTGCAAACGCAGCCGAGTCAACACCACCCAGTGAATCCATAAAATGCCCGCCGAATTCACCTATTGCTGACGGCTGTGAAAACAAAATACTCCCTACCAAAAACAACAATCCGCCTACTTCGACCGCCGTAAGGATTGCCGCA
>CAMLKC010000029.1 GCA_946480595.1 uncultured Candidatus Saccharibacteria bacterium
CTTACACTCGCTTCCGGGTTTGCCTACTTTATCGAACTTAACGAGATTGCGGGTTCAGGTGCTATCAATGTTGGGCAAGTTCTCGTTTACACAGCCACAGCAAACCTTTCACTATTCGTTTCATTGACACCGGGAGCAATCGGCTTTCGTGAAGCATTTCTCATTTTCAGTCAACAACTTCACGCTATTCCAACCAATACAATCTTTGCAGCTAGTGTGCTAGATCGGGCATTTTACGTAGCATTTCTCTTAGTTATGTTTGTCGTACTTCTTGGAATAAAAGGACACAAGAAGTTTATGCCCGCGCTTACGCGTTCAAGTCGGCAGCGTCAATAATTGCCCGCGCCATCTTAGCCCAACTATTCTCGTTCATCCAGCGTTTTATATACGGGTGAGTTGCTTCGCATTCTTTTATTGACAACGAGATCATCTTTTCCTTAAGGCCTTCAGCATCGTTCGCTTCAACAAGCCATCCCGTCTTTCCATCTTCTACAACTTCCGTCAGACCACCTATCTTGGTGGCGAGTACGGGGCGACCGCAAAAATATGAAGCAGGAATAACAGCACTCCCCGTCGCGCTTAGATATGGCAGCACGACTACGTCGCTTTTCGTAATATAGTCAGCCATCTCTTGATCGCTGACAAACCTGATATCATGATCGATCCGTAATCTGTCAAGACGATCGATGAGCTGCTCCTTATCTTTCCACACCTCACCTACAACTGTTAGTCGTATTCTTTGACGTTCAGCGTTTGACATCTTTTCGTATGCATCCAAAAGAACATCCAACCCCTTATATGGGCGAATCAAACCGATAAATAGCATCTCCACGATGTCATGTTTTTTCTTACTTGCCACAACAGCCTCCCTACTTGGCTGCGGCAGCACGTCATACGCAGGAATTTGGCGCACCATGATGGGTTCGTTAGTAAATGAATGTAGCTTCTTTGCCTCTTGTTCGGAGTGAGTGATAAAAAAGGACGGTGCGCCCTTAAGAAGTAGTTTGGCTAATTTCTTTTTCTTTGAACTCGCATCATGGTCGTAGACATTGTGGCAAATAAACGCCACTCTTATTCCTTTTCGTTTTAGCTGACGCGCCATCCAACTAAAGGCAGGTTGCCAGTAGATAGACCACCAGTTGATCAGTACAAGATCAGGTTTCTCAGCAGCAATTTTCTTATACGTCGAGAACCACGTCATGGGATTATTAGAATCCAAGCTATATACTGCGTCTTTGCGGTGCGTAACACCCTCAACCTTATCGCTCTCTCCAGGGTAGAGTACTTTCGGGTATTGCCTGACAAAAGAAATAAGTTTCCCGTTGGAAACCTCTTTTAAAGCATCGTAGAGGCTTTCGGTATAATGGGAAATCCCGCCTCTGTAAGGTGATACAGGACCTAATAAAAAGACAGTCGGCGCGTTCGGTTTTCTCTGCTGTTTTTCCACCTTTATTATTCCTTAACTAGCAAGTGCAAAACGGAACGAAGTTCATCATTCACATTCCTCGTTGCACTATCTTTCCAATAAAACGCTTCCTTTGCAGACAAAGATTCAGCTATGATGCCTCCACCCTGCGTAAAGCCCAGCAGTACAGAAACAAGTAGCAGTAGTAGCGCTTTATTATGCTTCCGCAGAGCCGCCTTAAACGAGATCGCGACAAAATAGAATAGTATAGGTAATATTGGCAGCAGATAGCGGCCACTAATCGCTGCTGGAATAGCATACGTTAGATAAAGTTTATAAAGATATATAAATAACAGAATAACATAGCCCACCACTACAACCAGAAGTAGCTTATTGATATCTGAACGCATAAAGTCACGAAAATATATGAGAAATAGTCCAACACCAGCTAAAGCAAAGGTAAAGTAAAGGATCTGGATAATCGGCAAAGCCGGAGATAATTGCTTTGCTTGCCAAGGCATAAGACTCACCTGCGTATTGATCATCCTTGGGGTCCAAAGAGATAGGAAGTATTCAACAGGATTCATAGGCTTAAAATCTACAGGCTTTGCTTTTCCTACGGCTGCATACACAGCATAATCAGGGAACTTGAGGCAGCGGTTATATCCTATAACGCGCGGACAATCCGCCTCCGGCTGGCCGTATAGTACGGTATTCATCACTGGACGCTCAATAAATAACGTGGCCGAAATTACTAGCCCTGCGGCCGCCATCCACATAAGCCGTCTTGGAGCTATCTTTACGGCTGTAACCACTTCTTTGATTAGTCGCTTGTCATACCTTTTCCACAATAAATAACTTAAATATAATACAAGAGGTATAGAAAGTGCGATTGAGGTCCACTTGATAATCGACATAAGCAACACGAGGATTATAAGACCGCTCAAGTCAAGGGGTCTTATCTGCTTACTGTTAATACAGCGGATCGCAAGCCAGAGGGCGATAGCAAACATTAAGAATACCGGGCTATCGTAATTAACCGCACCCGGCAATGGAGCGACAGCTGGTGTGAGGACCACAAACAACAGTACTACATTAGTCACGCTTTGAGAGATACCCTTAATGCTATTGAACGCTTTCCTAAAGAAGAATAAGCCACCTACGAACAAAGTCAGACAGAGAATTCTCAATAGAATGACAAGTGTTTTCGTATCTTGAGTAAACAGCTCAAACAACCTCAAAGGTAAGCTCATAAGGTAGTAGAATAAGTACGAACCGTCCCTTATGATAGCCCCGAGATGATCCCATGAATAATCTTGGTTGCCACCCAAAAAAGGTAAGGCATGATGAGTGTAAAAGAATATTCTCTCAAGATGTTTTGGCTCGTCAAAAAGAGTTGGCTGGAAGCTAAAGGCATACCATAATCCTTGAACGACCGCCACGCCAAGGATAATCTTAAAGAAAAGATTACTCCCTAAGAATCTTACGATATTCTTTATTTGTTTAGAATTCATTATACCTTCTTCTGTCGACAGTCATTATTGTTCTTCATTATAACATTCCATCCATAGGACATTCTATTTCAATCAGTGTCCCATATTACAACACATGCTCGCGCCTTTTTCCTTCCCGGTAATGCTATACTTGTTAATAGAAATATCTACTTTAAGTCAGTGACGGTGCATGAAAACCCTAAATCAAGCTAGCAATACAAAAAAAATCATACTCCTCGCTTTGGTAGTTGTCGTTTTAGGCACCCTGACGTACGGTGTGTTTGCTAAACAAGATAATAAATGGCCTTTCGCTAAACCGTCACACATAACCTCCGACGATAGACACGATACTAATTACAAGCCCCCTACGGACGACCAAAAACTAGAGGGCGAGCGCATTAAAGAACGATCAGTTGACCAGTCTGATGAAACTACTACTCCATCGACTGGAAAAATGAAAGTATCCGCCACTATTACTTCAGCTAATCAAAACAGCGGAAAGCTTCAGATTCGCTTCCTCATTCAAGCCCTTGATAAAGGAACTTGCGTGCTTCGACTGACTAAGGGGACTACCACGGTTACTAAAACTAGTAATACTCAAACTCTCCCAAACTCAACGACATGTCAAGGGTTTGACATACCTCTATCGGAACTTTCAGCCGGAGAATGGACTTACACTATGGACTTCACAAGCACTAAAAATACTGCATCCGTAACAGACAAGGTAGCTATCCAATAATATGAGACTGCAATTACATTCTAGAAAAATAATTCTCTTATCACTACTCCTTAGCGTAGGCTACATTATTGCCTCGCCTTCGACAACCCATGCAATAAGCTTTAACGCGGGCAATATTATCGATGACTACACTTTCACTAACTCTAAGAGTATGAGCGCTAGCCAAATCCAATCTTTCCTCAATAGTAAAGTTGCCGCCTGTGATACTAGCGGATCTCAAAATTCCGAAATGAACAATAGTGGCGTACCCGACTACAACCATAATGGTAGCATCCAAAGATGGGAATGGGGTAAATACAAGTTTAATCAAACGAGTTTCACCTGTCTTAAAAGCTATAAAGAGGATAACCTCAGCGCAGCGCAAATCATTTATAATACAGCACAACAGTATAATATAAACTCGCAAGTACTTATCGTTCTCCTGCAAAAGGAGCAAGGTCTCGTAACAGACGAGTGGCCAACCAATGACCAATATCGAAAAGCTACCGGGTACGGATGTCCTGACAGCTCACCAAGTTGTGATGCAAACTATCGAGGTTTTACAAATCAGATACAATGGGCGGCGAAAATGTTCCGGGCTATCGAGGATGACAGCCCAAGTTGGTACACACCATACGTTTTAGGCAATAATCATATTCTGTATAATCCGATAAGCTCTTGCGGCGGAAGCACTGTTAATATCCAAAACCGAGCTACCCAGGCATTATATAATTACACCCCCTATCAGCCTAACTCCGCAGCACTTCGTGCCGGGTACGGGTCTGGTGACAGCTGCAGTTCGTATGGAAACCGAAACTTTTTCCTTTATTTTCGAGATTGGTTCGGGCTAGGTCCAGGTTATGAAGCGACACATATAAATCAATTGCCGTTTCCTAGTTCGTTAGCTCCCGGACAGAGTACAACAACTTTTGTTACATATCGCAATACGGGCAGTAAGGGTTGGGTCGACAACGATGCCAACTTCATTCATCTCGCGACGGCTGAGCCACTCAATAAAGCAAGCAATTTTGCTGATGCTAGCTGGGGATTGGGTAAAAACCGTCCATCATCAACATTCAATATCGTATACAAGATAGATGGCACTCCCTACGACACCAATCCTCATCTCGTCCAGCCAGGTGAATACGTCCGCTTTTACTTTACTATAAAAATTCCAACAAATTATCCAGCTGGCACCTACCGACAATACTTTACACCAGTACAAGACAGCGGTGGTGGTGTCGTGCCTATAATACCGGCGAAGAACTGGGTCGACGTAAAGGTGGCTGAAGCGCCACAATCTACATGGGCTGGTCAATCCTCTGTTTCCAACTTACGCGGAGGTGAAGCAACGACCGAGTATATCGACTTTAAAAACACTGGCAATACATTATGGAAAGATATAAAGACTACCCCATCTAGCAACGCTGTTTCTCTAGTGTCGGTTAACAGCTCAGCTACCGTGAGACAAGCAAGCCGATTCTCTGGCAATAAATGGGGAGCTGCAAACGATCAACCGTCGACTCAATTCGATACCGTCTTCAACTCAAGCGGTCAAGCCTACTCCACCAACCCTCATGTTGTCAAACCCGGAGAAACTGCGCGCTTTAGATTCACCGTCACTGCAGCAGATAATGAGACGGCCGCAAGCTACCGTGAGTATTTCGCTGTTGCAACAGGCGGCGGCAGTACCATTCTTACACCCAAAAACTCGAGTGGTCAAAGTATATCTGTATGGTCCGACATCCAGGTACTTAGCGCACCGAGTATCAGGCCGTCAATGACATCTATCAATCAAACCGTCTGGCCGATGACCTCGTTTGTCATCCATTACCCCTTCAAGAACACTGGCAATACTACCCTTACTCAATCAAGCACTACTTTACGAACTATCTCCGGCGACGCCTCTGGTCTTCAAGATGAATCATGGCCAAGTAGCGGCATTCTAGCAACAATGGACCAGGCATCAGTAGCTCCAGGCGGTTCGGGCAGCTTTACAGTAACTCTCCATAGCTCGATACAAGCGAGTGCTGCCTACTCATTCAGTCTTGCTCCATACGTCAATACAACCAACGCAGCACTCTCAAGTACGCAAGTTAAGGTTGCCGTCCCGTCACCTTTCTTCAAGGCTAAATTTCAGGGACAATCCGGTTTTCCAACAATACGACAAGGAAACTCTTCAGGCGCCTTTTTCCTACTCGTGAATAAGGGAAATTCCCCGTGGTACGATGCGACATCGGTCCCAAGCGGCGCAAAGCGTGTAGCTCTTGCTACAACAAACCCCATTAATCGTATCAGTAACTTCAGTGTTAGCCCTCAGTCTCCTAATCGCCCAACGCGTATATTCTCGGCAGTCTACGAAAGCGATGGTGCAACATTAGCTCCTGACCAGCACGTCGTACGGCCAAATCAGATAGGAAAGTTCGCATTTACTCTCACAGCTCCAGCAAATACGCCCCCTGGCAAGTATCGTGAGTGGTTCCAACCCATACTTGAGGGAGGACGACCCTGGAGTATGGAACAGCGTATGTGGTTGGATATCACCGTCACACGATAGGTTGAGCCTAGTCTTAAGAACTTAGCGAAGGAGAGTTACCGGCCTTTAATCGCTGTGCAACTTCATCATTGTCGCTCGTTGCAATCTGAACAAAGTCAAAGATATGGCGCGCATACATCGCATAGTTAAAGTCTTGTTCCATGGCTTGAATGCCATCTCTACTCATCTGTTGCAATTTTTCAGGGTTATCTTTGAGCTTCCTGAGTTCTTCAATAAGCTGTTCGGCTGATTCAACCTTAACGGCAATATCATCTGATAATTCACTGTACCAGCCGATATTACGTACTATAGGAACAACTCCCATACGAAGAGCTTCGATGGAAGATAGAGAAGTTTCTCCCCTATACTCATTACGGTAATTAACCAGTACATCCAGCTCACCCATCGTATTCTGAAATTCAAAATCTGTGACATTCTCCTTTAGGATAACGTTAGGATATGAGCGCAACCTATCAAGCGTTCCCGCAGAAACCATTGGAACTCCAAATATATAAACTCGCGCATTGGCAAAATCATCAGATCGAGCAATGTCCTCGATAATTTTGAGTCCTTTCACCTCGTGAATAATGCCCGCAAATCCGATGGAAAAAGTTGTGCCAATTTTTTGACGTTTCAATTTTGGCGTTGCGGTGGGAAGGTTTGCTTTTAAGACAGGTACTACATTAAAGAGTGAGTTCTGAAGCGCATCATTTGCAAACGACGAATGGACGATCGCCCCTCTTTGTGCATTAAGGACTGATGTGAGATAGGATGTCGATTCGTTGCCGACCAGTTCGTCAAGTCTCTTCTCTGCCGTAACTCGGGTTTCGTGTGTATATCCGTATTCTTGCAGTACGCCATATAGCCCTCCTAGATGCGTGTCATGCACCACTATAAATCCAGGAAGGTAGAGAGCGTTCTTTATCGTCTCGAGATGGTACTCACTATTCCCCATATGATACAGGACCGCATCATACTCCTTATATGTCTTGGCGGTGAATTGGCTAGCTTGACGGACGTTTGCCACATAAGGGAGATAGCTTGGCCGAGAGAAGCCGTGTTTCGTTTTGCCGTCTTCAACGAAGTAATCGATATCGAATACTTCGCTTAGCTGAGGGTGAAGAAGTAGGACCACCTTGCCAATTGCCGAATAACCACTGGGGTTTGGAGTAAAAACGGCAAGCTTTGGTTTACGCGCAACTTTCTCGATTAAATGCCTCCCATTCAGAAATTCTAACGCGTCCTTGGCTGTCATCTCCCACGTATAGCGACGTAGGATTCCAGGATATTGCTTTTCTCGTCGTTTCCATCCATCCCCTATGACACACTTGTGAATACTAGCAGCAATACTCACCGGATCAAACTGGTTGGCATAGTAAAAAGCATCAACGGACATCTCATTGAATACTGTTAGATTTGAGCAGACCACCGGCTTACTCTCTTCCACGGCCTCAAGAATAGGTAGGCCAAGCCCTTCGTATTCTGGCATGAATAAAAGTGCTGCTGCGTTAGCGTAGAGCCACTTGAGTTCGCCTTCGGGGATATTCCCGCTAAATATTACATTGGGTGAATACTGAAGCAGCTCGGCTCTCGCCCTATCATTGAAGAAAGAGGTTATCACTAAGTAGATGTCGTTATCCTGGTATGAACGACGATATTCCTCAAAGCCTTGAACGGCACGGCGATTATTCTTCCGGATATCGTCGCCCGATGGCATGATCAAATAACGTTTCGGCACCTTGAATGACTTAGGCCGGACCGGAGCTTGATGCTCTCGCTTAATTGGTGCACCATTAATATTACAAAGCTTGCGCTTATCGACTCCAACATACGTCACAAGGTCATCTGCTACAGTTTGAGAAATCGTCCAGATAAGATCGGCTTCGAGGATAATCTTAAAACGGCCTAGATAGTTCTTATACGATGCAAATTTTCCATAGCGTTCGTAATACTGGAGGGGGATAAGGTCATAGAACAGAAGAATCTTTCGCGCCGTAGAGGGAAAAACGCTACACACTCTATCGATAAATAGCGACAGTATAATAAAATCTACTTCTTCTTGAAACGTGTCCCGTAAAAATATATCGAGAGACTCACTATTCCGACGCCCCATCATCTTAATATCGGCTTTATCGAGAAAGCGCTGATCAGGTACTTGCAAGTCTAGTAGGTGAATCTTTATCGATGGGACGGCATGAAGTACCGCCTGTCGAACTTTGTCTTCCAGCGGCAGTCGCTTAGTGAAAATAATATGCATATCACCCTCATACGTGGCTGCGATGGAACTAAGAAGAGAAAGTGAATACTTACCCATTCCCCGATCCCATGCATCGCTCTGAAAAACTTGTCCATCAAATACTAGAGGTTTTTTCATTATCTATTTTCTCCGCTCTCTCAAATTATGCAGGACTGTTCTTGCGACTTTTGCAGCCGGTCGCGTAACCCCCATATATACTCCACGAGTAACTTGATGCACGCGCCGTCCATTTCCCGCCCGGGTCCTATAGTTATTTACGAGGTCGTAAAGGCGTATCTCATTTAGCAATTCTTTAGCATCCTCGGTTTGAGAGTTGAAGACAGCCAGGGACTGTTTTCGCGGCCTATCTAGCGTGTCTATATAAGCAATGAGAGCGGCATCCACAGACTTAACCGACTGCTTTACGAGTGAACGCAAGCGTTTTGACTGGATTATCTCTTGACGTAAGAACTCGTTATCTTGCTCTAGTTCTGCAACACGGAGTTCAAGTCTCGTCAACTCGTACCGCTGCTCCAGTGCTTCTTTGTATGTTTTCTTTATGTCGTCATGAAGGGCAACAGGTACTACAGGCTCAGGAAGCATCGTCTTAATATAAGAGAACTTTGCCAGTCGTTGCGGCTTGTGCTTGTCGATAAAATAGTCATTAAGGCCATCATTGAATGCCTGCTCATAGCTCTCTTTTTTGAGTAACTCGTGCCAGTCTTTTTTGATATGCGCGGATTCAATACAAATGATTTCTGGGCGATATAGTTTCCAGTCATTGCCTTTGAGTACCTCATATTCAAAACCTTCGACATCTATCTTCATGAACTGAATATTTTTTACCTTGGCATTTTCAAATATTCTTTTAAGCGGCAGAATATCCACTTTGTACTCAGTGTACGGCTTTTGATTCTCCAAAAGTCCGTCGTGCTCCTCTTTCATGGCATCAGAAAAAGTAGAAAGACCCTCCGCTCCCATGTACTCTCGGAACAGCAAACTCGACTTCTTCTCGCCCACTCCAACATTCAGATTAATATCTCGTGGTCTCTCCCGCTCCAATTTCGCATACAAACGCTTAATCGGCTCAATGTTAATGCCCGACCAGCCTTTCAGATAAAAAAGCTTGGTAACGGAATCTATGTCTGGGTCATTGGCTCCTACGTCAACATAAAACCCTTTTTCGTCTTCATCAAAAAAAGCAGATAGGATTATATCTTCTCGATTTTGCGCGTAGTATACTTTATATTTCATTACAATTTACTCATAAGCTTGCTCAAGCGTTGCACGGCCCTATTCCAACTAAATTCCGCGGCGCGCTCACGCCCTTTGCTAGCCTCATCCTCAGTTTGTGTATGTGTCATTATACCACGGAGGGCTTCACTAATTGCCTGAGGGCTGTGAGGGTTAAAGAACGTTCCGTTCTCCCCGATCGTTTCATGCATAACGGGCAAATCTGACACCGCAACGGGAGTTCCGCATGCCATCGCCTGGAGCGGCGAGATCCCAAACCCTTCGTGAAATGCAGGATGAATAAGCAGTTTCGCGCCCGAAAGTAGTGCCGGTAAATCGGCATCCGGCACGTAGCTAGTCGGCTTGATAATCCTCCACCCTTCAGCCCTTGTCTTATCTATTTCGGCCATAATTGCGTCATTCGACCATGCCATACCTCCAATAAGAACGAGGGAGTATCGTTTTTTATATTCATCCGGCAAGAGGCGAAGAGCTTTTAGTAAGTTCTCGATATTCTTTCGAGGTTCAATATTGCTAAGGAACATGAGATATTCTCCCTCTATAGCATACCGACTCTTTACTTCCTTTATATCAGCCGATGAAGCAGGCCGCATGAAATCCGTATCCACACCGCAATAGATAACCGATATTTTGTCTGCGGGAGCATTTGCATGCTCAACCAGCTCCTTCTTTGATGCTGCTGATATAGTGACAATCCTACTACTCTGCGACATCCACCTCCTCAAATTTGACTGAAGCATACGAAGATTCCGAGCTTCGACATACTCAGGATAAATTGCAAAGTTGGCATCATAGACATAGGTGACTGACTTTGAAAAAACTAATGGCCATCTTTTATAATTCATAAATAGATAAACACCCCTACCAAAGAAAAGGTCGATCGGAGGCATAAATAAAAATCGTGGCCATACGTTCCAAACTCGGGCAGGAAGCAGTACACTCTTAATTCGTACATTTGTTAATCGATACTGATCCAACCGTTTTCTTTTAAGGTAAGGAACGATAAGACAAAGATCATAATCCTTAAAATATGACGACGACGACATTACTCTTATCATACTGAGAACTGTGTGGCCAATTCCACTCAGACGAGGATCGAGGAGAGGGCTGGCATCTATGAATATTTTATTTTTAGCCATCGACTTTCACCGTTATGGCGGGAGATGCGATATAGGGTGTAGCCACTTCTTTCTCCACTTCAAAACGAGCCGCCTCTTCCCACCAATCGTAATTCGTCACTCCATCCTCACCAATGATTGTAATATCCACGTCATGGGTACCGTTCGAGAATATATTCGGTACATCCCACTTTACCGTCACTACATCACCTTTTACATATTCTCCAGTCTTGTATCGGAAAATATGAGTATTTCCCCCAGTAACAGCCTTTCCCGACTGCTCTTTTATAGTAAAGCCGAATATCGGACTTGCAACTTTCTCGTTAAACTTAGCCTTCGCAATCATCGACAAGCTTGCTGTGGTATTTGTAAGCCGTTTAGTCACTTCCACCGATTGGAATTTGACAGCGTGATTCCCCCAGCGGGTTTGGCGCTCACCATTCTTGGCTGTTCGCCGCTCATTTTCTTCGGTAAATAGCCGCGTATATGCGCCCGCGATATGATCAGGCTCTCCTTCATCAACCAGCTTACTCTTGTTGATTAATATAGCTCTGTCGCAGTACTCCCGAACGGCGTTCATGTCGTGAGACACAAATACAACCGTGACTCCACTCTTTTTTAGGCTCTTGAAATAATCAAAACATTTGCGCTGAAAATCTGCATCGCCTACCGCAAGAACCTCATCAATCAGTAGGATGTCCGCTTTTGATCTGGTCGCTACGGAAAACGCCAAACGGACTTGCATACCCGACGAATAGTTCTTTAGCTTTTGGTCCATGAACTGCTCAAGTTCAGCAAATTGAACGATATCATCATACATTCCATCCATCTCAGCAGTACTGAATCCACTTAACG
>CAMLKC010000030.1 GCA_946480595.1 uncultured Candidatus Saccharibacteria bacterium
GATCACACCGCCGCCGATCGCGTAGGGAAGGATCGGGTCGGCCTTGCCGAACTGCTCCTCCTCGGCGAGATTGGTCTCGCTGTGGTGCGTGTCTCCCATTACAGCCACCTCCGGCTATCTATCGCGCAGTAGTGCGCTTATATTTATAATACCACAAAAAGTTAAATTAAGCAATAGCACGGTCGTCATCGACATCTGTTGTCTTGTATGGCTTCTCAATTAAAATGAACGAAACGATCCCGCCCAGCATCGCCAGTACCGTGCAAAGTCCAACGGCAAACGTATACGCCTGCGCCGCCCCCAGCAGGCCCAACATCGCAATAACAATCAGCCCGGCCGAGCGGGCAACGGCATTGTTGATCCCCGAGGCAATGCCCGAATCGTCTTTTGCCACCGCCGACATTACCGTCGTCGTTAACGGCGAAACAAGCAGGGTGAGCCCGATGCTAAACAATACAACCCCCGGAAGCACACTCAGTACATAGCCGTCACCAGGCTGCAAGAAGAACAGTAACGCCATGCCGGCACCAGCAAGTATCGGACCTGCCGTCATAAAAAGGCGCGGGCCGTATTTTGCCGATAGCTTTCCAACTGGCCCCGAAAACAACATCAAGAAAATACTAATGGGCAGCAGGCTCAGCCCTGCGGCAAATGGCGAGTAGTGCAGGTGCGTCTGCAGGTAGATCACGAATGCAAACGTGAAACCGCCGAGCGCACCGTACATCAGAAATGTCATAAGATTGGCGCCGGTAAAGTTCTTCGACTTAAACAGCGACAATTTTACCATCGGGTCGTGGCGGCGCTTCTCGCACACCAAAAAGAGGATGGCGAAAACCACGCCAGCAACCAGCGCCGCAATCTCCGCATATGTCCAATGACGCGCCGGTCCCTCTATAAGGCCATATGTAATACCAGCCAGGCTAAGTGCGGCCAAGGTCGCGCCCAGCATATCGACGTGCCGCGGGCGCTTGTCTTTACTCTCCTCTACGGCAATTCTCGCGAGGACATAACAGACAATGACGAGCGGGATATTAATAAAGAATATCCAGCGCCAACTCGCGACTGACAAGATCCATCCACCAACAAATGGGGAAATGACGACCGCGATACTGCTCCACGCCGTCCATTTTCCAATGGCATGCGAGCGCTGCGATGACGACGCAAATGTCGTGTTAATAATCGAGAGCGCACCAGGTACGAGCAGCGCGCCGAAAACACCCTGCAGGATCCTCATGCCGATCAGTACTTCGACACTGGGCGACAGCGCGCAGAGGAGTGAGGTGATACCAAAGCCTGCCACCCCAATTAAATACACCTTTTTACGGCCGAATATATCGCCCAGCGACCCGCCTAGCAAAATAAGCGCCGAAAGCGACAGCAAATACGCGTCTGATATCCACTGCAGGCTTGAATATCCCGAGTGCCACTCGGCTTCGATTTTTGGAAGCGCCAGGTTGACGATACTTCCGTCTAAGATAGCCACGGCGCTCCCAATTACGACGGCGAGCAGCGCAAGGGTCCGGCCTTTTTCGGTAGCTGACAAGTCTTTCTTTTTGAACCACATGACTTAAGCTTACCACAAAAAAACGACCCCATTTACGGGGTCGTTTTAGAAAGAGAAGAACTAGTCTTTCTTATCAGCAAGACTGCCTGGAGCCATGTAGAACCAGCTTTCCGGCTTGTCGTCGTATTTGCCAGCCAAGATGTCCTTGGCGTCGCGAATCGTATCCTCGAGCTTAATGTAGACGCCAGGGTTTCCAGTAAACTGCTCGGCAACAAAGAACGGCTGCGCGAAGAAACGCTGCAAACGGCGGGCGCGGCCCACGATCTGCTTTTGGTCGTCGCTTAGCTCTTCCATACCAAGAATGGCAATGATGTCCTGCAGTTCTTTGTACTGCTGGAGGACACGCTGGACTTCGCGGGCAACCGCGTAGTGTTCTTCACCAACAACTTCTGGGTCGAGGCTGTTTGAGCTACTGTCGAGTACGTCGACGGCAGGGTAGATACCAATTTCGGTCAAAGATCGGTTCATCACGATCGTTGCATCCAGGTGGGCAAAGGTCGTTGCAGGCGCAGGGTCGGTCAGGTCGTCTGCCGGCACGTATACGGCCTGGACAGAGGTAATCGAGCCCTTTTTGGTACTGGTAATACGCTCCTGCAAGGCACCCATTTCCTGCTGGAGGTTAGGCTGGTAACCTACGGCTGACGGGAGACGGCCTAAGAGGGCAGAAACCTCGGCGCCGGCCTGGGTGTAACGGTAGATGTTGTCGATGAAGAGGAGGACGTCCTTGCCTTCGTCACGGAAGCTTTCCGCCATTGCAAGGCCAGAAAGCGCCACGCGAAGACGAGCTCCAGGTGGTTCGTTCATCTGTCCGAAGACAAGACTGGTCTTACCAAGCACGCCAGCTTCTTCCATTTCGTGGTAAAGGTCGTTACCTTCACGGGTACGCTCACCGACACCGGCAAACACCGAGTTGCCACTGTGGAACTTGGCGATGTTGTTGATAAGTTCCTGGATCAGGACAGTCTTACCGACACCGGCCCCAGCAAAGAGGCCAGCTTTACCACCCTTAGAAAGCGGCGCAATAAGGTCGATGACCTTAATACCCGTTTCAAGGATTTCTGCCTTGTTTGACTGCTCAGAAAGCGCAGGCGGTTCGCGGTGGATTGGTGCTTTTTTGCCTTTCGGTGCAGGCTGGCCGTCGATAGGGTCACCCGTTACGTTGAACATGCGGCCCTGGGTATCTTCACCAACAGGAACGCTAATAGGCGCACCGGTAGCAATTACTTCGTCGCCGCGGCGTAGGCCGTCGGTGCCAGAAAGTGCAATCGCGCGAACAGTACGCTCGTCAAGGTGCTGGGCAACCTCAAGTGTCACGGTCTTGCCGTTCAGCTGTACGTGCAATGCCTCGTACATCTTCGGCAGCTTTTTGTTATTGAATTCTACGTCGATCACCACACCCACCACCTGGATGATGTGACCGCTCGTCGTGTCTTTACTCATAGTTTCTCCTTTACTCACTGAGGGCCTCTACGCCGCCTGATATTTCTGCTAATTCCTGGGTAATCGCGCCTTGACGGACCTTGTTCATTTCCATGGTTAGGTCGTCGCCAAGTTCACTGGCGTTGTCTGTGGCGTTTTTCATCGCGATCATCTGCATGCTGTATTCACTGGCTTTACCGTCAAGTAATGCCTGGAAAATCTGCGCTTCAACCAAACGGTCAGTCGTCGCATCGAGCACTTCTTCTACGTTCGGTTCATATAGCGCTTCGCGGACTTCGGCAGTCACTTCTGTTTCCGTAAAACCGGCCGGTAAGATACGCTGCACTTTTACTTGCTGATTGATGCTGCTGATGAACTCGGTAAAAATAACATCTACCGCATCCACGTCACCGCTCATAAACTGCTGTTTGGCCGTCGTCAGGATAGAGCGAAGCTCGTTACCTTCGGGACGGTCGGGAAGGTGCTCGTAAACACCTGCGATATCGACGTCTTTCAGGCGCGTTGCGAACTGTGAAACCTTGCGGCCGATAGTCAGCGTCTTGTTCTTGACGCCAGCTTTTTTATCAGCCGACAGTTCACGCAGATACGCCTTAAGAACGTTCGAGTTGTATGATCCTACCAAGCCCTTATCAGCCGCAATGACGATCAGCAGACGAGAGTCTACCTTGCGCTGAACGAACAGCGGGTGATTACGTGTCACACCTTGGCTAGCAAGATAGGTCAGCAGCTCGCTTGCAGCCTGCGAATACGGCGTCGATGCCTTGTCAATTTCCTGGGCACGACGCATTTTACTCGCGGCAACGAGCTGCATGGCTTTAGTGATCTGCTTGGTGTTTTTTACCGAGCGGATGCGCTGTTTCAATTGCCGCAGTGATGCCACGTGACTAGCCCTCGAATCCCTTAGCTACCGCTTTGGCAGCCTTAGTAATCAACTTGGCAGTCGCACTGTCTTTTTCAATTTTTTCCGAACCCTTGTTCAGCGTGCGCATGTCTTCTTTGTGCTCAGACCACAGCTTCGTAAGAAGGGCGGCTTGGGCATCCTTGATCTTTGCGACAGGAACAGCGTCAAACAAACCTTCGTTAACCGTGAAGACACTGGCAGCCTGTTCCCATACGCCCATTGGCTGGTATTGTGGCTGTTTCAGCAGTTCGGTCAGGCGCTGGCCGCGTTCGATCTGCGATTTGGTCGCTTCATCGAGGTCGCTACCAAACTGCGCAAAGCTGGCAAGTTCGCGGAACTGGCTCAGGCCAAGCTTGAGGTGGCCACTAACGCTCTTGACTGTCTTAGTCTGGGCGTCACCACCGACACGGCTCACCGAAAGACCGGCTGAGATCGCAGGGCGAATACCTTGGTAGAACAGATCGGTTTCCATGAAAATCTGACCGTCGGTAATCGAAATGACGTTGGTCGGAATATACGCGGAAATGTCACCGGCTTGGGTTTCAATAATAGGCAGGGCCGTCAGGCTACCAGCACCGAGCTCATCGCTAAGCTTGGCTGAACGCTCAAGCAGGCGAGAGTGGAGGTAGAAGACGTCACCAGGGAAGGCTTCGCGTCCTGGCGGACGGCGAAGGAGGAGGGACATCTGGCGGTACGCGACAGCATGTTTCGTGAGGTCGTCGTAAATCATGAGCGCGTGCTCTTTGTTGTCACGGAAATACTCACCCATAGCAGTACCGGCATATGGAGCGAGGTAGAGCATCGAAGCCGGGTCGCTTGGACCAGTCGCAACGATGATCGTTTGCTCCATCACGCCTTCTTGTTTAAGACGATCGACGAGGCGGGCGATCTTTGAAAGCTTCTGGCCAATGGCAACGTACACGTTAACCACGCCTGTCTTTTGGCGGGCTTGATTGATCATGGTATCGATAGCAATAGCCGTCTTACCAGTCTGGCGGTCGCCAATAATCAGCTCACGTTGGCCACGGCCGATAGGGAACATCGAGTCGATGGCCACGATACCGGTCATAAGCGGCTCATGCACGTGCTTACGGCCTAGTACGCCGACAGCTTCGCGCTCGACAAGACCCATTTGCTTGGTCTTGATGGCAGGGCCACCGTCAAGAGGACGGCCAAGCGGGTCAACGATACGGCCAAGCAGTTCGGGGCCAACAGGCACTTCCAGTACCGTACCCTTCAGGCGAACCGTGTCACCGGCTGAGACGTGTTCGTCACTGCCAAGAAGCACAGCACCGATCTCGTCTTCCATTAAGTTAAGTGCGAACGCCTCGATGACGCCTCCGCTTGTCTCGATCTCGAGCATTTCGGAGAATCCACAGTCGCGAAGGCCATGCACCCAAGCAACGCCGTCACCAACACGGGTAACGATTCCGACTTTCTCGAGGCCCGCAGACGTCTCAAGCCCCGCGATCGCGTCGCGGAGTTCTTTCGACAATTCTGTTACTGCTATATCAGCCATGTTCCTCTTCCTTATATTTGCTTTGCTTTTAATGCTGTTAACTTGTGACGAAGCGTACCGTCAAAGCGTTTGCCCGGCACGTTGATTCGCATTCCGCCCAGAACATCCGGGTCAACGGTTGCGCGTAACTGCAAATCTTTTGCGCCGACCAACTCACCGATTTGTTTTTTCAACTCGTCAGCAAGTGGATATGCGCTCACGACGTCAGCGACAATAATACCTTGCGCTGCCAGTTCGCCTTCAATATCGCGGACAAGCAGATCGAACTCGCGCGTTCGTCTGGTTTCCACCAAAAACGCAGCGACTTCTTTCATGACTGGCGCCAGCTTTGCGCCCGACAATAGTTTATCGGTCACATACTGTGCGATCTTACGACGCGACAAACGGGCAGCCATCTGTTACTTCGCCTCCTTAACGGCGGCGTTGATAACGTCTTTATCCAACTTGGCGTCCATCGTTTTACCGACGACCTTTTCGGTCGCGAGTGCAACGAGTTCCAGCGTTTCGTTGTGAAGCGCTTTACGGGCGGCCACAATGTCTTTTTGTAGCTCTTCGTGGGCTTCAGCGACAATGTGCTCGGCGCGCGTCTTGGCTTTGGCGTTTGCCGCCTCGACGGTCGCGTTTGCTTCTTCTTTAGCGGTCGTCAGGATTTCGCTTGCATCGCGCTTTGCCTGAGTAAGAAGTTTTTCAACTTCAGTCTTCGTTTTGTCCGCCTGTTCGCGTGCGCTGTCGGCAGCCTTGGCACTCGACTCAATATCAGCCTGCCGCTTGTCGACTGCTTTCATGAGGCTTGGGTAAACAAATTTACCAAGCACCCATACCAAAACGACAAAGGCAATCAGCTGAAAGACGAGCATCTTCCAGTCAATACCGAGCGCAGAAAAGATGTCGCTCTGATGAGCGGCTTCTTCGGCGTGCGCGAATTGTGCCAGTACATTCATGTAGGCTAACTCCTAGAGGAACTTCGCGATAATCGCAACGACGATACCGATAATTGCCAATGAGTCTGAGAACACGATGGCGGTAATCATCAATGTACGGATGTCGCTTAGTTTTTCCGGGTTACGACCGAGGGCGTTCAGTGCGCCTGCGCCGATGAAACCAACACCAAGTGCAGCACCAAGTGCTGGCAGGGCGTATGTCAGTCCGAATGCTAATTGATCCATTATGATATCTCCTTTTATTTATTACCTTAAATTATATCATTCTCTTACCGGGGCAGCTTTTGAGGGCAAATCGGTAGAGGAATGTTCGATAGGGGAAGTGTGGTCGGAATGCGCTTCGGTTCCTCCGTGCGCATCAACGGCTAGGGCAGTAAAGATAACGGTCAGAATAAAGAATACGTAGGCCTGGATAAAGCCGATAAACAGCTCGAAGCCCATGAACAGCGGCAACGCTGCAACGGCAAAATAGCTTGTCAGCGCACCGATGATGATCAGCAGGATCTCGCCGGCAAAACAGTTACCAAAAAGACGAAGGCTCAGCGCAGAGTAGCGTGACACCTCACCGATAAGCTCAAGGAAGCCTTCGAATGAGCCGATAGGGTCCTTTAGCGGGTTGCGCAGGTATCGTTTGAGGTTACCTATGTGGCCATGCGCGCGGATAGCATATATCTGCGTAATAACGAGTGCCAGGATAGCAATAGCAAACGTGAAGTTCATGTCAGCCGCAATACTACGGAGGATTGGCACCTCGTTGTAACTGATGGTTTCAAGACCAGGCAGTACACTCATCCAGTACGAAATTAGTACGTAAAAGAACAGCGTGAGAGCCAGCGGTGCAATACGCCGGGCAGTTTTGGGGTCAGGGATAACGCTATATACCTGCGAAAGCATCCCCTCAAACGCCCACTGCACGAGGCCGACGAAACGATTGTACTTGCCACGCTCGACCATCTGCGAAACGTAAATAAAAATACCGAGGAAAATAACGAGGCTCAGCGCGCCGGTCACCATGGCGTTGGTAACATTAAAACCGAATACCGTAAATAACGTCTGTGACGCTAGGCTAATGTGAATGTCTAGTGCTGCGAAATTATTTATCATCTTGTTTTACTTTCTTGATTTGTCTCTGTACTAGTACGTAAGCGAGGCAGGCGCCTGTAACGATTCCGGCAATCATTATCCACGGTGTCGTGTGCAGTTGCTTATCGGCCACAAGCCCCAGAACCGTCAGTCCGATAGTAGGAACAAACATTCGCCATGTCGTGTCACCAATAGTTCCTAGCAATAAAACGACCGTCGATTGTTCCGGCGGACTTGGCTTTTTTTCATCATCATTTTGTGATGTGCCCATGTACGTATACACTATACCAGTAGAACCCTTATTTGTATAGATATGCCACGCCGAAATTATTCAAAACCACACGTACCGTTCACACCGCCCTCAGGCTGTGGCGACAAGCGACCATACCGCTCTGAAAAAGAAGCGCTTGATGGTGCGTCGCTCCAGATGCTAGTGCACCCGTCACTGGAGCTCGCCGTCTACAAATGCGAGCACTGTGGCAAGTGGCACCTTACCCGCCAGACTAGAAAATAGTTATTGGCAGCGCGTTGGTGTACTGGTTGGCTTTTGGCGTCGAGCTGTTGTCTGTCGTACCGTCGCCCAGCTGGCCGTTGCCGTTATTGCCGACCGTGTAGACCTTGTGATTGTCCGCCACGACAACCGTCGTTCCATAACCCGACTCAACCTGCAGCGCTTTTATGTCCGTGCCGTTAATGACGTTCATAGCCACCGGCGTCGTGCGAAGGGTTGTCGTGCCGTCGCCCAGCTGGCCAAAGTAGTTAGACCCCGCGCCGTACACCTTGCCGTCGCTACCGATGACAAACGTATTGGTATATTTCACGTCACTCGTAGGGACGTACGAGGTAGAGTAGACATCTATCGCAGTGACCCCGCTCGGCAGTATAAATTTTGTCGGTGTAGGTTCAAAGAGCGAGGAAGTGCCGTTGCCGAGTTGACCGTTTTTGTTCGTCCCCATACTCCATACCTGGCCGTTACTCGTCAAGATAGATGCGAACGCTTCGTCTGTCGATATCTTTAGCGCGTCGCCAGCGACATCCGGCAATGCGACTTTAACGAACCGGCTGACATCCGGAAGCGTAAATAGTTCGTTCGATGGCGTCCCCGTACAACTGTAAATAATGAGTGTTACGCCGTCGTTTTGTCCGTTGTTGAGACAGAGTCCCGTCGCAACGTTACGGATCGTCCGGTCATCGTTAAACGTCCATTTTTGCCGGGTCGTACCATTACACGTATCGAGGTTAAGGTCGTGGTTGCCGCTCAGCGCATTCAAGCATTTATTGACGTTGGCATTATAGATCGTTCCATCCTGGTCCCATAACCAGTCTTGTGCCACCGTATTGTTACACGTATAAAGTTGGATAGTCACGCCGTCCTGGCTCTTGTTATCAAGACATTTACCGACACTGTCTAGCTTAATAGGGGCTCCGCTGCCAAGTTCACCATAGTAGTTCTTTCCCGACGCCCAGACGTCGCCGTTGCTGTCGAGTACGTACAGCACCACGCCGTCGGTAGCAATCTGCTGAGCAGCTGGCTGTCCGCTATTTCCGAACGTACCGATCTGAATTGGCGTTGACGTTTCGTTCGTGTTGCCGTTTGCCAGTATTCCCGATGAGTTACCGCCCCAGCCATATATTTTACCGCCCTGCATGCGGGCAAATGCTGATTGGTAGTCCGTCACGATGTTTGTCGTCGGAATAGTGTTAGGATCACTTGTCGGCGTTGGCAAGTTGACGCGCTTATACGAAGTTTGGTCAGTACAGCCGCTGATAGTGTAGTTGTAACCTAGTTTCCCAGACGAACAGCTGCCAGCTGAGTAAATATTGCCGTCTGTTGTCAGTACATACGTTTGGAAACCACCCAGTGTTACGTATTGGCCCTGTTTACCGGCAGGGAGGGTGAACTTGACCGCTTGGTTACGGCTGGTGGTCGAACCGTCGCCCAACTGGCCGCTGCCATTAAACCCAGCGCCATAAATATCTCCCTTGTCCGTAAGAACGAACGTATTAAACCCTTGGGATACGAAGTTCGTAAAGACTGCTGCAGGCTTATCTGTACCGTTCAAAATAAACTTGGTTGGTGTCAGCGTGCTAGAGAACGAGCCATTACTGAGCTGCCCCCAGCCGTTATAGCCGACCATCTTCAGCGAGCCGTCCGAGACGATTGTTCCAAAACTGGCGCCATACCCGCCCGCATACGAGAACACGACCGAGTTAAGGCTCAAGCTCACACCAATTCGAGCCGATGCCGAATACGTATAGGTTCGCCATGGCTGGCCGGTAGAGGGGCGAAGTAGCTCTACCTTACCATTAGAGGTGACCAACTGGCTCACGGTCATATTTTGCGGCCAGGGAACGGTAAACGTCATGCGGATATTGTTCTGATTGATAATATACTGATTAGCGCCATTGCTACTAACTCCCGTGCAATCGCGGTCTGGCCGAAGCGGGTAGCTGCTGCTCCAAGAAGGAGTGTAGCCATTATCCTGTAGACAGTACTGAGCCATCGCAAGACCCGACTCAGCCGCTTCACGGGCAAGCTGTTCGTAGTATTGGCGGTCAAGCGCAGTACGCGTGCTTTCCGTTGCCGTGACGGCCGTGACAAGAACGATAAGCATCACGACAGACGCGATCAGAATCGTCGGTAATGCAAACCCATCGTGTTTATGCCATGCGCGTATCATTTATACTTATTTATAGAGCATAAGCATTACATTATCAATCATTTCGTGCTATGCTATATACAGTATAGTAATGAGGGAAGAACAAAATGAGCGACAACACCCAGTCAAACACGCCACAAATTATCATCTATTCCACCGTGTGGTGTGCGTTTTGTAAGACAGAAAAACAGTACCTGGACAAGCTTGGTATTTCATACACGGCCAAAGATATCGAAGAGGACAAAGAAGCCTACGAAGAGCTCATGGCCAAAAGCGGTGAAGGTGGCTACCAAGGCGTTCCAGTTACCGATATTGCCGGCTCGCTCGTGCTTGGCTTTGACCGTCGCAAGATTGACGAGCTGATCAAAGAAAAAGGCATCACACCAGCCGCAGCCTAGTTACAGAAAAATCAATTCTAATTCGTATTTTCTCACCAGGGAGGTGGGGCCGCCATAGCTCTTAGCGAGCGGCCGCCCCGCCAGGTTGATATTATTAGACCCCGTAAGTAAAGGGGCCGACCGAAAAGTGTGGGTTTTTTTTAAGTTTAGGACG
>CAMLKC010000031.1 GCA_946480595.1 uncultured Candidatus Saccharibacteria bacterium
TCAGTCTGGTCTTCATCGTGCAGCTTCATACCGGCGTGCTCTACTACCTGTTTTGCCGTGCGATAAGGAGACATGACGCGTTTACGAGCTGCGCCGTCAACGATTGTCACGGGTCTTGCGCGGTAGATATTAACTTCGTAGTTGCTAGCGACTAGTTCATCGTCGAGGGC
Organism: uncultured Candidatus Saccharibacteria bacterium; assembly: GCA_946480595.1. Next base: position 171 of record CAMLKC010000031.1, read on the forward strand.
TGGTTCGACCATATCACTCTTGTCGATATGAATATGCGCGCCTTCAAGTGCTTTGCGAAGCGTCGTAGCACGTGTAAGAAAACCAATTTCTTCACCTTGGTCGTGTACAGTAACGAGCCGCTGGCCATTTACTGGCCGCTGCGTGTCAGCCTGGGCGTAGGTCGCAAAACTCACCCCAAAAAGTGCTACTGCAAAAAGAGTTGCGGCCGCAAGAAAGCCGCGCGGGGACCTGGATTTTCGAAGTATACTCTTCATAAATGTAAGGACACCTCCGCTGGTGTACTGGGCTAATTATAGCAAAAACAAGCGTTTTAGGGTAGTTTTAGAGCTTTTCGAGCCTTGCGTATTCGACATTGAGCTTTTTGGTTTGGCCATTAGTAAACTTGACCGTCACCGCCATACCGTCGATATCTATCACCTCACCGACGCCAAACTGCGCCGAACGCACGCCGTCACCGATGTCAAAATCGGGGGTATCACTAAAACCGTCATAGTCATCGGGAAGATGGGTATTAAACGTAGGAACAGGTGCTTGGACGATATCGTGGCCCATGTCACCTAGGAACCGTGACGGCATATTGTAACCGCGTTGGCCGAACTGCAGGCGGCTCTGCGCATAGCTAAGGTGAAGCTCCTCACGCGCGCGGGTCATACCTACATAACAGAGGCGGCGTTCTTCTTCGAGGGCAGCCGGACCGTCGTCTTGTACACGGGCGTTCGGGAAAATCCCCTCTTCCATTCCCACCATAAAGACCACTGGAAATTCCAGGCCTTTTGCGGCATGGATAGTCATAAGGGTTACTTTTTGCTCGTGACTGTCGCTGTCGGCGCTCGACATAAGTGCGACTTCTTCTAGGAAGTCGGGTAGTGACAGGAATGCCTTGGCGTCAGATATAAGCGAGCCTATGTTCGCCTCGCGCTCCTCGGCCTGCGGCGTACCGTCCAGAATATAGTCGCGATAGCCTGTCTTGCTCACCAGCGTTTCAATTAGTTCGCTCGGAGGCGCCTCGGACTGGAGCTTTCCCTGAAGATTTCTCAGCAGTTCACCAAGCGACGAAAGCGCCATCTTGGCACGCGGCGTGATACTACTGGTTTGCTCGGCATTTACCAAACTGGAAATAATATCCATGCCATTATCGGCCTGCCAAAGCAAAAACTTTTCAAGGCTGGTTGCACCTATACCTCTCGTCGGAATATTGACGATCCGGCTGAAGCTCATACGGTCGTTTGGCTGGTAAAGGAGGCGCAAATACGCGATGACATCTTTGATTTCTTTGCGGTCATAAAACCTAACGCCGCCAATAATCTGGTAGGGGATGCGGTGCTGCAGCAAGGCACGCTCAAGCGTATAGCTCTGCGAGTTAGTGCGGTACAATACGGCAAAATCGCCGTATTGTCGTGCACCGATGCTGGTTTGCGCACCAATACGGCTAGCTACCGCGTATGCCTCTTCGGATTCGTCATATACCTGATGGACCTGCACGGGTGCACCGGTAGGCTCAGCCGTCCAGAGTTTCTTGTCCGTTCGCTGGGTGTTTTTGGTAATCACGCTATGCGCCGCCTCCAAAATAGCACCAGTACTACGATAGTTTTGCTCGAGCTTGACGATTTTTGCACCAGGAAAATCCCGCTCAAAGTTAAGAATGTTAGTAAAATCCGCACCGCGCCAACTGTAAATCGACTGCCAGTCGTCACCGACCACGCAAATATTACGGTCGTCGCTCACTAAGCTTTTTACAATGGCATACTGGGCAGCGTTGGTGTCCTGATATTCGTCGATAAGGATATGTTTAAACTGGGCGCGCCACTTCTTACGCGTTTCGGGGTGCTCTTTAAAAAGTCGAACGGTTTCAATCAGCAAATCATCAAAATCCAGCGCACCGGCCTCTTTTCGCATTTTTTCGTAGAGCCGATAGATCTTCGCGACCTCTTTTTGAAACGGGTAGTTGGCGCTTGCCTCAAACTCTTCGGGCGACACCAATTCGTTCTTTGCATTTGAAATGACAGAGCTGACGGCGCGCGGTTTAATTTGCTTGTCGCCGATCGATAGTTGCTTCATTGCTTGCTTGATGAGCCCCTGGCGATCGTCTTCGTCATATATAACATAGTTGGATGAAATACCGATTTTGTCACCGTCCATCCGAAGCAGACGCACGCAAATGCCATGGAATGTCCCCATCCATGGCATAAAGTTGCGGGCAGCACCATCTTGCCCAAGCAGGTGTCCAAGGCGCTCGCGCATCTCGCGTGCCGCTTTGTTTGTGAAAGTCACCGCCAAGATCTCGTTCGGCCATACGCGTTCGTTCGCAATTAGATAAGCAATGCGGTGCGTCAGTGTTTTCGTCTTGCCACTACCAGCACCCGCCAAGATAAGCAGCGGTCCGGTCGTCGTTTTTACCGCGTCAGCCTGCGCGGGGTTAAGGTCCTTAAATAAATCCATTAGCTTTATTATACCTAAAAACCGTCCCTGGAGGTGTCGTATTTTCAACCTATCCTAAAAAACTATACAAGCCTAAGGAAGTAAAGGGCAGCGCCGCCGCCGGCACCAACGAGAAGAATCAGGACAATCCAAATCACCCACATCCACCCGGATTTCTTTTTAGCAGGGTGAGAAAGTGGCTGGTGGTACGTGTCGGTGTCGTAAATTGGCACGTTGTCTTTGTCTCCCGTGTTCGGCTCTTCGCGGTACTGCTGAGGAATAGACGTCGGACCCGATGGAACAGGAGGTTCCGCTACGGCAGTGCCTGTCTTCGGCTCTGCGGCTTTTGGTGCAGTCGCAGCTGCTTGTGGAGTCTCATTTTCATGTGCCTGCTTGAGCTCGTCATGCGTCGTATCCGCTTCAACAGCCATCAGGTCACCACTCAGTTCCTCGGGAAGCTGAAGTTCCACGGCGTTTGGATCGGCGGGCAGTTGAGCGTTCGGATCATCGATGGTCTTGGGCGTTGCATCAACGGGAATTACCGGCGCACGGTCAGGTTCTTCTACTGCTGACGTAGAAGGTTCTTCTTCTGAAGGAATGCCGCCTAGCGGCCGTTTTTCGACTTTCGTATCTGGGAGGAATGGTGAAGTAAGCGGCGATGTCGACTCTTCATCTTTTGGTTCTTCCGGCTCTGACGGTTCGGTTGTTTCCTCTTTTTCGTCCTTCGCTGCTGGCATCATATCAAGCGGGTCAGGCCAGTCACTTGTCGAAGCGGACTCTTCGGTTTTTGCCTCTGGTTCTGCAGGAGACTGCGGGGCCGTAGCTACTACCGGCTCTTCTTTTGGTTCTTCGACAACTTCTTCGGTCTTTTCGGTTTTTTCTGTCGTTTCACGCTTTTTAGGAATAATGTCTGCTATCTTTTGCGACGCTCCAAGCGGCTCGATAGTAGCGCCTTGGCGTGATATAGGACGAGGCGTATCTGGTTTAGACATATCTGCCGACGGATGAACGACATCCATAAAACGACCCCCTCTTCGGGCAGCCGGCGCGGATGACACTGAAGGCTGCGGAATTACGGCTGGTGCCGGTGAAACGTCTTCTTCTTTTGGCGCTGACTCGGCAGGAGCGTCATCGCTCTTTTGATCGCTCATTACATTTGCCGCGACTTCTTCTATCTTTTTAAAAGGTGGCGTCGCGTCTTTATCGTCAAGTGTCGAGGTAATGTCCAGCGTGTTGACTTTTTCGTCGTTTCGCTGCGGGGCAGACTTAGGTACGCTCGTCATGAGGGAATTCACCGCCCGGTCAAGTTCGTCAAAATCTAAATCTTTCATTCCCACCCCTACTTTTTAACTATCTCGGCGCCTTTATGAGCCTTTGAAATAATGTCGCTAAATTTATGTACATCAAGGCTTGCTCCGCCGACAAGCAACCCGTCGACACCATCGATAGCCAGATAATCAGCCGCGCTGTCAGGGGTAACGCTACCGCCGTAAAGGACACGAACGTCGGCCGCTGCAGCCGCTCCATAAAGATGCCTGATTTGGTTACGGATAGCTTTTACCGCCTTAGTGACGTCGTCGGGCATTGCGTTATTACCCGTTCCGATAGCCCATACGGGTTCGTAAGCGATCGTCGTATCCTCTAGTTCTTCGCTCGTAATGTTCGCAAGTCCGGCAACCAGCTGATCATGCAGGACTGCTTCGGTCTCACCGTCAGTACGCTCATTGGTCGTTTCACCGATACAGAGAATCGGCTTGATTTGGTTACGGATTGCCGCTTGCACTTTGTTGCAAATATCTTTATTCGTTTCGCCAAAAATATGCCGTCGCTCAGAATGGCCAATGATTGCATAATCAACAATACCGTGCAGCTGCGAAGCAGAAACTTCGCCGGTAAAGGCGCCATTGTCACGCCAATACAGGTTTTGAACAGCGAGCTTGAACTGGCGTCGGTTCACCTGCAAACTCAGCGATTGTAGCGCTAAAAGTGTTGGCGCCAGCACTACCTCAACGTCACGATGCGTTTTCACTTGTTCACTGAGCCGGTGGACAAATAAACTGGCCTCATGGGTATTGAGGTTCATCTTCCAGTTACCGACGATGAGTTTCTTATCTCGAGACATATACCGCTTATGTTCTTTCGCTTTAGTGTACCTTACTTATTTACGGGCGTCCAGCAGGCTTTCGATACCTGGCAGCTTTTCCCCAGCCATGAGTTCGAGGCTTGCACCACCGCCAGTGGAGACATGCGTGAAGCTTCCACCTTGCTTGCTATCCCAGTTCAACACAAAATCAGCCGTATCACCGCCACCGATAATAGACTCAATTTCAGGGTTGGTCGCCAGCGTCAGACTAAGGCGGGCTGAGCCGTGGGCATAGTTTGGAAACTCAGCCATGCCAAGGGTGCCGTTCCAGATAACAGTCTTGGCTTTTTCGACATAAGCTACTATTTCTTCAATGGTCTTATCGCCGACATCAAGCGCCATATCATCAGGCGCCAATTGGTCAACTGCGACAATATGACGAGGCGTATTGTCGAGGGCTTTTCCAACCGCCAGGTCCTTTGGTAATACCAAAAAGTCGTCGATCTTATCAGCACCAACTTTTTCGCGGGCGGCTTTGTAAATATCATCGAGAACATCGTTCGCATCGTCGTCGAGCTTGCTTTTGCCCAGGCTAAGCCCTTTGTATTTCAGAAAAGTATTAGCCATGGCGCCAGAAATGATGATTCTGTCGGCCACATCAATCAACGCCTTGATAACGGCAATCTTGTCATGGACTTTCGCGCCACCAAGAATAGCGACCAGGGGACGCTCCGGGTTTTTCATGGCCTGGGTGATAACCGTATATTCACGTTCGAGCAGTAAACCTGACACGCTTGGCAGTAGCATCGTGATTGCAGCCGTACTGGCATGCGCACGGTGCACGACACCAAAACCATCTTGTACGAAGTACCGCGCACCTGAACTCTTTACCAGTTCGCGGGCAAAACCTTCGTCGTTTGCTTCTTCGCGGGGGTCAAAACGTAGGTTTTCAAGTACGGTTACGCTTCGTTTTGGCGCTAACTTCACAGCCATTCGCACCTTGTCGCCCACCGTTTCATTAACAAAGCGCACCGGTTCACCCAAAAGCTCGGCAAGTCGCAAGGCGGCCGGCTCCAGACTGTACTTTTCCTCTCGGTGGCCTTCAGGGCGGCCGAGATGGCTGATAATCACCACCTTGCAGCCATCGGCAAGCAACTTTTTTACTGTCGGCAGACTTGCTTGGATCCGAAAATCACTCTCAATCGTGCCATCGCTCTTTAATGGCACGTTGTAATCTGCGCGCAGTAATACCGTTTGGCCGTGAAGCGGTACGGTGTTGATTGTCTGTTTAAAAAATGCCATTGTCCCACCCTATTTATTGCTAGTTTTATTCTAGCACGCGGACACGGATCGTGTCAGTAGCACCGACAAGTCCTGGTTGACGGCCACTGACAATAGCGACAGTCACCTTTGGTGCTTCGCCGAAGAAGCCGCTTGCTTTTAGCTCTTTAGCTAGCTCCAGGCCGGCACGCTCGCCGTCAGGACGGACGAAGCTCTTGTTAGCGTAGCTAAGCGCCAGCTGCTGGGCAGCACGCGGTTCGCTCGTTACGCTGATAATAGGCAGGTTAGGGCGGTGAGCGGCAATATTGGCAGCCGTCGCACCAGATTTCGTCTCAGCCACGATCGCATCTACCTTAAGCTGCTGAGCCAAAGTGACGGCGGCGGTGCTAATGGCATCGAGCTGGTTGTTTTTCATGGTAATCACATCTTCAAGACGACGGACGGTCGCATGTTCCTGCGTGTAAAGAATGGTGCGCTTCATAGCCTGAACGGTTTCGATTGGGTAACTGCCGTTTGCCGTCTCGTCGCTCAGCATGACGGTATCAGCGCCCTGAATGACGGCGTTGGCGACGTCGCTCACCTCGGCGCGGGTAGGCTCTGGGTTGTCTACCATGCTGCCCATCATCTGGGTAGCGACGATGCTCAGCTTACCGTACTTGCGGCAAAGTGCCACGATGCGGCGCTGGACGATAGGCACTACCTCGGCTCCAGCCTCGACAGCCAAGTCGCCGCGGGCAACCATGACGCCGTCGCTAGCTTTTACGATTTCTTCCAGGACGTCGTCTTTAATCGAAGCTTTCGTCTCAACCTTGGCAATAATCTGCACGTGCGAACCGTGGCTCACTAGGATCTGGCGAAGGTTGTTGATGTCGTCGGCTGATTGCACGAAGCTAAGCGATACGTAGTCGTAGTCTTTCGTGACGCCGTATTCGATGTCCTTGAGGTCTTTTGGTGTCAGAATGTCACCACCAAAGTCGGTATCCGGCAGGTTGAGACCCTTGCGGCTCATCAGCGTGCCGTCGTTTTCAACGCGGACTTTTACGGCCGTCTCAGAGGGGATTTCCAGCACTGTCGTACGGACTTTACCATCGAAAATATAAATAATCTCACCCACTTTTACCTTTTCGGCTAGGTTGTATTGGACTGGCAGCGTCATGCCGCCGTCGTGCTCAACGCCAAAGTCAAGAACAAGCTCGTCGCCTTTTTTGACTGGCAAGTGATTGTCTACCAGGTTTCCAAGACGGATCTTTGGCCCCTGGAGGTCTTGCAAGATAGCGACGGGTTTTTTAAGTTTGTCGCTTGCCTGGCGGATCCATTCGATCTGCTGGTCACGCTCTTCATAAGTACCGTGACTGAAATTATGGCGAAAGCCATTCACGCCGGCCGCTGCCAGCGCTTCGATTGCTTCATAACTGTTTGTTGCCGGCCCTACGGTCGCGAGGATTTTGGTACGTTTAAAAATAACACTCATATCAAAGGTTATTGTACCACCGTTTTCTCTTTATGGCATTAAATTTAGCGCACATGCGCATTTAAGGTGTATAATGTATAGTTAGCACCCTTTCGTGTATAATTAATTGTTCGACAAAAATATGCAGACTAAACTCGAGGCGACACTCGCCAAACTCATTGCCATTCCTAGCGTCACGGAAAACGCCGCGGCCTGTCTTGAAATTATCCAATATGTCAAAAAAGAGCTGGTATCACTCGACCTTTATATCACCGAAAGCAGTCCCGACGCGGCTCGCCCGTGGTTCTATGCAACAACACAAAAAACACTTGAGCCAGCCGTCCTCTTGGCGGCTCACCTTGATGTTGTCCCGGGTTCTGACACAGCGTTCCAGATGCAGCGCATCGGCGACAGACTGTATGGCCGCGGCACCTACGACATGAAGATGGCAGTGGCCTGCTACCTAGAGTTCCTTAAAACACACGCGGATAGTCTCCACTCAATGGACATTGGCGTACTGTTTACCACTGACGAGGAGATCGGCGGCGACTCAATGAACGATATCCTGGGAACCGGCCTCCGCCCTGGCGTTGTCTTTATTCCTGATGGCGGCGGTGACTGGCAAATCGAAGCCCGCGCCAAAGGCTTTTTTGGCATGGAACTGCGTGCCAGCGGCAAAGCAGCTCATGGCTCCCGCCCATGGGAAGGCGACAACGCACTGCACCGCATCGTTGATATGACCCAAATACTGCGAAACGAATATCCTTTTGAAGGGCCTAATGGCACGACACTCTCCATTACCGCTATTACTGGCGGCAGTGCCGTTAACCAGATTGCAGATAACGCCTCAGCCCTTCTTGATATTCGCAGTTTTGACGTGAATGCACTAAAGCGGTTTGAACTGCGAGCGTTCGAGCTGGCCGCCACTTACGGCGTAACCGTCACTATCAATCAATCCGGCAGCCCTGTCATTTTTAACAAAGAACACCCGTCCGTGACGCCATTCCTAAGAGCGCTGCAGACTATCCGGAATGAGCCGGCCCAATATATTGACTCTTACGGCGGGTCGGACGCCCGTTACTTTGCGCTATATAACATTCCCTGTATTATCGTCGAGCCTTACGGCGGCGGCCGGCACGGCGAAGAAGAATGGCTGCTTGCCAGTGACCTCGGCAAATATTATCGCCTTATAGAAACGTGGCTGCTCACAGAGGTACCTGCAGCAGCCCGCGTTACTCAGTCAGCAGCAACAGCTAACTAACTACCGCCATCGTTCCTTCGCCCATCTTGCGTATCTGGCCAGCCTTTTCGCCGAGCAGTTCACGCATCATCCAGCGGCGACCACCTTCATTTTCGACAGCCCGACCCGTGACAATTCTTGAAAAACGCGTTACGTTTGCCACTGTCGTCAGCTCCGGAATGATGTAATCCTGTGCCCACTGACGGGTTTGCTCACGGCGCGCAGCGTACCTGTCTTCGTCAAGAATATCCATCACAATTTCGTTGGCAATACGGTCAAGTTCGGCGTCCATATTTTCGAGGTTCGCCACAAAACCGCCTTGGCCGTCCAGCCCCTGTAGCGGCAAGCCACCGGCATTGGTCGAACATGACGGAACATCTTTTAGCATGCCTTCGGCGCGGCGGTGTTCAAAGCCTTCCTTGGTTGAGAAGTTCTCGGTATACATGCTCTCACTTAGCAGCACATTTACCGCAGCGTAGTCGTGTTCGAGCCCGACTACCGTTATATGGTCCTTGATTTCTTCATATTCGGTCTGGGTCAGGCCAATCATTTCGCCAAGTACGAGGCTGCGATCCGGGTCGTCAGTCGCACCATTCCCTGCAATGATCGAGTGTGGAATGAGCGATTCTATCTCAGCCGCATCCATGCCAGCCTGAGTACCGACTTCTCGCAACTTGCGCGTAATCAGCAGCTGCAGCTGCATATTGAACTGCTGGCCTTTTGCCTTGTCAAAACGGGCAAACCCGGTCAGGAGCTTGCGGTCCCAGTCAATCAACGGCTGGTCGTCGCGACGCACTACATCGTCGCTTGGCTCTTCACCCATTTCAAGAATATGAGCAGCCCTGTTCGCCTCCCGGCGCTGCAGGTTTTGCTTCGTGACCTGACCGTTAATCCAGTGCTTTTTCTCTGCCCGCTCCAGAGGCCCTATCGGCCGGTTAAGGTCTTCTCGCAGCTCGCTGGTCGGTGGCATGTAGGCAACATTTAGTGTCCCATACGGCACAAACTGCTCGACAGGGTGCGCGACATACGTGTCAACATCACCCACTCTACAGTCGTCGCGAAGGTATTCGTAAATACGGTTTTGCGGCGAACCAGCCGTCGCCATTTTATCGCGGTCCGTCTGGATGTGGTTTCGGTAAATAAACCGGGCGTTAGGGTTGATTTCCATTAATTTTGGAACCATCGCTGCCAGCTGCGGATCCTCGATCCAATAAAAATCGGCCTCGGCAAAGCCCGGGACCTTCTCTATCATCCCTTCAAAGTTCTTCAGGCCGTATTCTTGATGCTTCGCCTTGTCTTTATCGGTGAATTGCACGTCCGGCTCCAAAACATCCTGCTGGAGGTTGTGCATTTTCTTGGTTACTTCGAATGCTTCAGGGTCAGCCTCTGACACGAGCCATTTAAGATCGACGCCAAGTTGTTTGTACAGGTCGAGCGCCGGGGGTTCCTGCATAGCCACGCCGCCGCCCTCGAAGGTAGAGCTGATAACAAACCCTTTTTTGCCAACCAGCGGAGCAACCTCCGCCTCCATCATTTCCCAAAAGGCGGGATCAACGTCTTCTTTGCGCTGCTCTTTGGTAATATCGCTGGTGACGTTGATTTCATAAAAAGTAGCGGGATCACGCGCTAGCGCAAACACTTCTTCCGCACGGTCGGCCTCGTGACACCACCGAAGTTCATCCAGCGTGGCCCCCTCGCGAATAGGATAGCGTTCGGGCAGCGCGTAGCCGCCGAGCTCCTCAGTTATAGTCGTTGCACTCATACAATTCTCCTGCATAAAGTTAAACAACTATCGAGTTATCACCCCCGGTGGTGAATACGACTTTTTGATTTCCTAAGATTTCTGGCAAAAAGACGCTTCTGAATAACTGCGGATAGTGAAGATATTATCCATCGGCATTGCCTGCGCGTCAAGCAAGTTT
>CAMLKC010000032.1 GCA_946480595.1 uncultured Candidatus Saccharibacteria bacterium
TCCGCCATTTGCCTGGATATACGCTATGTGGTTGTTGATGTTGTTTTCGAGCGTGTGCTGCAGGTTTAGGTCGAGCGTCGTCTTTACTTGGTAGCCAGAACGAATCACTTTTTCCTCGCCGTATTTGTCGTAAAGTTCATTTAGGACCATCTCGGCAAAATGCGGTGCCTCACCAGCACTTTGGGTCGGAGTCGGTGCATACGCTAGCTTTTCATCTAGTGCTGCTTGCTGCTGGGCAGCCGTAATATATCCGTCTTGTACCATGCGCTTTAGCACGTAGGTCTGTCGCTCTTTGGCATACTGTGGATTGCCGAGCGTTGGCGAGTAGGCATTTGGCGCCGGCAAAATACCAATCATCATGGCACTTTGGGCAAGGTCCAGATCTTTGGCTGGTTTCTTAAAGTACGTCTGCGCCGCTTCTTCAATACCAAAACTCGTACCACCAAAGAATACCGAGTTCAGATACATCTCTAGAATCTGGTCTTTCGAATAGCGCGACTCAATCGCTATCGAAAGCGTTAGCTCTTGGTATTTGCGCAGCAGCGTGTGTTCGTCGGTAAGCAGATTTGTTTTAGCAAGTTGCTGAGTAATAGTCGAACCGCCACCACTCTCGCCGCCGCCCTTGGCCGCACGCAAAATACCGCTTATCGAAAAGCCGCTGTGCTTATAGAAGTCTTTGTCCTCAGACGAAACAAGCGCTTTTTTAACATAGTCAGAGATCTGGGTAAGCGGCACTCTTTTTGCGTGCTGGGCACGGCCAATACTATAAATGGTCTTGCCATTCCTGTCGGTCAGAAGCACCCCGGTATTATTCCGGTTCATCAACCGCTCTTGGTCGCCAATATCATTAAAGTAGTAGATGTACGTAAAAATAGGAGTCAAAATTAAGAACGCCAAAATTGGCGCCGAAATAAGCAATGCTTTCTTCTTTTTAGACAAACCCTTAAACCAGCGCCAACGACGTTTTAGTGAACGCTTAGCTCTGGTAACCTTAGTCACCCGTTTCGTGTAAGTGCCTTGTCGGATCATATTCCTTAGTACATTATACTAAATATTTCACGTCGACTGAAAAATCCGTGCATCGCTTTTGACAATCTGGTCGCGGTGCACGCCAATGTCCACGGGGTACTCGCCGGTAAATACCGAGGTATCAAATGCCTCTGGCGCACGCTTTGTTGCCGTTAGCATTCCCTCAACCGAAAGATAGCCAAGTGAGTCCGCGCCAATAAGCTCGCAAACTTCCTCTACTGTCCGGCCATGCGCTATCAGCTCTTGCTGCGACGGCATATTTATACCGTAAAAATTCGGGAACCGCACGGGCGGTGCGCTTATCCGCACGTGTATTTCTGCCGCTCTGGCTTCGCGCAGCATTTCTATCAGCACGCCAAGCGTCGTTCCGCGCACGATAGAATCTTCTACCAGCACCACCCTTTTGCCGTTCAGGGCGGCGGGGTCGGGGACTAACTTTTCGCGAACCGCCTGCCTGCGCGCATTTTGGTCGGGTTTAATAAATGTCCTCAGACGGCTAGAACGGTTAATCGCCTCCACGTACCGTAGTCCGCTTTGTTTGGCGTACCCTTCTGCTGCCGAGTTTGCCGAGCGGGGGACTGGAACGACAATAATCGACTCGGCATTCCCCTTCAGTGGCTGCTCCCGCGCAAGCTGCACGCCAAAATCATACCGCACATCCTCTACTAGCCTTCCATATAGCCGGCTGTCGCCACGGGCAAAATATACCAACTCGAAAATATCCAGCTTTGGGCTTGCCTTCGCTAGCGTTCGTTTGCTCACTCCGGCCTCGTCAATAACAATTACCTGACCTGGCAAAACATCCGTTTGCTCGGTCGCACCCAGCATATCCAGTGCGCGGGTTTCCGAAGCGACCGCGTAACCGCCGCCTGGCAACCGCCCATACGAAAGCGGGCGAATACCACACCTATCGCGAAACGCCACCAGCTTTCCTTCGTGCATAGCCACGCACGAAAACGCGCCAGTTAGAATAGGGAAGACCTGCACCACTGCTTCTACTGCCCCGCTTCCCGCCTGCAGATAATGGCAGATCGCCGCATGCATCATTCCCGAATCATTCATCAGCTCCAGCCCAGGCGTGTTTTTCTGCTCCAAAAAGTCCCTTAGCGGGTCCACGACAGAAAGATTGCCGTTATGCGCCAAAACAAAGTCAGTTCCGGCGTCGGCAAACGGTTGGATATGCTCGAAGTCCGAGGCAACACCGCTTGTCGCGTAGCGATTATGCCCCACCGCTACCATTCCGCCAAGGCCCGCAAGCGTTTCTTCCGGGTAAGCATCCGCTACCAGCCCCAGCTTTACATGCCGCAACAATTTCCCTTCACTATTACGGACAACTATTCCCGTTGCGTCTTGCCCGCGGTGCTGCAATGCTTCTAACATTGTGGCGGTCATACGGGTCGCGCCTTCGTTCCCCCACACGCCTGCAACGGCACATTTTTCGGCTAGTTTGTCGGCGAATCGGACCATGGCAGGCTCTCCTGTAAAGCGTTTAGGCTTCCATAGTATCACGCTTTAGTTTATATAGCGATTAATTATTCCCGCGGCTCATCATAGAGTGCGTAATTGCCGCAGCCAGCGCGTCGGCACAGTCGTCCGGCTTGGGTACATCTTTTAGTCCCAGGTGCAGGCGCACCATTTCTTGCACCTGTTTTTTGTCCGCCTTGCCATAGCCGGTCAGTGTCTGCTTTATCTGCATTGGCGTATATTCTGCAATTGGCAGCTTGGCCCTGCGGCCAGTCAGCATCGCCACGCCGCGCGCCTGCGCCACGCTTATGGCAGTGGTTACGTTGCGCGCGAAAAACAGCTGCTCTATCGACATAACCTCGGGCTTGGTCTCGGCAATAATTTCCGTCAGGCCGTCAAAAATCTCTTCCAGCCGCTCATCTATCGGCGTATGTGCAGGCGTGGTAATAACACCCGCCGTCACCATGCGCGCCTTACCCTTTATTACGTCCACCACACCAAAGCCTAAGATTCCCGTGCCCGGATCGATACCGATGATTCTCATGTTGTTAGTATACGTTATTCAACATCGACAGTAATATCAGCGTTCGTATGTACGTTCACCACATCATCAAGATCGTCGAGTGCATCAAGCACTTTCAGCGCTTTTCGCGCAACTTCAGCATCGCTGATTTCTACCTGTGCGTTTGGAACGTATTGCAGCTCAGCTTCTTTTACTTCAAGCCCCGCTTCAATAATTGCCGTGCGAACTTTTGCTAAGTCTTTTTGGTCAGTGTACACAATCAACTCACCATCTTCTTCCGCCGCATCTTCAGCACCAGCATCAAGAACGGTCAGCAGTGCATCTTCACCACTTGCCGCAACACGGATGACGCCTTTACGTGTAAATTGGAACGCCACGCTGCCCGGCTCTGCCATGTTACCGCCATTTTTAGTAAGTGCGGTGCGTACTTCTGGGTAAGTGCGGTTTTTGTTGTCGGTTGCAGTTTCGATGATAATACCAATACCACCTGGGCCATAAGCTTCGTAAGTTGCCTCTTCAAGAGCAGCTGCGTTCTTATCAGCAACACGGTCGATAGCTCGCTGAATGTTCGCCACCGGCATGTTCGCCTGTTTTGCTTTTTCAATCGCAAGCGCGAGAGTCGAGTTCATCGCAGGGTCTACTCCACTGCGGGCAGCGATAGCAATCTGGTTGCCAATTTTAGTAAAAACAGCACCGCGCTTGGCGTCTTTTGCGCCTTTTTCGCGCTTAATAGTTGACCATTTACTGTGTCCTGACATAAGAGTCTCCGTTTGTTAGCCGGTATGATTTTCTTTATTATAACAGATGTAAAGCTATTCTTCTACACACGACGCGTAGGTACTTTCCAGCTTATTCGCAAGCGACCCCATTGCCATCGCGATCTAGGTCATAAATATCTGATCCGATAACCTGCACTGATCCCGAGACGTAGGCGGGACCATTGCCGCTACCTCCTGCACAATCTACGTCCGAAGCTATTGGTACACAACCCGAGTAATTCGGATCGCAGTTAGATTGCTGCTGAGGCGGCGCCGAGTATGTTGGGGTTGGTGGTGTATATGGAGCGCGAACACCAACGGACGTCACTTCATCGATTGGCACTTTAGTGATCTCGCTCTCCGTAAGCTCACGACCTGTTTCTTTACCGTCAACATACGTAACACGGTAAGTCTTGGAACGAACACCATTTACACCACTCGTCGTTAATTCACTAGTACCCTGGTCTCGATCTGGGTCATTTTGCTTGGTTTTTTTAAAGGGAATTGCCTCCGTCTCTTTGGCATTCCCATAAGTTACTACCGACTGTTTTTCTTGGACTTCAGCTGAACTCTCTTTTTTTGCTAGACCACCCGTCACTGCCGACACAAAACCGCCTATGAGTGAGACGCCCAGTACCACAGCAATACAAAGAGCGATTATGCCTCCAATTCGTTCACCTTTAGTCATTTGCTCCCATGTCTTTTTTTCAACCGCCATGCCTGTTCTCCTTGATTGAAGTATGAGACTTAGCTGAGGAAAAGGCAAGTAAGCGCGCTTGAGTCATGGTCCTTACAAATCCAGCAAATCATTTATTGAGGGAGTATAACGCCTGCTATGAACGGTACAACAAAATAAATAATCAAAACGCCGCCGACAGCCCACGCAAACCAGTTGCTTATTGTCTCCTCGTTTTCGCGAAGCATTCTAAATATCCATAGTGCAGCTATAAACTGTACAAGTAGTATAACTACGTCGCGTACGCTGACTATCTGCAATAGCTCGGGGTCTTGGCCAGAGAGGAAAAGCCATCTCAAAATCGTGCTTAGCAGAAAAGGAACGACCGTCACGACAGCCGCGCTTAACCGTATGCCCAAAATATCTGACTTTCCGAACATCTGCACCGTACTGGCATATATAAGGATGCTTGCTATAAGTAGATAATCCATAACTTAGTTTTATTATAGCCGATGTTTGCAAATATATTCCGCCTATGCTAATGTACGAACTAATGCATAACTATAGGCACTCTCGGGCATGAAAATCCTGCGGGCGCCTATTTTCTTTGAACAACCCCGTGGGGTTGTTTTTTTATGCAGCAAAATAATAAACCCAAGGAGGGAAGCATGATTAACAATTACCGAGGCGTCGAAGACATTCGGGCATTCAGCAGTGTCGCAAATAAAATGCGCGCGTTTTGCCTGGAAAAAGGGTTTGTTGAAGTGAACACTCAGGACCGCCTGAGCATTCTGGCCGCCTGCGAAGACCCGACTACTGTTGCCACGTACAACTACATGGGCGAGGTATGGCCGCTGCCGCAGACCGGCCAAATGTGGCTGGAATACGAACTCCTCAAAAACCCGGATCTTCCCGGCGTTTTTTGTGTCAGCACCAGTTACCGCAACGAGCCCAACCCAGTACCCGGCCGCCACAAACTCATCTTCCCTATGTTCGAGTTTGAGCTGAAGGGAAGCGTTGAAGAGCTGAAAAAGTTTGAAGCCGAAATGCTAAACTACCTGGGCTTTAGCGGCGACTATGTTTACAAAACCTACGACGAGCTGAAAGAGTTTTACAAGACCGAAGAGCTTAGCCATGACGACGAAAACAAAATGCAGCAAGATTTTGGCCCGGTCGTATTTTGCACCGACTTCCCTACCTACACTTCCCCATTTTGGAACATGAAGAAAAAGAGCGATACGCACGCACATAAAATAGACGTGATTATGCACGGCCACGAAACAATTGGTAGCGCTGAACGCAGCTCAAACATCGACGAAATGCGCGAGAGTTTTTACAGTATTAGCGAAGGAAAGTACGCCGAAAGGCTGTTCGAACTATTCGGTAAAGAGCGGGTTGAAAGCGAGCTAGACGACTTCCTCGCGCTTACCTTTTTCCCGCGCGTTGGCGGTGGTATTGGCATGACCCGAATGATAAACGCGTTTGAAAAAGAAGGTCTGCTAGAGCGCTAGGTCTGGCAACTGCATACCGGCCGGGTCGGTCGTGTCGATCTCGACAAGCTTGCCCGGCAGCTGCAGCGGCTCATACGGAAGCGATAAGTCGCGGCGGATCTCTTCCAGACTTATCGCTTCTACGTGACCCTCGTGCCGTTCACCCACCGCTATCCGCTTGTTCCAGCGATCGAACAAAACATCGCCGTTGGCTCTGCAAAGAATCTGTACGCACGCTGCGCCAAATTCTTGGGTAATGATGCTGAACCGTTCGCCGTCTAGCGCAGGCTTGAAATTACTTTCCACGACAACCGAATGTCCGGCCGCCAGCTCTTGCCGAATCATGTCGTCCATTATTCGGTGAGCGACGCCGCTTACCTTTAGCGACCATTCTTTATCGCGACTGCCAAGACCGTCAAAAATACGTTCCTTCAGCGCGTCTTTTGAAATAAAGACGATATTGTATTTGCCAGCAAGTGTTTTCGCCAGCGTTGTCTTGCCAGAGCCGGGATGGCCTGTAATAACGATAAGGGTCAACTCAGCCTGCCTTCTAGCTCGTCCATTGTTTTCGTAAATGACTTTTCTAGGTCTACGCCGTATTTATCCGCCAGTACGATAGCCGACCAAATACAGTCACTTAGTTCGTGCGCCAAGGCGTCATCCACATTTTCTACGGGGCGGATACCCTCTTTTGCCTGCACCAGCTTGGCTAGGTCGCCAATGTCTTTCATGTACCCCAGCATGATTTCTTCGCCTGTCCATTCGCGGCCATACTGCTCTTTCTCAAGTAACGCATACTTTTTCCTGATTGCCATTGCTCTGCCGATAAGTGTTTGGAATTCCATGAACCCATCATAGCAAACCCCGCCACTTGCCGTGCTACTATAGAAGAAATGAAACGCATAATTATTTTTTGTCTTGGTGCAATTATATTAACCGGAGTCATAGGTTTTGGATCCGTAAAGCTGTACGGCCTACTAAAATCCGACGAGGCAAAGGCTGCAACCTGCGAGCATAAAGGCACCGAGCATTCGGTCACTATTGCAAACGGCAAAGTTACACCCGCACACACTAGCGGCAAGCTTTGCGACACGATGACCGTTACAAATACCGACGACGTTCTTCGCTACATTGCCTTTGGCCGCCACGACGAGCACCGGGCCTATGACGGCATCACTGAAAAAACGATAGAAAAAGGCCAGAGCTTTACTATTACAATGGACGAGCTTGGCGACTACAAGTTCCACGACCACTTGCACGACGAAGTTGCGGGCACGTTTACCGTTAGCGCTAAGTAGCAATCCAGTAACGCTGCGTCGTTCTGTCTTCGTGAACAATTTCATCCTGCAAAACGCCGCCGTTGGCCATAATCACTTTTGCCGACCCGATATTGTCTTTGTTGCAGGTTAGTAGCGCCTTATCAATACCCATCTGCTTACAGATAGCCAGCGCCTGCCGAAGTATCTCTGTAGCATAGCCTTTGCGCCGTTCCGACTTAGGAACACTGTAGCCAATATGACCACCATGGACCAGCAGCCCATCGTTTAACCTATGCCGGATATTCACCATACCAACGAGTTTGTTGTCAGCTTTCCTGATTGCAAGATACTGCGATGCCGGGACGTACCCTTCGGGCAATGCCTCTTCGCCTTCTTCGTCGCGCACGCGCTGCAACCACTCTTCGAAAGAGGCGGCATCGCCAAGTGAGGCCGCGCCGTCCATACTATCGTTGCTCTGTATAAATTCTTGTTTATAGGCAAGTACAGCTTCTTTGTGCTGCTCGCTTGGTTTTACAAGGATGATCGCGTTCTGGTCGTTGTTCATTACTGTTAGTATACCTTTAGCCGAACAATTCTTGCCATAGAAAAAAGCCCATCATAACGATCGGCTTTTTTCTATGGAGGGTCCAGTGGGGCTTGAACCCACGACACCCTGCTTAAAAGGCAGGTGCTCTAACCAGCTGAGCTATGGACCCACATTGTTAAAACGTTAGCCAAGCTAACTTTAAAAAGATATCACTTTTAAGGGGTGTTTGTCAATCCTTGGCTTTGTGTCGAGGCGTTTTTGTGACCAAAAGATCAAGAACCGCAAGCACCAACGCAACCGTGACAATAGCCGCGTGGTATTTTACAAAAAAGTCGTACACCGGCTTACCAATATGGTCGATAACCAGCGCCGAGCCGAGCGGCTCGAGTAGCAGTGACGTGGCAAGCACTGCAAACGCCGCCGCACCCACGATTCGCTGGCGCATGTTTTTATAGGTCGGTCCACTCGAGAGCAGCACAAGCGCCGGTGCCAAAATAAGCCCGGCCGAAACAAGGCTCGACAGCGGCGGCTTGACGATGACAAAACCAGCACTGGCAATGATAGGCGTGAGGTCGCCAACCCAAAGGCTGCTGAGCATCGCACCGGCGGCAAGCGCCAGCCCCAGCACGCCAAAACGCCGCTTGGTAAGAAACGACGCCGCAAACAGCACGCCAATAACGATCAGGAATATTACCAGGAAACTCACTGTAATACCCCCTTGAGGTTCTTTTCGTCAAACGATGCCTCGCCCTTAATAACGATCGCCTTCTTGCCCACTGTTCCGGCAACTACCTCTACTACGTAGCGGGCTTCCTCTTTTGGTACAAAAACCTCGTAGGGATAGCTTTCGGGGGTAGCGTTTTTAACGATATAGACGACCTTTTTGTCTTTATCTAGCCAAATAATGTCGATGGGGTAATTCATTCCCTTGGTCGTAATAGGCCACTTGCCGTCTTTGTCATACACAAAAATCATCGCTTGGTCGGCCCCTAGGCTGCCGGTTTCAGAAAGGCCCTTTGTCCGTTCATCCTCCGTTTTTGCTACCTGCGCCGTAAATACTGCATCACCAAGGTGCAGCGTGGTATGTGGCCGGAGCTGCGGCAACAAAATATACACCGTCGCCGCGCCCACTAAAAGAAGAACAAGAACAATCAGTCCCCACGATAGCGCGTCTTTGCGACGGCTCATCTGCGAATGCCTTGTATTACCATAGGCATTATTATATCAGAGAAGGCAAGCGGAGGCTAAGCGCCGATTTTATCTTTTTTGTTGCGGCGTTTTGCGTTCATTTCGATGTATTCGATAATCTTGGTCGCAACGTCGCGTTTGGTGATAAGTTCCGGCGTTTTAAGACTAGCTGAGGAGTTCACCTCGAGCACCAGCGGACCACGCTCGCTCCGCATCATGTCGACACCGCAGATAGAGAGGCCCATAGCCTTGGCGGCCTTGACAGCTGTGCGCTCTTCTTCTTCGGTCAGCTTGACTGCCCTGCCGACACCACCTTGGTGCGTGTTACTGCGAAAATCATCGTCAAGACTTTGGCGCTTTACACTGGCAACCACGCGGCTGCCGACAACGAGCGCACGGATATCCGTACCAGCAGATTCTTTTACGAATTCCTGCACCAAAAAGTTCACGCCTTCTACGTAAAAGGCCTGCATTACCGCCTTGGCAGCCTTGGGCGTTTCAGCAAGAACAACACCGTTGCCATGCGTCCCTCGGGCTACCTTGATGATAAGCGGGGTGCCGCCGGCAAGTTCTACGACGTCGTCAAAGTTCGCCGTTTCGCGGGCGAACACGGTCTTGGGAATTCCTACGCCGGCTTTTGCCAGCACCTGGTAGGCCCGCAGCTTGTCACGTGAGCGGTTGATAGCAATAGAGCTTGCCGTCGTGTAGGCGCCCTGCGATTCAAACTGGCGCACCATAGCCGTCCCGTACTTGGTGTAGCTTTGGGCGATACGCGGGATAATAACGTCGAAATGCTCGACCGTCTTACCGTCGTAGCGAATAACCGGACGGTCTTTTTCGATCGACACATAACACCGGGCGTAGTTGATCACCTTTACTTCGTGACCACGTGCTTTGGCAACTTCTTTTAGTCGGCGTGTCGAGTAGTTTGCACCACCCTTTGACAAAATAGCAATTCTCATTCGTCACGGCCCTCCTCTTCGTCATTCGGGAATTCAATTCCGTATTGTTTTTTTAGTGATATGCGATCCAGGCTGGTCTCGCTGGAATCTACCAAAAACCGGTGATTAAGCAGTTTACGGCCTAGTAGGATTGGATATATCTTTTTTGATCGGTCAGCAAGTGTAAAGCGGGCGTGGAATACCTTTGGCCCCAGCTTTACCTTTAGCTTGACCTCGTAGCGCTCTTCACGGGCACCAGATGAGTTGGCGACCCATACTTTACTGAACTCTTCGGCTGACATGCGGTGGCTCATGGCTCCGCAAACCGGATGGCCACCAAGCAGATCGAACCACAGGACGCCGTTTCCATCTACCTCGATATTTGCTGCGTGTACAGCAGAACGGAAGGCTCCCGTATCTGTCTTTGCAGGCACCTGAAGCATCTCGGTACCCACAAAAGAGAGCAGCTCGGAGCGGCCTATGATTACTTTGTGAAAATCGTGTTTGGTTGCCATAAGTATATTATGATTGTTAGTGTCGATTAATGAAATACTTGATTATATTACCATAATTATGTAAAATATGCAATATGTCTCACATCCTCATCGTTGGTAAGAAATTCACTCCCTACGTCGAGAAATTGACGGCG